>NZ_JBQQBR010000034.1:0-144542 GCF_052245935.1 Nonomuraea sp. 3N208 | reverse complement strand
TGGCACGACGGTTGCAGACCCGGGCCGCGCAGGTCTGGCGTTTCACCGTCGACTTCGCCGTGCCCTTCACCAACAACCCCGCCGAACAGCCTCAGCGCATGGTCAAACTGCAGATGAAGATCGGCGGCTGCTGGCGCAGCGTGCGCACCGCCGCCCGCTACTGCCTGATCCGCTCCTACCTCGGCACCGCCCGGAACCACGGCATCCACCCACTCGATGCCCTCCGTGATGCTCTGGCCGGAAACCCCTGGATGCCACCACAAAACGCCTGATCACTCACAGGCGTGAATGGATACGTCCGTCACACAATTCATTGCGCATCACGGTGGACGCCGAGTCCTTGGCGTCGGGTGATATTTCCGCGATCAGGCAGGCGCTGACCCCGCGCCAGGGCCGGCTGGTCGAGGCGTATGCCGCGGACTCCGCGGGCAGCGGGTACCAAACTGTATTCGTGCCAGCGGAAAGCGACCAGGACGTTCCTGCGTTCTCCTGGTTCGAGCTGCTCTGGGGCAGGCTGCTGCTGGCGGGCGAGGGGGGCAATAGGAGAGCGAGGAGCTGTGGGTGCCCTTCATGGCCACGCTCGCAAGGCAGTGGCCGCAAGTCCTCGCCTACCTGGACCTGAGCTCAGTGTGGCAGCAGCAGATGCTGTACTTCTCGCTCTCCGCGCCGGAGCCGGACGGCAAGGAGCCCGATGTCGTCCTTTTGATGGCCAAGCGGGTCGCGGCGGTTGGCCAGCATGGCGTCGAGGTCGGCGTCGATCCCTGGATCCAGGCGCGGCTACTCACTGCCGGCCTTCCCGATGAGCTGCGCGATCTGCTGCTCCAGCATCCCACGTTCAGCCAGGCGCGCTCGGAATCATCGGAGCAGGCATAGCGGAAGGCCTGGCCCTGCACTCCCGGGTCCCTTGCCCTCGGGTGATCGAGTGCTTGTGGCGCCAGGGTTGCTAACACGCCTGCTAACGGCGGCTCTGGATGATTATGGACCCGGATGGAACCAGCGGGAGGCCGATAGTGCTGCCGGGCAGGTCAGGAGACATCTGTGGACAGGTGTGGATCTTGCTCGTGGGACTACGGATCAGAAGGCGGCACGGTGGCTTAGGCCGTGACGATCGCGGACTTCGGTGTCCGTCGTACGGGCTGGGGCGATCGCCGGCAAGGCCCTCCTCCGTCGGGCCTTGCCACCTGACAATCCCCTCGAACCGTTGAGGCTCGGATAGATCATTTTCGGCTTTTAGGATCTTGCTCGGTTGTCGCCTCACGCGCCGCGCGCTCGCCGGGCTCGCCGTCGAGTTTCACGAGTGCCAGCGTGCCGTTACGTAGGATGCTCACCACCGTGCCACGTTGTCCAAGGAGCCATGATGCGAACGCTCGTGTTCTGGCTGGGCTATGGAGCATATCCACGATCTTGACTCGGCTGCCGACGGTGCTCCCAGCCGTCGTCATGGCGCGCTCTCTTCCGTGGGGGAGGTGCTGGCGGCGTTTCCCACGTCGTCGATCGCCTGGGAGAGCGGGTAGTCGGCGCGTAGATCGGCGTACCGGAAGGCGATGCGACGGGCGGCTCGTTCGGGTTCGAGGGCCGGGTGCCAGGCGTAGAGGGCACGCTTGCGTTCGGGGTCCCAGCCGGTGCGCCACCAGAACCGGTGGCCGTCGCACCAGACCGCCAGCCCTACCCAGACCGACACCAGGGCGAGGTCGTATCCCGCGTGGATGTCTGCTTGTATGCCGTGCTCGGTCCGGAGGGTCCGGCGCAGGAGATCTGCGGACAGCGCGGCTTGCGTTTTCTTGCCGTTCCTGGGCACGGCGATAATCTGGTCGTGCATCGTTGACGCCCCAAGCTCTCGATGCTTCGGACCCCCGTCTGCGGGTGGTGTTGCAGCACCGTTCGTCCCGTAGATGGGGGTCTACTCAAGGCCCCGGTTTTAGGGGGGCTAAAGTCGAGAGTAGAGCCCTGGCTAGACCCTCGCAATAGGGGGGCTAAAGTGCGCCGAATGTCGGTCGCTGAGGAGGTAACGCCCGGATGGACTTGAAGACGCTGAGAGAAGTCGCGCAGGTCAGCGATCCCGTGGAACGAGCCCGCATGCTCAGCCGACTCATGACCGAGGAACAAGGGTTGGTCGCCGAGGCGGCCAAGATGCGGCGGCAGGCCATCGCGGAGGCGCGGGAGTCCGGGATGAGCCTGGAGGAGATCGCCGGGCGGCTGGGGGTCTCGCCTGGGCGGATCTCGCAGATGAGAAAGGGGCCGACGGCTCGTGCGCCGGAGGGTCCTGCCTCGCCGGCTCCTCGGGTGCTGGTGCAGCGGGCGTTGCCGACCGAGCCCGCCGTCAGGGGCTCCAAGTCCTTGTTCCTGGCGGAAGCGGAACGACAAGGGCTGAAAGCTGATCGCCGGATGCTCTATGTCGGGCTGGAGCCCGCCAGCGATCATGTTGCGGCCTGCCTGCGCGTCGAGCCCGGTACGGACATCGTGGCCCGGCGCAAGATGATGACCGCGAACGACGTGCCGGTACGCATCGCGACGAGCTACTTCCGGGCGGACCTGTTCGGCGACACCAGGCTTGCCGAGCCGGAGTTCGTCAAGCCGTCGCTTCAGTCCGCGTTGATCGCCCTCGGCTACTCGTTCGGTCACGCGGAGGAGAACCTGACCGCTCGGCCGCCGACAGCCTTCGAGCGCGAGACGCTGGAACTCGAGCCCGGAGAGTGGATCGTCCAAGTGCTCCGCGCGAGCTACTCCACCGAGGACACCCCCATCCACGTCCTGGAGACGATCTGCGCCGCGAACAGGCACATCTTCTCCATCGGCCAGGTCTCCGGGTACGACGAATTCTGAGTGACGAACTGAGTGACAACCGCGCCGGACGACCTTGGACGCTGAAGGACCGGCAAGGACTATAACCCCAGGTGGAGGCGGGTATCAGCCGTGATCCCGCCCCCTCGTGATGTGCCTGGGGGTCAAGGGGTCGCAGGTTTAAATCCTGTCGTCCCGACGGTGGAACGAGGCCGGTCGCCTTGGGTGAAAGCCCAGGTAGACCGGCCTTTCTGTCTCTCTTGACGATCATGCTGATCATCTAGACCGCCGCAGACGGTGACCTGGTAACCGGGGAAGCGTCCGGTCTGGCTCAACCCGTCGGCGAAGTCGACAGCGCCGAAGATCAGTATGCGGGGGCGGGGTGCGTGGGTGTGGACGAGGACGGACATGCGTTCGGGGGAGGTGCTGGAATCTCCGCCGGCCTCGCTGAGGGCGGTGCGTCCCGCCCTGAGCAGGGCGCGGGCCCGCGCCACGATCGTTCGGTCCTCGCGCTCGCTGCCCAGGGTTTCGTCGTGAGACTGTCGTCGCCGAGAACACACAAGGTGCGGCCGAGATGTGTCGGGGGCGTCGACGATCTGGGCCACGGCGGCGGGTCTGCCCCGTACGACTTGTTCGGGGGCGACGGCAAGGTGGGGCTGGTCGGAGGGTGTCACGCGTTGCGCCAGGACGTCGATCTCGCCGCCGCAGGTCAGGCCGACGGCGAAGGCGTCGTCGGCGGAGTAGCCGAACCGGGCACGTGCGAGCGGACCACCGTCGTGAAGCACCTGTTGCCACAGGTCGTAGACACGGCTCCTTCCACGCAGCCTCCGGAGATGCTGCCGACCGCCATGCCGTCGGTGTTGATGGCGAGTGCGGTGCCAGGCGGCAGGGGTGCGCTGACGTGGACGACGATGGCGAGGGCGATGGGGCGGCTCTGGCGGCACCAGGTGTGCAGCGTGTCTGCGATGTTCAGCATGGTGAGCTCTCCGCGTGAGCGGGCGGTTGCCGTGTCGTCGAGGGTGAGGTGACACGGCGATGGCCCTGGTGTCCTGCGGCGAGCCGCGCGGCCGCCGCCGGACGGTCAGAGGGGCGCCCTTGTGCTCAGAGCAGGGCCTCGACGGTGATGGGCAGTTCGCGGACGCGGCGGCCGGTGGCGTGGAAGACCGCGTTGGCGATGGCGGGCGCCGCGCCGATCTGTACGAGCTCTCCCAGGCCCTTGACGCCGATGGGGTCGGCCTTGCGGTCGTCGCCGTCGAGGTAGATCGCCCGCAGGCCGGGGATGTCGGCGTTGACGGGGATGAGGTAGTCGGCGAGGTTGGCGTTGACGATGCGGCCGTCGCGGTGGTCGGTGACCGTGTGCTCCAGCAGGGCCTGGCCGATACCGCCGACCATGCCGCCCAGGGCTTGGCTGTCGGCGAGTTTGGGGTTGACGATGCGGCCCGCGTCGTAGACGCCGAGCATCCGCCGCACCCGCACTAGACCCAGCCGGGCGTCGACAGCGACCTCGGCGAACGTCGCGCCGTAGGCGTACAGGGAGAACCGTTCCGGCCCTGTGGGCCGGGTGAAGGATCCGAGTGTTTGGAGATGGGTGCGTTTGTTGCGGGTCAAGAGTTGCTGGTAGGTCTCGCCGCGTGTGGGGTTGTCGTTGACATGCAGCCGGCCTGCGCGGACCACGACAGCGCTGGGGTCGACGCCGTGCAGCGGCGATTTCTCGTCGGCGACGGCGAGTTCGATGGCTTGCTGCCGCAGCTTGTCGCAGCCGTCCTGGACGGCCGATCCGACGCTGGCCATGGTCCAGGAGCCGCCGTGCGCCGGGGCCGGTGGCATGAGGGAGTCGCCGAGGCGGAACGTCACGGTGCGCATCGTCAGGCCGAGGGCGTCGGCGGCGAGTTGGGTCTGGGAGGTGTAGGTGCCCGGACCCATGTCGCTGGCCGCGGACTGGACCAGCGCGGTGCCGTCGGCGTCCAGCCTGACCGACGCCTGGGCGTCGTTGCGGGCGGTGTCGTAGACGCCGGCGGCCATGCCGGTGCCGATCAGCCAGTCGCCGTCACGGGTGGCGCGCGGCTTGGGGTTGCGCCGGTTCCAGCCGAACTCACGGGCGCCGACGGCGTAGCATTCGCGCAGCTTGCGGGTGGAGAACGGCAGCCCGCTGGACTCGTCGGCGTCGGGTTCGTTGCGCAGCCGCAACTCGATCGGGTCGATGCCCAGTTTGTGGGCGAGTTCGTCCATCGCCGACTCGATGACGTAGCAGGCGGTGGTGTATCCGGGGCCGCGCATGTACAGCGGGGTGTTCACGTCCAGTGGCACCGTCTGGTATGCCTGGCGGACGTTGGGCATGCTGTACAGCATCTGCCCGGGGCTGAGGACGGACTCCATGAACGTCTCGTATCTCGACGTTTCGGCGCGCACATCGTGAACCATCGCGGTCAGGCGCCCGCGCCGGTCGCTTCCCAGACGCACCGAGTACTCATAGGCGGGCCTGAAGCCCGTCCCGAAGTACAACTGCCTGCGCGTCAGGGCGAGTTTGACCGGGAGCCTGGTCTCGCGAGCGGCCAGGGCCGCGATGATGACGTGCGGCCAGGTCCGCAGCCCGCTGCCGAACCCGCCGCCGACGAACGGCGAGATGACGCGCACCGACTCCACCGCCATACCGAACACCGTGGCGAGTTCCATCTGCGTGCCGAACACCCACTGGGTCTTGTCCCAGACGGTCAGCTTGTCGCCGTCCCAGCGGGCGATGGTGGCGTGCGGCTCCATCGCGTTGTGGTGGTTGCGGGCGGCCCGGTAGGTCATCTCCATGTGTACGGCGGCGGAGTCCAGCGCTTTGTCCGCGTCGCCCCGTGCGTAGGTCTGGGGCTCGCCGGCCGGCGCGTCGGTCATGTCGGTCGAGGGCTGCTGGGCGTCGTAGGTCACCTTCACCAGGCCGGCGGCGTGCTGGGCGGCCTCCAGCGTGGCGGCGACCACGACGGCGACCGGCTGCCCGTGGAAGAGGACCTTGTCGTCCTGGAAGACATGCAGTCGCTCGCCCGGCGGGTTGAGCGGGAGCGGGTTGCGCTGGTAGGGCAGCGTGGGAGCGTTGAGGTGGCTGATCACCTTCAGTACGCCGGGCTGGGCGAGCGCCGCGCGGGTGTCGATGCCGGTCATGCGGCCTCGGCCGATGCTGCTGTCGACGACGACCGCGTGCACGGCTGCGTCGATGTCGTGGTCGACGGTGTGGTCGACGGCGTACAGCGCCTTGCCGGTGACCTTCAGACGGCCGTCCACCCGGGAGAGCGGCGCCCCGACGGCTTCCTGCGGCTGCGGACTCACGGGGTATCTCCTACGATGCGCAGCTGGCGTTCGACGGTGCGTTTGAGGAGCTCGATTTTGAAGCGGTTGTGCTCCAGGGGGCGGGCTCCGTGCGCCGCTCGTTCGGCGGCCTGTGTCCACAGCGCTTGCGAGGGGCGTTCGCCGATGAGGTGCCGCTCTACCGCGGGCAGCTTCCACGGCACGGTGCCCACGCCTCCAGCGGCGACCTTCGCCTCGTGGACCACACCGCCGCGGAGGTGCAGGGCGACAGCCGCGGAGGTGAGAGCGAACTCATACGACTGCCGGTCGCGTACCTTGAGGTAGCCCGACTTCAGCGGACGCGGATGGGCAGGGATCTCCACCGAAGTGATCAACTCGCCCTGCCGTAGGGCCTGTTCACGGTTCGGGGTGCTTCCCGGCCGCAGCAGAAAGTCCGCGAAGGCGACGCTGCGTGCCCCGTCCGGGCTTAGCAGATGCACTCTCGCCTCCAGCGCCGCGAAGGCCACGGCGACGTCGGAGGGGTGCGTGGCCACGCACTGGTCGGAGGTGCCCAGGATCGCATGGGTGCGGTTGAAGCCTTGCAACGCGGCGCACCCGGAGCCAGGCTCTCGCTTGTTGCAGGCCGCGGTCACGTCACGGAAGTACGTACACCGGGTGCGCTGCATGATGTTGCCGCCGATGGTGGCCATGTTGCGTAACTGGGCGGACGCGCTCAGTTCCAGTGCCTGGGAGATGATCGGGTAGAGGGCGCGCACCTTGGGGTGGGCGGCGGCCTCGGCCATCCGCACCAGCGCACCGATGCGCAGGCCCCCGCGCTCGGTGACGGTGACCTCGCGCAACGGCAGCGCGCTGATATCGACCAGCGTCTCGGGGCGTTCGACGGTCTCGCGCATCAGGTCGACCAGGGTGGTGCCGCCGGCGATGTACCGGCCGCCGCGCCGGCCGGCCGCGAGTGCACCTTGGGTGTCGGAGACCTTGGTGAAATCGAAGGGATACATGGTCGCCCGGCCTCATTTCCCGCGCGCGGTCTGCTCGACCGCGCGCACGATATTCACATAGCAGCCGCAGCGGCAGATGTTGCCGCTCATCCACTCGCGGATCTCCTCGGCGGAGCCTGCGTGCCCTTCACGGATGCAACCGATGCCGGACATGATCTGCCCAGGCGTACAGAACCCGCACTGGAACGCGTCGTGGTCGATGAACGCCTGCTGCAGCGGATGGAGATCATCGTCGGCCGTGGCCAAGCCCTCCACGGTCGTGATCTCGGCGTCCTGCAGTCGAACCGCCAGGGTGAGGCAGGCGTTGACGCGGTCGCCGTTGACCAGCACCGTGCAGGCACCACAGGCGCCCGCGTCGCACCCCTTCTTGGTGCCGGTGAGGTCGAGCCGCTCGCGCAGCAGGTCCAGCAGCGAGGTGCGATGGTCGACCTCGATGTTCTCGAGTACGCCGTTGACCTTCAGCGCGACTCTGCTGGTGGGCCCTGCGTGGGTGCAGCCGAGTCTGCCGGGCTCGCCGACCCGAACGCAAGAATACTTGCTGTCAAGGTCCCCGTCGCCGCCATGAACGTTGTGTCGAGACAACGGCCCATCAAGGTGGTGTGTGTCGTCAGTGGACATGTGGGTCTCCTTCTTGGCATGGGCCGGCGCCCCGGATGCTGTTTCGCTCGGTCGAGGCGTTCACGGCGATGGATGGCCGTGCTTGGTCAGGGATCTGCTCCTCGTTTGCGGCTTGGTACTCGGTCGGTAGCGGCGGTGACCGTGCAGGTGCGGCCCGCGTGAGTGCAACTGTCAGCGCCAAGTGGCGGCGTTCTGTCGGCCCTTCGTGGCGGGGCGGTCCGAGCAAACATGGTCAGCCGATGCCGGACGCTTCGTTGCGGGCTGGTGTGAACGTGTTGAGCATTGCTGCGAGCTCTGTGGGGCGGCTGAGGGCGGGGCAGTGGCCGCTCGCGATCTCGTCGGGGGTGATTCCGAGTCGCTCACGTACAAGTTGGCGCTGGAAGGCTGCGGGGAATAGCCGGTCCTCGGTGCAGAGGATGTATCGCGTTGGCGTGGTCGGATAGGTGTCGAGGGGCCAGGGCTCGTAGTAGGCGGAGTTGGAGGGCGGGGGCGGTTCCCTACTCGACACCTGGTCGGCCAGATGCTTGGGCACGTCGTGGAAGTAGCCAACGTATGGGTCGGAGGAGCCGGTGAGGCCACCGTCTTTGGCGGCCTGGATTCGAACAGCCTCCGGGTGTCCGGTGTTGCTCCACCAGTCGGCCGGCGGTTCGCCGGGCCGGGGGATCATGGCGGTGACGTAGATGAGTCCGGCGGTGGGGAGACGTTCGGCGACCAGGGGTGCGGTGAACCCGCCGAACGAATGCGCAACAACGAAGAGCTCATCCTGTGTGTCGATTGTGTTGACGACGGTGTCGGCGTAGTCGTGTAAGGTCGCAGAATCGTCGCCGGTCCACAATGTGGGGGCGACAGTGGTGTGTCCGAGGGATCGGAGTTCGGCCTCTACGAGGTGCCAAAACCAGCCTCCGCCGACGCCGGCGCCGTGGATGAGCGCGAATGTACTCATGGCTCGTTGCCTCTCTTGCTGCGGTGAGGGTGATAGACGCTATTCCCGGCCATGCATCACGTACAGCGATGCCAGGTCGGCGACGCCGCTGTCTCGTGGCTCGCTGGACTGGGTCAGGTAGGGGTTGTTCAGTGCAGGGCGGAGGGCTCTGGACCTCGTCACGTCGCCTGCTATCAGGTTCGGGCCGCCGCCGCGTCGAGGTGGGGTGATACGCCGTCGTAGGCGCGGGGCTGGTCGAGCACAGAAGTGACCTGCAGATCGGGCGAATGGATCCGCCCGGGTTGTTCGGCGAGGAACATGGGCTTCAGCCTTCTTCGGTGTGCTCGACGATTGCCGCGATGGCTAGGTCCCAGAGTTCTCGTGGCGGTTGTTGATGCCCGGCGCCGGGAAGGGGGACCAGCTGCGCGCCGGGGATCTCGGCGGCGAGGGCTTGGCCATGCTCGAGGGGGAACATCGGGTCGGTGGTGCCGTGCAGGACCAGGGTGGGGGCGGTGATCTGGTCGAGCCGGGAGCCGGTCGGGGTGTCGTCGTCGAGGACGAAGTGGTTGGTCATCGAGGCGGCCATGTCCCGGGTTCGATCGACCTCCTGGGCGGCGAGCTGTCGGTAGCGCGGCTCGTCGAACCCGAGGCTTCCCGCGTACGGCCGTTCAGCCTCGACCCGATAGGCCACCACTGCGTCCCGGTCGGTCCAGTCGGGCCCGGGTTCGGGGTCGGTGAACGTGGCCATCACCTGTGGACTCGGCGGTGGGAGCTTACGATCGTGCTCGGCTGGGACGGCGGGGCTGGTTGAGGCCAGGCACAAGGTGCTCACCCGTTCGGGGTGTTCGAGGGCGATGCGCTGGGCGATGCCGCCTCCCATCGACAGCCCGACCAGGTGTGCGCGACTCACTCCCAGGGTGTCCAGGATTCGCAGCGGGTCGGTGGTCAGATCGTGGGCGGTGTACGACGGTCGCCCGGGCGGTGAGCTGGTCGACCGGCCGGTGTCGCGGTGGTCGTAACGCACGACGTGGCGACCCGCCTCGGCGAGCCGGGTACAGAACCCCTCTTCCCACCAGATCATCGACTGTGCTCCGCCGGCGATCAACAACACGGTGGCATCGGCCGGGTCGCCGAACGCCTCGTAGCACAGGTCTATCCCGTCGATGGTGACCGTTTGCTTGGTCATGGTGCGTTCCTCTTGGTCGTTGCGGGTCGGGTGCTGGTGGGTTGGCCGCTGTCGGTGCGGTGAGCGGTGATTAGCCATACGCGTGAGTCCAAGACGACCCCCGCCCCGCTGGTGTGGTGGGTCTGGAGGGTGTACCGCAGTCGTGCCCGGGCCTGGGAGCCTGGATTCTTGTGTGGAGGTTCCGAGGGCCGCGTAAAGGGCCGATGCCCACTCGTTGCGCTCCCGGCTCTGCCAGACGAGCATCACCAGGCGTGCATCAGCGCGCAGCGCCCGTGCGATGTTGGTGAACGCGGCGAGGGGATCGGGGAAGAACATCGTTCCGAAGCGGCTGATGGCGAGGTCGTAGTGCGCGTTGGGGAAGGGGTACACCTGGGCGTCGCCGTGCGGGTAGGTCGCGTTGTCGAGGTGTGCGGGCACGCTGCAGCATTGCGGCGGAGAGGTCGATGCCAAGCACGGCCCCGGGCGCGGCGGTCCGGGCGGCGTCGCGGGTCGTTTGTCCGGTGCCGCAGCCGATGTCGAGTACCCGGTCGCCGGCGTGGATGCCTGTGGCGGTGCGCAGCCGTGCGTTGTGCGCGCGTAGTTCGGCGTCGTAGGCGTCCGCAGGGTCTGGCAGATCCACCTGATCCGGCCCGCCTCTACGCTGCGCTGCTAGGGCGTTGCGTTCAGGTTCGGTCATGGTCCGTTCCTTTCAGGCCAGGTGCGATCTGGTCTGCGCCTGTTTGGGGCAGAACGCCCAAGGTCCGGAGAGACCGCGCGGCTGCGCGGCGCAGCGGGAGATGCGGTGTTCTCGAGATCAAGCCCTCCGGCGTCGTAAGTGGTGCCTTTTGGGGTTGGATCCGGTACGCCGCCAGCGGGATCCCGGTTGACATCACCGCGGCCAGGGCGAGCAGGCCATTGAAGCCCCAGAGCGCCATGAGCGGACCCGCAGCTGCGGCCGCGGCCGCAGCCATGACTGTCATGGCGGTGTCGGCGGCGCCTTGCATGCGGGTGTCGCCCATCGAGCATGCGGCGATGTGCGATGAGGCCGCCACGGTGCACACCGACCAGCCGAGGCCAACCAGGAAGAGGCCGAGTCCATGCGTGAACGGGCTCTGCCCGAACCAGCCGACCAGCACTACGAGTGAGACCAGCAGCACGGCCCCTCCCGTAACCAATGCCGTTGGCACTCCGGCTCTGTCGGACAGGATGCCGGACAGGGGGGCGAACGCGTACATTCCGAGGAAGTGGGCTGAGAGGGCAGCGCCGATGGCGGTATGGGCTGCGCCTTGGTGGTGCATTTCCAGCGGCGTCATGACCATGACGGCCACCATGGTGGCGTTGGCGAGCATCAGTGCTGCGATACCCGGGCCGAGTGGGGAGGCGTGACGCTGAGGTCGCACACGGTGGCGTTCGGCTTGGTGGCCAGCCGGCCGTCCCAAGGTTCGGGCGACGATCAGTGGGTCGGGTCGAAGCAGGCTGAAGATCACCAGTGCCGCGATGAGTGCGCCGGTCATGTCGACCAGCAGCGGCCCCGCCAGCGGGTGCAGGCCGAGCCGTGTGGACACGGCCTGGGCCGGGCCGACCATCAGGGGCCCCAGCACCGCACCCACCGTGGCGACCCACACCACGATCGACAGCATGGTGGCGCGGCGGTCCTCCGGGGCGAGGTCGGTGACCGCGTATCGGCAACTGTTCGTTGACGCCGATGATGCACCGAGCGCGCCCATGCCGGCGATCAGGAGAATGAAGCTCTCGGTGGTCGCGGCCACGACACACGTACCTGCGCCGATGGCGCCGATCAGGTAGCCGGCAACCAGTCCGCCGCGCCTGCCCTTCCTGTTCATCAATGTTGCCAGCAGGTAGGAGGCCGCCCCAGCACCCAGGATCAGGGTCGCCTGAGCCAGGCCGGCAGCGCCGGAGGAGCCAGCCAACTCGGCCGCCAGTATCCCGCTCACGGCGAAGGTGAGCGCGACCGCGATGCTGCCGACGACCTGGCTCACCATGAGGAGGATCAGGGTTCTCCTCTGCACCCTTCGGAGGTCGAACGGGAGTGTCATAACGTTGACCTTTCTAGGGGGTTGGTGTGGGTGCTCGAGTGGGCGCGGACGCGGAGTAAGCGGCTCGGTGGCCGCGGCGGGCACGACCGTGCCGCCATGGGGTGACCAGGGCTGTGCTGACCCCAATACCTGGGTGTCATTGGCTTGCGTGGCGCGGTGCGGCCGGCGTGGCCGTTGGAGAACGACGCGGGCTATCCGCTACGGGTCGCAAGCGTGATCCGACCGGCGAAAGCGCGCAGTACAGCAGTGACCTTGTCTGGCATCGCTGCCGAGCCGACTCCCTCGCGGCGCTGTCGTCGTTCCCGGCGTGCAGTGCGAACCAGCGCACGTTGTCTGGCTTCTGCGGCCAGCTCGGCCTGCCGCTGATTGGCAATCGTGCACACAAGGTAGTCGCTCATGACCACTCCAAACGTGAAGACTCTGCGGTTGTTGTTGGTACGGAATGCTCGAGGTCCGGGGAGACCGGCCGGGTCGCTATTAGCCACGATCCGTGGATCAGCCTGCGTGGTTAGTCTCGCTCGCTGAGTGATCTTGTCCTGCTGGTCGGGTGTGGCTGGGCGTGTGGGGGTCCGCTGGCCGGCGGTGCGCACCAGGTTGGGTGACGGCACGCGAACGCCGGTCCTGATCAGAACCAGTTCGATTTCCAGATCTTCCTCGGGAGGTGCGCCCTTCACGTCACCTCGCCGAGGACCATCCAATGGTTCTGACCGTTGCTCGTCGTGAGCGTGCACCGGACCCTACGGGTGCTGACCGGCCCGGCGTTGCGCGAGTTAACGCGTTGAGGGTGTGACCGATTCTGCGGGAATCACCTTCTCGATTTCGGACACCACAAATACGCCATTGTCTCCGGTCCCACCCTTCACGTAGAGGATGTCGCCTTCGCGAGCAAGCACGGTTCCAGTGGCATCTACCAACCCGGTCGGATCAGAGCGAAGCCGCATGCCTTCGGGCCATTGATGTGTCGCCGGCCGGACCGTCAGGCAGCGGGTTCCTCCTGGAGGGCACGTACCTCGATCCTGCTTCGCAGCGCCCGCGAGACCTGCTTGGTCCATTCGATCGCGACGTCGTCGTTTTCGGCCTCGATGATCCAGAAGCCCCCGAGGTACTCCTCGGCCTCGACGAAGGGGCCTGGTGTGAGTACGGGGCTATCACCGGAGTAGTCCACCGTGGTCGCGTTCGACGGCGGGTGCAGGCCTCCAGCGGACACGAACGCGCCCGCCTCCTGAAGGGCGGTGTTGAACGCATCGACCGCGGCCATTATCTCCAGCAGCTCCCCGGGGTCCATGCCCTCCGTCGTCGGCTCCTCGGCGGAGTCGTGGGGGAGGCTCAGAAAGTACTTCGTCATTGTCGTCTCCTCGTCGTGGGCGTTGCTCTCGATGGTTGTTTCTGACGAATTCGAACGTTGTGGCCGACGACCGCTGTCTGAACGCTGGAAACGCTAGTCGGGGGCTCCCCAGTGAGGCATCGGTCATCGTTACCGGTGTCCGGGAAACCGATGACTGGCGTCGGCCACTAGCTACTTGCCCCTGAAGAAGTCCCCGGGGTGAGTGTTTCCGGCCTCGGCGGTCACAGCGCTCGGAGGTTCGGCCGGTTGAGAATGACATGTTCCACGCCCGGTTAGGCCGCCCGTCGGTGCCCATCACCAGCTTGGTGCGGTTGCTGTACCTCAAACACCACTCCCAGCTGGGTTATGAGTCGCTATGCCGGGAGGTCGCCGATTCCATCAGCTGGCGCCGGTTTTGCCGTATTCCGCTGGACGGGCGGGTACCGCATCCGACCACGCTGATGAAGCTGGGGCGGCGAGCGGGGCCGGAAGTGTTCGACCAGCTCAACGTGGCACTGGTCGGCGAACTCGCCCAGGATCGGCTGCTGCGCGCCCGCAAGCTGCGCATCGACACCACGGTGGTCGAGGCCGGCATCGACCACCCACCGACGCCGATTTGCTGGAGCACGGCGTCCGCAAACTGAACGGGCTGGTGCGACGGATCAAGGCCGCTGGAGCGGCCCGTCGGACCCGTTTTCGCGACCGCCGCCGCGCGGCTGGGCGGCGGATCAAGCAGATCAGTCGTACGCTGCGGCGCCGCACCGGCCAGGCACTGGGAGAGATCGACCGGCTCACGGGTGAGATCGCCACCATCGCCCTGCTGGACGAAGACGATCGTGGCTTCATCGCCTTCCATCAGGTCAACAAGGCCAACCCGGCAGACGCCGGCCAACTCCTGCCCGCCGTCGAACACGTCATCAAGGCCACCGGCCGCATCCCGGCAACGGTGGCCGGCGATCGAGGCTTCGGCACCGCCGCCAACGACGAAGCCCTCGCCGACCTCGGCGTCAGACACATCGGCCTGCAACGCGGGGACATGCTGAGCAAGACCCGCCGACAACACGAGCAGAGTCGATCCTTCCGCCCCCTGCGCAACTGGCGCGTGGGCATCGAGGCCCGCATCAGCCACCTCAAACGAGGGTTCGGACAGCGCCGCACCCGCCTACGCCATCACGCAGGCGCACGGGCCTGGGTCGGACTCGGGATCTTCGCCTACAACCTCCAGCGGATGACGGTCATCAGTGGGCGACCACAGGACCTGGGCCCCTTGGGGCCATGCCTGACCCACTGCATCCACGTTCCCCGACATGCGCATCCGGTCGATCAGGGCTCGCCAACAGCGGGCTGGACGAGGTCAGTCAGCTCGGCGCGACCGGTGACGCCGAGTTTCGGATACGCCTTGTAGAGGTGGTGGCCGACGGTCCGTGGGCTGAGGAATAGCTGTGCGGCGATCTCCTTGTTCGTGTGACCGGTGGCGGCCAGCCGTATGACCTGCAGTTCCTGCGGGGTCAACAGGGTGAGCGGGCCGCTGCGCTGAGGCTCATCGCCCCGCTCGCCGAAGGCGGCTAGCTCGCCGCGCGCACGCTCGGCCCAGAGAACCGCGCCGAGGCGCTCGAACGCGGACACCGCCGCCGCGAGATGGGCGCGGGCCTCGGTACGGCGGCGCCGGCGGCGCAGCCACTCGCCGTAGACCAGCTGGGTACGGGCGCGCTCATAGGGGCCGCCGTGCCGCTCGTGGAGCCGCAGCGCCTCGGCGTACAGCGCATCGGCGTCGCCGTCGTCGGCCAGCAAGGCCCGGCAGCGTAGTACGAGCCCGGTGGCGACCGGGCGGTCGACGTACTCAGCCCAGTGGCGGAACGCGGCCAGTGGTCCGTGGGCGCGATCCGGCATGCCGCTGCGCACGGCTGCTTCCACCAGATCCGGCACCGCCCGGACCAGGAGGTCGCGGCTTGCAGGTCCCTGGGACACTCGCTCGAGCCGGTCGAATGCTTCCCCGAACCGCCGGGCGGAAAGGTCGAGCATGCCGAGACCCCAGGCCGCGATCTCGGCATTAACCCGGTGCCGGGCTCGGGCTCGCGGGAGCACCTCCTCGGCAAGAGCTCGGCAGCGTGCCTCGTCACCCGACACGGCGTGTAACCACACCTCCACCGACCGGTGTGCCAGGCTCTCGGTCGTGTTCCCGAGTTCGTCGCTCACGGATGCGCCTTCCGCCACACACGCGCGGGCGTCCGCGAACTCGCCGCGGAACAGCCGCGCCACCGCGAGCACGTTCAGGGTGTACGGGACCCACCCCAACGCCCCGTTTGCCCGCACCTCGGCCAGCATGTCCTCGGTCCCCGCGATGACGCTGTCGTCGTCCGCGATCATGAGCCCGCCGAACCCGGCCGTGATGCGATGAACCAGGTCGTTCCCGCCGCCGCGTGTGGCGGTGTGGAGATCGCGCATCGGGCCGACAGCCAGCTCCGGGCGTCCGGCGAAGAGCTCCGCCCACCCGAGAAGGGCGGCGACAACGGGTGCCCAGTGCTCCGGCGGGGTGAACCCGTGCATCAGATCCGCCGCACGCTGCAGGAGGTCGTGCGCCGCTCCGTGCCGGGCGGCGTGCGCAGCCTCGTAGAGTGTGAGCGCGGCGCGCTCCGGATCGGTGTCGCACACCAACGCGGCGGCTTCGATCGTCAGCTCCGCATCGGCCCGCGGCGAGGTGCGTTCGTACTCCACGGCGCCACGGGTATAGATGGCCGCGGCCCGGATGCCGGGGTCGGTGGTGAGCGAGAGTGCTTCGGCCGCCAGCCGGGCGGCGCGGTCGGCCTTGCCGGCATCGAACGCGGCCTGGCTGGCCCGAGCGATACGCCGGGCCTTCAGCTCCCGGTCGGCACTGAGTCGACCGGCGCGGTCGTAGGCAGCGGACATCGCCATCGCGCCGCCTCGGTGCCAGGCCCGCTCCGCCGCGCCTTCCAGTTCGGCGGCCACAGCCTCGTCGGGGGCGGTGGTGGCAGCAGCGAGGTGCCAGGCCCGACGGTCGGCATCCGCGTCCGCGCGCAGCGCCTCGGCGTACGCGCGATGTACCTCGATCCGCCGGTGCAGCGGCGCGTCCTGGTAGGCGGCTGCCCGTACCAAGGGGTGGCGGAACGTGATCTGGCTGTCGATCCAGACCAGCCGGTCGCGTTCGGCGGGAGCCAGGTCGCCAGCGGCGCCACCGAGGGATTCGATCACGTGCAGGATCGTCGTAAGAGGCGCCGCCATGTCGGCCGCCGCCACCAGAAGCGCGCGTTGGGTAGGGTCGGGAAGCCCCACGATCTGGTGGCGGAATGCCTCCTGCACGCGGCGGGTCACCGGCAGCGGGCCGACCTGCTCGGCCGGGTCGGACTCGTCGGCATCGTTTGCCGCGAGCCGCGACGACCCGAGCTCGATGATCGCCAGGGGATTGCCGCCGGACTCTGCGAGGACCCGGGTCCGCACCGGTTCGATGAGTTCCGGTGCGTGGTCGTCGAGCAGTCGGGCGGCATCGGGCGCGGCGAGTCCGGACAGATCCACGACCTCGACGCCTGCGATTTCGAACGGCACCGACGTCTCGCGCACCGCAAACAGCACCGCGATCGGATCGGCCACGAAGCGGCGGGCCGCGAACAACAGCGCCTCCACGGACCCCTGGTCGAGCCATTGCAGGTCATCGACCACGCATAGCAGCGGGGCATTCTCGGCCAGATCGGCGAGCAACGACAGGGTGCCGGCGGAGATCAGGAACCGGTTGGCTTCGTCTCCCTCTGACAGGCCGAAGGCGCAACGCAGTGCCCTGGCCTGGGGAGCGGGGAGGGCGTCCAACCGATCCAAGTGAGGAAACAAGAGTTGGTGCAGGCCGCCGTACGCCAGCTCGGAGTCGGACTCGACCCCTGCCCCGCGGATCACGTGCATGCTGCCCTCGGCTTCGGCGATCGACACAGCGTGGTCGAGAAGAACCGATTTCCCGATGCCCGCCGCGCCCCGCAGCGCCAGGGCGCCGCTGCGTTCGTCGCGCGCATTTGCCAGCAGGCGTTGAATCCGCGCTTGCTCGACCTCCCTGCCCACCAGTGACATGCGTTGCTCCTATGTCAAGCCGCTGCCGCGAGTGCGGTCGGCTGGACGGTTTTGTCGGGTTGGAGGGTGTTGTAGACGATGCGGGCGAGGGAAGTGCAGCAACGCCGCCTCACATAGCCTAATGGTCCCGTACTTCGTCACACAGTTGAGCAGCGGCGCTGGCCCTGGACCCGGCAGTCCGCAGCGTAGGTCAGACCACCAGACGCTGTCCGGAATCTCCGAGGCCCCTCAATCTAAATTCCTGGGTCTAACCTCACTTGCAGACATCCTGTTGCTGACGCACGTCCGGGCCGCGCGCATCGTGCTGCTCCAACAGCAGGACCGGCGGCTGTGGGACATTGCTACGTACGTAGGGACGGCGGCGGTGACTTAGGTCGGCCGTGTTCGCCGAAGCCTTCGACGCCGTGCTGGTCGATGCCGGGATCCGCATCATGGCGCTCGACATCCATCGACGTGATCGACTTGGGGGCATCCTGCTTGGGGGCATCCTGAGGGAGTATCGGCATGCGGCTCGACCTGGCCGGATGATGAATCGCCACCCACAGGCTCAGAGGGTCGGCACGATCGGACGGATCGTTCCGTCTGCGGCGAACTCCATCCGGTCGACGGCCACCTCCCTGTTGGTCCCGTTCCCCGCTGGCACGGCGAACCGGTGGTAGGCGATGTACCACGTGTCGGTGCCGGGCATGCGGACGACCGAATGGTGCCCGGTGCCCATGATTCCGGCCTCCAGCCGCTTCTGCAGCACCACGCCGCGCTTGGTCCACGGTCCCAGCGGGCTCGACCCGGTCGCATACGCCACTCGATAGTCCTCGCTGCGGGTGTCGTTCTCCGACCACATGAGGTAGTAGATCCCGCCGCGTTTGAACACGAACGGCGCTTCGTTGTATCCCGATGGGGTGATCGTCCGTACTTGCGCTGGGTTGAAGGAGGTCATGTCGCCGTTCAGTGGCACGACGCGGGCGACGCCCTGCCCCCAGTAGAGGTATGAGCGGCCGTCGTCGTCGGTGAAGACCATCGGATCGATCGCCTGGCCGGAGTACTGGCCGGCGGCGATGAGCGGCCGTCCGAGCGCGTCCCGGAACGGGCCCGTCGGCGAGTCGGAGACCGCGACGCCTAGCTGCTTGGCGGTGTTTCCGGTGGCGGCGCCGCCGCTGAAGTACAGGTAGTAGCGGCCATTGGCCGCCGCGACCGCCGGGGCCCAGGCCGAGTCGTCTGCCCAGGACACGTCGGGGCCGTGATCCAGGACAACGCCGTGGTCGGTCCAAGTCACCAGATCGGCGGAGGAGAATGCCTTGTAGTACGTGCCGCGCCAGCCCGCGTAGCCGTCGGTCGTCGCGTACAGGTAGTAGCGGCCGTTGATCGCGGTGACGTGCGGGTCCGCGAACAGGCCGGGGATCACAGGGTTCCGGTTCGTCTTGGGTGCCCACGGCGCGGCGATCCGGAACGAGCTGTCCGCGCGGAAGGTCGCGGTGTCCTGGTACGGGTCCAGCCAGAGCTCGAAGTCGCGGTGCCTGATCCGCCGGTTCGGATAGTTGTAGGAGGTCAGCGACGTCGATCCGGCGACGGAACCGTCGACGGCGCAGAACGTGGCGTCAGCCCGGAACGTCGCGTCGCCGGTGTTGGCGTCCACACGCAGCCGCCAGTCGCGGTGCCGCAGAAATCGGCCGTCCTTGGTCTGGAAGGAGTAGCAGGTGGGCATGGCCAGGCCGTTGACGATTGTGAAGGTCGCGTCGAGCTTGGTTTGGGTCGCGGCGGCCGAGGTGACCGGGTCGACGCGGCCGAGCGCGTCGGCGTGCCGGACGTACCGGCCGGGGTAGTTGACCGACTCCAAGGACCGGGCGCCGGTCGGCAGCGTCGCGGCGAGCGCCGGAGCGGCCGTAGTCACTAGGTCAAAGCAGGCCAGAACGAGCGCGGCCGTGGCGGCCGCCCATCTGCTCACCGTCATGCGTGCCTCTTTCCGAGCGCCATCGATGTCAGCGTTATCAGTCTTGGGTGGAGAGTCGATTCATCATCCGGCCAGGTCAGGCGCCGTCATAGGGATCGGCGACCGCGCCGCCGCGCGGGTCGAGCCGTTGACGGGTGATCACACGGGTGGGGCGCTCGGCGTGTCGAGCGGCTGGCGGCTCAGCCCCAGCGTTGCAGTAGCCGGTCGTACTCGGCCTGGGTGATCGGCAGGACGGTGCCGTGGCGCGGCCGGCCGGGCATGGTGTAGCCGGAGACGGGTGACCATTGCCGGGTGTTCAGGTCGGTGGTCGTGAACGGTACGTAGCCCCGACCTCCGTACTCGTCGATGAACATGTACCAGCGCTCGTCGGTGTTCGATTTGAAGACCAACGGACCCTCGCCTTGGCTGATCGCGTTGTTCCCGAGGCAGTCTGCGACGAACGAGTAGGTGCGGTTGAGCATGGTCGTCGACTTCTCCGCGAGGATGAACTTGCCGCACGCGGACTGCGACGAGCTCCGCTCGTCCTTCGTGAAGCGGTAGTAGGTACCGTTGTGCTTGATGAGCGTCGAATCGATCGTCGAGTAGCCCTTGTCGACCCAGACCTGCGCGGCACTGAAGGTCCGGAAGTCGGATGTCGTGGCGTACATCATCCGGTTGTAGGTGTTGCCGGTGTGGTTCGGGTCGCCGGCGGAGTACAGCTTCGACGCCCAGAACACGACGTACTGGCCGAGTCCCTCGTCGTAGTACGCCTCCGGGGCCCACGTGTTGCCGGCCGTGTCCGGTGAGACGCGTGCCAGGCGCGGCGCGCTCCAGTTCACCAGGTCGGTCGACTCCCAGACCACTATGGACTTGCTGCCCGTCCGCTGGACCTGGTCCCAGTTGCCGTTGCCGTACATCCGCAGGTCGGTGGCGATCTGGTAGAACTTGTCGCCCTGCGGTGAACGGATGATGAACGGGTCGCGCACGCCGCGGGTGCCCACGGTCGAGGTCAACACGGGCCGCCCACCGTTGAGCTGGCGCCACCGGGTCGGGTCGTTGCCCTGGCTGAGCGCGAAGTAGACCTGCTCGCCGGCGGAGGTGTTCTCGCCGGTGAAGTAAGTGAACAGATAGCCGGCGTACTTCGGGGCCGGTGGCGCGTCGGCCCGGACCAGTTGCCACTGCTGGTTGGCTGCGCCCGTGTCGGTGTACTGGGAGATCCGCGCGCCGTCGGCGGTGGACTGCTCCCAGACGTCGAGGGCCTTGCCGCTGTTGCGGTTGATGAGCTTGACATATCCGCTGTCGGTATCCACGACTCGGAATTGCTGGTTGGTGTCGCCGTTATCGGTCCACTGGACGACGTTCGCACCGTTCGCCGTGGACGCCGAGGCGACGTCCACCACCTTGCCGCTGTGCCGGGCTCGGAGCTTGTAGTAGCCGCTGCCGGCGTCGACGAACTGGAACTGCTGGCTCGCCTGGTCGGCGCGGGTCCGTTGCTGGACGACAGCGCCGTCGGCGGTCGACTGGTCGGCGATGTCGACCGCTTTGCCGCTGTGCCGCGAGACGATCTGGTAATACGCCGCCGGGTCGATCACGGCCGCGTGTGCCGACGGTCCCGTGACCAGTGCGGCGGCGCAGCTCGCGATCAGTGCGCCGACGAGGACGAATGTGGTGCGACGTCTGTGCGGACGTCGCGGTGAGGTCCGATCGTGGAAAAGCTGTGTCATTGAATCCGTCCAGTGTGGTTGTGAAGGGTTGTCGGCGCCCTGTCGGGGCACCGCCCGCCCTGTCGTGCGGTGCCCCGACAGGTCTCGTGTCAGACGCGGCGGCGGGTGAAGCGCTGGTTGGGGCTGCCGTTGTAGGTGTATTGGGAGATGCGGGCGCCGTCGGCGGTGGAGTATTCCCAGACGTCCATGGCCAGGCCGGACTCCCGGTTGACGAGGCTGATCACGTCACCGCCGTGGTCGACCACGCGCCACTGCTGGCTGGTGGCGCCGGTGTCGGCCTGTTGGACGACGTCCGCGCCGGTCGCGGTGCCCGTGGGCTGGAGGAACAGGCCGCTGTGCCGGGCCTTGAGGCGGACGTGGCCGTCGCCGGAGTCCACGAACTCGAACTGCTGGTTGGGGCGACTGTTGGCGGTGTATTGGATGAGCCGTGCGCCGACGGCGGTGGAGGCCTCGTTGATGTCGGCGGCCTTGCCGCTGTGCTGGGCCACCAGGGTGTAGGCGGCGGGGCCGCCGGGCGAGTCACCTAGCTGGGCTTCCCACCTGGTGTTGGGCCCGGCCGCGTCGGCCGGGAGGCGGTCCCGTGCGGCGGTGTCGCCGTACATGGTCCAGCGGGCCCAGTCGACGACGGTGTTCGGGAATCGGTTGTCGCTCCAGAAGCTGGTGTGGCTGCCGCCGACGAAGGTGAGGAACGCCTTGGGCCAGGTCATCTCCGTGTACGCCTGCCGGGCCGAGGAGTACTGCGTGGTCGAGTCCCGGTCGCCGTGGACGAACAGGACCTTGGCGGAGACCGAGGCGGCGGGGTTGCCCATGTCCTCGCAGGACTGCGGGTTGGCGGAGATGATCCGGCTGTCGGGCCAGGAGGTCAGCAGGCCATGGGTGATCATGCCGCCCAGGGAGTGGCCCGAGACTCCGACGCCGATGCCGGTGTTGATGTGCCCGGCCAGCGGTCCGCTCGTGTTGAGGGCGAGGGTCTGGGTGAGGATCTGCGAGACGTCCTTGGAGGTGTTGCCGTTTCTGACGTCGGTGAAGTTGTGGTTGAAGTGCGGGGCGGGGACGATGAAGCCCGCCGCGGTCAAGGCCCGGATGATGAACAGGGAGTTCTGCGGGCTGCTTTGGAAGCCGTGGGTGAAGTTGTAGACGGGGAAGACACCGTTGGCGACCGGGGCGTTCGTCACCGGGTTGCCGCCGGGGGTGCCGGTGGCGGGGTAGTAGACGTAGGTGGTGCACGGGCGGCTGCCGCGGGTCCAGTCATACCGGCGCACGCCGACCGCGAACGGTGTGGTCGGCGCCGTGTCCAGCGGCCCGACGCCGGCGAGCGCCTGCCCCGCGCCGAGCAGGGACAGGCCGAGGCCCGCCGCTCCGGCCGCGCTCACGCTGAGGAATGTCCGCCGTTGCATGGTCATGGATGACTCCTTGGGTGCAGGGATGGCTGTGGCGATTGGAGTTCGGTTGGGTCCGTTGCCGGGCGCGTCCAGTCGGCGGCGGGTCGACCGGGAGGCGAGGCGCGAAAGCGGGTGTGGGTGTTCCTGCCACCCGCGAGGGGCGGCAGGAGCGTTGTGCGCGTTGTCAGGGGAGCCAGCGGCCGTTCTGGTCGAAGACGGCCTGGTTCTCCCAGGCGTTGCCGGAGTTGTTGATGTCGGCCCGGGTTCCAGCCGTTGCCCAGTACGGCGTGCTAGGCGGGCCCGCGGTAGGGACTTCGATGGCTCCCGCGTTGTGAGCCCGCACACCGCGGCGCCGCGGACATCCTCCTGACCGCACGTAGTGAGTAGTCAGCCGGCCGTGGCGCCGAGGTCGAGGTAGTCGATGTTGGGCAGTCCGGCTGCGGTGGTCGGGTCCCATCGGATGGTGTTGCCGCCGGCGTTCAGCGGGACCGTCACGGTCTTGGTGGCCCACGTCGTCCAGGCGCCGGTGGATTCGAACGACACCGTCGCCACCGTGGACCCGTTGACGACCAGGTTGGCAGCCCTGGCGCCGCTGGCGCCGTTGGCGAACCGGATCCCGAGCGTCGCTGGGCCGGCCGCCGACGCGTTCACCGTGAACTGGGCGTAGGCGCCGGCCGCGTTGTTGCCGTTGCAGAAACCGCTGCCGGAGAAGCCGGCCCAATTCGCGTCGATCGTGCCCTGACACACCGCCGGCGCGGTCTCCGCCTCATGCCGCTGCCCCGGCGGCGTGTCCCCGGACGTCCTGACGAGTCCGAGGTCGTCGACGAACAGGTATCCGTTGCCGGAAGTCGCCCGGATCGTGATGGTGGCCGTGCCGGCGGACACCGGGATCTCCGCGAGCTCGCGTCGGGTCCAGCCGCTGGATGCTGGGATGTTGAGCGTGCGCGAGGCACCGCCGGCGTCCGTGATCGTCACCTGCGCGGCGCTGAGTGAACCGGTGGTCCTGGCGAACGCGGACAGCCTGTAGACGCCGGCCGGCACAGTGATCTGTTGCCGCACGCCACCCGCGTAGGACTGCGTGGCCCCGATCCGCAGTGCGAAGCGCGACCCGTTCGCGCCGCCGTCCACGTTGGTCACCAGGGAGGTCGGCCCCGACTCGCGGAAGTTGGTCCATCCCTGCACCTGGGGGACGATGATGCGGTCGGCCTGGAAATTGGGGTTGAGAGCGTAGTTGTTGGCCGGACCGACACGCCACTCTCCGGTCGTGGCGTTGAACTGCCATTGGCTCACGGAATGGAACTGGGGCCGGGCGCCGGTCTTGGTCACCGGCATCCACTGGTTGTAGCCGATGCCGTTCCAGGCGAAGTCGGCCCAGCGGTCGCCGGCGTAGATGACCGTGTTCTGCTTGGTTCCCTTGACGGTCACGAAGAACCCGGTCTGGGTCACGTGGCTGTAGTCCATCTCGGTGCCGGCGAGGGTGTACTCACCGGTGTAGGAGCCTTGAATGTTGCTGCTGGTCGACTCGATGACATGGGTGACCGAGGTGTTCCAGCCGTGCAGGTCCGAGGCCGCGTGGTAGTACTTGCCGTCGAGCTTGAACATGGCGTTGCCCTCGCGCCCGGCGGAGTTGTAGCCGATCTGCACGGCGGGCTCCACCCGCAGCGAGTCGGACTCTCTCAGCTTGGAGACAAAGGCACGGGAGCGCCCTGATCGGTTGGAGAAAATCAGGTAGTCCTTCCCGTCATCGTCGGTGAAGACGGTCTGGTCTCCGGTGCCCGTCGTGGGGGAGTTGACGACCTGGGTCTGGAAGTAGGCGTAGTCGAAGGTGTCGGTGGGCGAGTCGCCCTGGAGGAACAGAACGCCGTCACCGCCGCTCGACGGGAGATACGCCTGCACGACGAGGACGTACTTGCCGGTGTTCTCGTTGTAGGAGACGCCAAGGCGCCCCACCCAGCCGGCGTTGGCGAGGGGGGACGTGGAGCGCGTGGCGACACGGTTCTCGAACTTCCAGTTCACCAGATCCTTCGACGAGTACACGGGGATCGAGACGAACGAGACGTCGCCGTCGTACTTTCTCGTCGGATTGGTCCGATAGAGCTCGGCGCCGGTGTAGTGCACGCCGTACCAGTAGTAGGTGTCGCCGAACTTGAAGACACCACCGCCTTGCGAATAGATGGGGTTGCCGCTGGTGTCGTTCCAAAAGACATCGTTCGTGATGGTCTGGAACGTCCCCTCGTCGGCGGCCACGAGGTTGCCGGCGGCGGTCGCCAGCGCCGTCTTCGCGGCGGCGACTTCCGACGCGGTTGCCGAGGCGTCGGCGGCGACGCCGTCCGCGTTGGCCAACGCCTTGGCGAAGGGCACCCAGGAGTCGCTCGTGTACTTGCCAGCGGGGCGGGTTTTGTAGTCCGCGACCAGATTCTTCAGGCCACGAACCATGACCAGACCATCAGCGGCCATCTGGAGTTTCTCGCGGGCGGTGGCGTCGTCGCCTCCTCGTTGAGTGAGTGAGTCCCTGACCGAGGAGAAGGCCGCCCACGAGCTGGCGGTGTAGTCCGCGGCAGAGTAGCGGGAGACGTGGCTGTCGCGAGCCTCCAGGGGTTCAGCCGCCGCGGCGGGGGCACCGGATGCCGCCATTGACATGACCAGCCATGCCGCGGCGACGAGCCCTCCCCGCTCCAGCGTTTTACGTAAGGTACCGATCATGGTGCTGCCCTTCGTTCATCGTGGCGCCGGCGCTCTCACCCGCTGACGTCGAGGTAGTCGACGTTGGGCAGTCCGGTCGCAGTGGTCGGATCCAATCGAATGGCCAAGAGAAGTAGCTGAGGTATCGGCCGCCTCGCAGTGGGTGTGGTCGTCGGCGAAGAACGCGCCGACGGGACCGGAGGTGTAATCGCCGTTGAACGGGCAGAAGCTCTGGCCGTTGTAGAGGGTGTAGCTCACTTTGTGGAGGTCGATGACCGGGGCGCCGGTGGCCCTGCCGACGTCGAAGGTCTCGGTCAGGAATCCGCGATTGGTCGTCTCCGTGCTTCCGCCCGGCTGGCTACCGGGACTGCACGGCCACGAACCGAAGGCGGTCGTATCGGTCCCTGGCGCCGGAGGGCGCTGGGGAGCCGGTCAGCTATGTGTTCAGCGGACGTAGATGTTGGGCTGCGGCGGGGTGCTCATGCCGTTGCCGAGGAAGAAGCTGGGGTGCGGGGGCTGGTTGTAGGCGGTGTTCTGCCAGGCGATGGCGACGCGGTATTGGGCGTCGTGCATCAGGGTGTAGATGCGCCGGTCGGTCGGGGTGGGGGTGGCGTAGATGCGCAGTGCGGCGTTGTCGTCGCGGGGCAGGATGATCTCCTCGCGCCAGTCGCCGAACAGGTCGCCGGACAGGGATGGGGTGGATTTGGTGCCGTTGATGGAGTGCGCGCCGGAGGCGGTGAGCAGGCGGGTGCCGCCGCCGGTGCCGTACTTGTCGACGTGGTTGCCGTCCAGCAGTTCCCGCACCGGGTCGCCGTCCCACCAGGCGAGGAAGTTGTAGCTGCTGGGGTTGCGCCCGACGCTGCCGCCGGAGGCGTTGAACAGGTTGCCCAGGCCGGTGCCGGTCCCCCAGAACTCTCCGCCGGCGTTACCGGCGTGGATGTCGGCGGCCACGCCGCGGGCCGGGCCCTCGCAGTTACAGGTGTTGTTCTTCTGCATGATGATCGAGCCGTTGCCGGCATCGCGCAGCGTGGCGGAGGCGCCGGAGCTCTGCTCGTGGATCATCCAGATCTCCTTGCCGGCACGGCCGGGCACGAAGTCTCCGACGTGCAGGGCGTCGCCGTGGGCGTAGAAGCTGGTGGTGTAGCGGCCGGTGCCGTTGGCGTTGATGGTCATGCCGCCGTAGATGATCTCGTCGGTGCCGTTGCCGTCGACGTCGGCGATGGACAGCGAGTGCGCGCCGCGGCCGGTCCACTGGCTGCCGGCGCTGCTGGAGTCGAACTTCCAGCGCCGGGTGAGCTGGCCGTCGCGGAAGTCCCAGGCCGCGATCGCGCTCTTGGCGTAGTAGCCGCGGCCCATGATGAGACTGGGGCGCTGGCCGTCCAGGTAGGCCGTGCCGGCCAGGAACCGGTCGCCGCGGTTGCCGTAGTTGTCGCCCCAGTCGTTGATGTTGCCGCGGGCCGGATCGAAGTTCACCGTGGACATGGCGGCGCCGGTGAGCCCGTTGAACATGGTCAGGTACTCGGGACCGGTGATGATGTAGCCGCTGGAGTTGCGGTGGTTCGCGCTGGCGTTGCCGATCACCTGTCCGGTGCCGGAGACGGTGCCGTCACCGGTCTTGACCGCCAGCTCGGCCCGGCCGTCGCCGTCGTAGTCGTACACCTGGAACTGCGTGTAGTGCGCGCCGGCCCGGATGTTGCGGCCCAGGTCGATGCGCCACAGCCGCTGGCCGTTGAGCCGGTACGCATCGATGTAGACGTTGCTGGTAACCCCGGACTGCGAGTTGTCCTTCTGATCGCTCGGATCCCACTTGAGGAAGATCTCGTACTGCCCGTCGCCGTCCGCGTCGCCGACGCTGGCGTCTCCGGCGGTGTAGTTGCTTCCCGGCCGGGAGATCGGCACGTCCAGGTAGTTGCCGCCGGCGAAGCGCAGCGACGGCTCGGACGCGGCCTGTTCGGCCCCGTTCACGACCGCTCGGACGGTATAGGAGGCGTCCCCTGGCGCGCCGTTGTCCAGGTAGTTGGTGGCGCCGGTGAGAGGCGAGGAGTTCAGCTTGGTCGAGCCCCGGTAGAGGTTGAACCCGGTGCTGGCGCTCTCGGTGCCCAGCAGCCGCCAGGACACCAGGTTGCCGCTGCCCGAGCGCACGCTGACCAGGCCGCGGTTGAGATCCTCCATCTGGCGGCCGGTCGGGGTTGGGCCGCCGCCCTGGTCCGTCTCCAAGTAGTCGATGTTGGCCAGGCCGTCGGCGGCGGTCGGGCTCAACCGGATGATGTTGTCGCCCGCGTTCAGCGACACGGTCAGCGTCTTGGTCACCCACGTCGTCCAGGCGCCGGTGGGGTCGAAGGCGCTGGCGGCATGTGCGACCGCGCCGTTGACCAGCACGTCTGCGGGACGGCCCGCGGTCCCGCCGTTGGCGTACCGGATCGCGATGGTGGCATCGCCGGCCGCGGCCGCGGTCACGGTGAACTGTGCCGCCGCGCCGGCCGCGTTGTTGCCGTTGCAGAATCCGCTGCCGGAGAAGCCGGCGTGGTTGGACTCGATGAAGCCGTCGCACGTGGCCGGTGCGCTTTCCGCCTCGTAGCGGGTCGCCGCGGAGGCTTCCGCGGCCATGACGAGGCCTGTGGCGGCCATCGTCAGCGCGACGCCGGCGGACAGCAGCGCGGTGCGTGGTCTACGTAAGGACATGAGAACTCCAACAGGTAGGTCGGGGGTGGTTATCGCAGGTACGGCACCGGCGACAGGTTCAGCTCGCGCATGCGCTGCAGGACGAGCTTGGCCATCTCGTTCGCTCCGTTCGAGGAGAAGTGCGTGTTGTCATTCAGCTCGGCCAGGTAGAGCGCGGCTGAGGCGTTCGGGCCGAGCCCCTCCACCAGCGCCTCGCTCGCAGCGGTCAGGTCGATGAGCGACGTGTTCTGCGCGGCCGCCACCTGCCGCATCGTCGCCGGGAGATTGGCGCCCACTCCGTTGACGTGCAGCGCCGTCGAAGTCAGCGTGCCGTCGGCGGCGAACAGCCGACGCACCGGAGGCGTGACCAGCACCGGCGTCCCACCCTGCGACCGCACCTGGGTCACCAGGCTGGTCAGGTTCGAGGCGAACGCAGACGCCGTCGTCGACTTGTCGTTGTGCCCGAACTGGATCAGCACCGTGTCGCCGCTCCGGATCAGCGGCTTCATCGCGGGGAACAGCGCCGCGTTGGACAGGAAGCTGCTCGAGCTCTCGCCCGAGTCGCCGTAGTTGGCCACCGACAGGCCCAGCTTGAAGTACCGCGGGAGCTGCTGCCCCCACCCGGTGTACGGCGCGACCGGCTGGTCGCAGACGGTCGAGTCGCCCGCGAGATACAGCACCGGCCCGCTCGCCGGGGCCAGCCCGATCCCGTTCAGTTTCGGCGCCTGCCCGGAAAAGACCAGGTCAAGCCCAGACCTCCCGGTGCCGCCCTGCCCGGTCGGCTGCCCTTCCGGCTGGCGCACGTTCAGCGTGAACGAATACCGCGCATACGAGCCCGCCGCCGTCGATACGGCAGGCAACACCGTACGGCGGGCCTCCGCCTGCACGCTGGTCACGCCCGGGCTGGCCGGGTCGCCCAGGACCACGGTCACGTCGTAGTTGCCCGGCTGGACGTCGAAGTGGCAGGTGATCGGCGAGGTGCCGGCGCACCTGGACCGCAGTGCCGGATCCGGCTCCGGCCCCGGCGGGGTGCCGGTGTCGGCGCCGAAGACCTTGAAGTCGGTGATACTCGCCCACGTCGACGCGGCGAGCCCGGTCACCGTGATCCGCACGTACCGCGCGGTCGCGGTGAAGGCGTCGCTCTGCACCTGGGCGGCGGTCGTGCTCGCCGTCCGGTCGGCCACCCGCGTCCAGGCCATGCCGTCGGTGGAGACCGAGACGTGGTACCTGTAGGTGCGGGCGAACTCCCAGCGCACCTCGGTGCCACTCAGCGTCGCCGGGCTTCCGAGGTCGATCTGCCACCAGTGGCCGGTGTTGCCGTCGGCGGCGCACCAGCGGGTGGCGGTGTCGCCGTCGTTGGCCAGGGACGGTCCGCGACCGGACTGGCTGGAGTCGGCATTCGCGGCCTTGCCCAGCGCCAGATCCGTCACCGCCCCGGCCGGAGTCGCGAGCGGCACGGCCAGCAGGCCCGCCAAGAGGGTGAGGAAGGCGATAACGACGAGCCTCGAAGAGCCCGGCAGGTCGGGCACGCGGCCGGCTGACCGAGAGGAACCCATGGTGATTCCGCGCTTTCTCGTGAAGGTCTGCAGTGGCACGGCGCCGCCTGCACGGCGGGCCATCGGTTTCTTACGGGCTGGTGTCTCAGGTGCCACGGGCCCTGGCCTGCCGGGAGCGGGCGGGGTGCTCGGCAGGCGCGGTTGCCCTCGGGCTTACGGCGTCCACCTGACGTGGGGATTGAGGTGGCCGCTCCAGTTGAAGACCGTGCACGGCTGGTGGTGTCGCTGGCTGCGGACACGGTGGACCGGCCCAGTGGCGCCCGCGTCCTGGGACGCGGGTGGGCGGACAGTTCACATGAGCGGGCTGGTGTCGACGGTCGCAGTTAGGCGGATGTCGTGTCACCGCATGTTCTGCGGCGGCGGGCGATGGCGGGGATCGGGCGCGAAGTCGCGAGTGGGCTGGGGGATGCGACCACATGTCCTCCTCACAGACTGGATGAGGCTCTGTGAGCGTGCACAGTAATGCAGAACCTGGCGTACTGAAAGGGCCTGTTTGAAATCCGAGGTAAGGGCGCTATTAGCAAGCAGGCAACCGCTATGGTCGGCGAAAAGGCCCTCTTCCTCTCTGTGAGCGTTCCCAGAGATTGCGATCTCCGGAGTGCGGACGTGAAAGTTTCATGTGCCCCCTCCATCGGGCGCATGTAGAAGCCGGCCGACCGCGCGGGCGTGGCACAGCGAACCGGATGACGTCAGGAATCTTGGCGGGGACGACCGGTGCTCTGTTGTAACCGGTTCGGCCGGCCATGCCGCTGGAGTCCGCCGCGGCGGCCGTCGACCGTCCCGACAGTCCGATCCCGCCACGTCGGCGGCGAGCCGCTTGCTCGGAAACCGCATGCTCACAGCCGCCTCACCATGCGGGCTGCCTGCTGAAGACCACCACCGCGCCTGCTCCGTTCGCCACGCCATCCCTTGCCCCTTGGCGGAAGAGCCGTCGATGTCGGGCTCAGGTCGAAGCGCAAGGCGGCGCCAATGGTTGGTGCAGCAGAGAGTCCCCGTCGCGGAAGCCGTCTACGTCGACAGAGCACTTGTGCCGCGAAGGACGGGGTACCGAGTCGAAGACGCGGGAGAGCACCTCGAGGGCTGAGAGAAACGGAAGCCTTGACGAGCTGATGTCAACGCTCCTACGCTTGCGCCGTTATATCGATTTAACTGCTCCGACCCCCCTAGGAGCTCCCATGCGCCCCACTCGATTAGCCCTCACGATCGAGGACGCCCTCGTGTGTGTGCGTGCTCCCGGCCACGCCCGCCGACGGCCGGACCACGCACGGGATGGAACGCCTCGACCGTGTTCGGTCGCCACCACGCCACCTGGTGGCATATTCCTGAGCTGGCCTTTCTTGGGTATAAAGGTGACCGGAGCCGGAACGGGCGGCAGAGTGGGTGCGGGCTTCAGCGTCTACCGCGAGGGCCGGCCGATCGCCACGGTCGCCGACAGCACCAACTACCTGGAGCCCGCTGGCACGCCTGCCTCCAAGTACGCCGTCGCCCCGATCGTGAGGGGCAAGGAGGGCAGAAAGCACTCCCGCCCGCGCTTTGGGATGAATCGTTTCATGCCGTCCAGCTCCTATGCCCGCCGATGGCTGTGGCCTGGCTCAGCCCATTGGGGCACGCCCATCTCAACTGAGTCCTGCCCGTAGCCCGGGATTGTCTCGTCGTTCGTTCGACCGCCGGCGCAACCAGGAGTCCTTCGCAAGCCGGCGGTTCGGCGGTTGCCCACGGACATGTCGAAGACCACAGCAGACATCTCCGCATCGAAGGGATCTCATGCCATGACCGGCAACGAAACAGGTACCCCCGGCGGCGTATCGTCCTGCTCGGCGCGGCGGCCGGCGCTGGCGCGCTGGCGCTGGGTACCAGCGCCGTCCGGGCACCGCAGGCAGAAGCCGCCTCCTTCATCAAGGGCACGGACATCAGCTGGATGCCGCAGATGAAAGCACGCGGCTACTACTGGAACAACCGATCCGGCCAGCGGCAGGACCTGTTGACCATCCTCAAGGGCTACGGCATCACCGCCGTCAGCCTGCGCACCTGGGTCAACCCGTCCAGCGATCCGGGCAACGGCCACTGCAGCATGCCGGAGACCGTGCAGATGGCACGGCGTTGTACGGACGCCGGCCTGCAGGTGCTCATCGGGTTCCACTTCGGGGACACCTGGAACTCGGTCGGCGTGCAGAACCCGCCGGCGGCGTGGGCCGGCATGAGCTACAGCCAGATGCTTACGGCGATGCGCACCTACGTCACCAGCTCGATGAACCAGCTCAGGAGCGCCGGCGTCACACCGGACTGGGTCAAGATCGGTAATGAGACGAACTCGGGCATCTGCAAGCCCACCGGCAGCATCAGCCGGCCGAACCAGATGACCGGTCTGCTGAATGCCGCCTACGACTCGCTCAAGCAGGTCTTTCCCAGCACCCCGGTGCTCATTCACCTGGCCCAGCCGCAGAAGCTCGACAGTATTCAGAACTTCCTCAACGCCTACCGCGGCAACGGCGGGAAGTGGGACATCACCGGCCTGTCCTCGTACGCGCAGGGCGGCAACGTGGCCCCCGTGCTGAACAACATGAGGACCATCCAGACCAGCTACGGCAAGCCGGTCATGCAGGTGGAGTACGGCGGCCCGGTGGGCAAGCCCACTCAGGTGCGCGACTCACTGCGGGCGTTCATCACGGGGATCAAGGGCTTCGGCGGTCTGGGGACCTTCTTCTGGGAGCCCGAGGGCTACCCGTCGTTCAACTACTACAACAGCTCGGCCTGGGACGAAGGCAGCAAACGTCCCACCGCCGCCATGGATGGCTTCCTCAACGTCTGACGGAGTTCAGTGATGAAATGCTGCATGACGGTGGCGCGTGCCGCCTTGATCGCGACAGTCGTGGTGGGTTCTTCCAGCGCGTTCATCACCACGTCCGTGGCGGCCGGCAACGCGGCGGCCGGAGCCGTCTACTACGTCGCACCGAACGGCAGCGACAGCGCCTCGGGAACGCAGGCCGCTCCCTGGGCTTCGATCGCGCGTGCGCAAGCGGCTGCCCAGGCGGGAGACACGGTCTACTTCCGAGGCGGCACCTACGGCTTTACCAGCGCGAACAGCAACTGCTCGAGTCAGACGGCCAGAGTCGACGCGATCACCCTGAACAAGAGCGGCAGCTCCGGCAACCCGCTCCGCTACTGGGCCTATCCCGGGGAGAAGCCGGTATTCGACTTCTCCCGCATGACGGACAACTGCCGGATCAAGGGATTCAGCGTCACAGGCGGTTATATCCACCTGAAGGGGCTGGAAGCCAGGGGTGTGCCGCAGAACAACAAGCTGAACGCCGAGTCCTGGGGGATCTGGGTTTCGGGCAGCAACAACATCTTCGAGTTGATCAACACGCATCACCACATGGGAACCGGCCTGTTCATCAGTGGCGGGGGCGGCAACTTGGTTCTCAACTCCGATTCGCATGACAACTACGACCCGAACAGCTCGGACGGGCCCGGCGAAAACGCCGACGGTTTCGGTGCCCACTACACGCCGGCCGGCCGTCCCGCGAACGTGTTCCGGGGGTGCCGCGCGTGGTGGAACGCCGATGACGGTTTCGACCTCATCTCCACCTACTCGCCCGTGACCATCGAAAACTCGTGGTCCTGGCGCAACGGCTACCTGCCGGGGACGACGACGCCTTCAGGCAACGGCGCCGGCTTCAAGGTAGGCGGCTTCGGCGCCGAGTACGACGCCGGCGCGGTGAAGCACACCGTCCGCTTCTCGGTGGCCTTCCTCAACAAGGCAGCCGGCTTCTATTCCAACCACCACCCGGTGGCCAACGATTACTTCAACAACACCAGCTACGGAAACCGCCCCGACTTCAACATGCTGGGAATCGACGCAAGCGGCGCCGCCGTCGGCCGGGGCAACCTGCGCAACAACATCGCCTACACGGGCACGCTGACGTCGAACATGACCGGTACCAGCTCCGCGTACAACTCCTGGGACCTGGGCGTCACCCTGTCGGACTCCCAGTTCCAGAGCGTATCGACCTCCGGCTGGGACGCGCCTCGCCAGGCAGACGGTAGCTTGCCCACGCTGCCCCACCTGCGCCTTGCCGCCAACAGCACCCTGATCGACAAAGGCACCGACGTCGGCCTGCCCTACAGCGGGCACGCTCCGGATCTCGGCGCCTTCGAGCGGCCCGGGGACACGCCGGCGGGGCAGCGGTATGAGGCGGAGACCGCGCCGGCGGTGTGTCAGGGCACGATCGACGCGAATTGGGCCGGCTTCTCCGGCAGCGGTTTCTGCAACGGCAACAACGCGGCCGGCGCCTACGCCCAGTTCACGGTGAACGCGTCGGCGGCCGGTACGGCGACGCTCGGGATCCGGTTCGCCAACGGCGCCAGCGGCGCCAGGGCTGCCAACCTGGTCGTCAACGGGTCCACGGTGGCGACGGTGTCGTTCGAATCCACCGGCGCCTGGACGACGTGGGCCACCAAGACCGTGACGGTCCCGCTGAACGCCGGCGGCAACACCATCCGATGGGACCCGACCACCGCAGCCGGACTGCCCAACATCGACTACCTCGACCTCGGCGCCACGGCCGGCTGACTACTCACTACGGCGGTTCAGGAGGGCACCGGAACCTCCGCTGCTGCGCCCGAGAGCGGCCGTGCCTGCCACCCGCCCGCTCCTGGAAGTCCCTGCTTCCCCCTCCGCCCGGGTATCTCGCGAGATTCCGATTCTGTGAACGTTCACAGAACAAATCTCGTGAATTTCGCACACGAACGTATGTCTTTTCCCAATGGAAGCGCTCCCCGACTGGATGGCATCCGTCCACACCAAGATGCCGCGCCCGGAAGGCGGGCGCCATTCGCGCAGCCTTCAGGCTGAGCGTCACCGACTGCTTGGCCAACGCGTAGCCGCACACCTCGAGAGGAAACATGATCAATAGATATGGGATGCGCGTCACCGCGGCACTCACTGTGCTCGTGACCGCGCTGGTGGCGGGGATGATCACAGCGCCCGCGCCAGCGCACGCCACCTTTGGCACCGCGCACATCAAGCCGATCGAGAGCAACATCGCCGCCAAGTTCTGGGCCTCCGCCACGGCAAGCAGCGGCTTACCCACCGCCCGACTGGCCATTGACGGAGACCCGACGACGTCCTGGTATGCGGACGGCCCCAGCGCCCGACAGCGGCTGACCGTCGACCTCGGCGGCGCCTACGACAACCTGCGGAAGGTCAAGGTGATCTTCGCTGACCCTGGCGTGGCGTACCGGTACGTCATCGAGGCCTCATCCGACGGGCGCCGGTGGACCAAGATCGCCGACAGGTTCCGCAACCGAGCCGCGTCACGGGGAGCGGTGCACCTGTTCACCCGGCCGGGAACACGCTTCGTCCGGCTCACGGTCACCGGCGCGCCAGGCCACCCCAAGGTCGGGGTGAGCGAGATCCAGATCTTCAACTACCTGCGTGACGACCTCATCCTCGGCGCCGACCTGTCCTGGGTGGACGACGTCCAGACCCGGGAATACTGGGTCAACCCCCTGGCCGCCGACCGGGGCGCCGGACCGCACCTACTCGACGTGGCCAAGGACCGCGGCATGGAGTACGCCCGGCTGCGCATCTTCAACGAGCCGAGGGACGAAAGCACCGGCGAACCCACACCGATCCCACGCCAGGGGCCGGAACGCTCACTGCAGTCAGCACGATGGATCAAGGACCGGAGCATGGGCCTCGGCATCGACTTCCACTACGCGGACTCCTGGGCGGACCCGTCCAAGCAACCGAAACCGCGCGCCTGGGCCGAGTTGGAGTTCGACGATCTGACGCAGGCGGTGTACGACTTCACCGGCGACTACCTCCGCCGGCTGATCAAACAGGGCACCACGCCGGACAAAGTCGCCGTCGGAAATGAGATCATCAACGGCTTCATGTACGGCAGCGAGGCGGCCCTCATCGGCACGACCAACCCGCCATACTTCGCCAACCAGGCCGACATCTACCAGTCGAAGCCCGGCGGCGGCCTGCTGTGGCGCTACTGGCAGTCGACCGACCCGGTCGAGCAGCGGCTCTACAACGAGGCGTGGGACCGGTTCACCACGTTGGCCGCGGCCGGGATCAAGGCCGTCCGCGATACGTCGCCGAAGACCAAGGTGGAGATCCATGTGATCGTCGACGCCGGACGGCTCGCCAAGACCATGGAGTTCTGGAGCCAGTTCCTCACCCGGGTCAAGGCCAAAGGCCAGAACCCTGACGTGCTCGCGATCTCGTACTATCCGGAGTGGCACGGTTCGCCTGACGCACTGGATGTCAACCTGCACACAATCGCGACGACCTACCCCGACTATGAAATCGACATCGCCGAGACCGCCTACCCCGCGTCCGGCGGCGACGGCTCGCCATTGCCCAACTCGCCCTTCCCCCGCACCGTCCAGGGGCAGGCAGACGCTATCCAGCGGGTCTTCCAGGCCGCCAACGACGTGGTCGACAACCAGGGCACCGACGTGCTGGTCTGGGAGCCGGCGGGCTACCAGCCGATGTTCCGAGCCGTGCCCGAGTTGCCCAACACCTGGGAGCCGCACGCGTCGATCAACGTGTACAACGCGAGCCAGGCCAAGCACATCCTTGAAGACACCGTCTACGTCACCACCAGGGTAGGTAGGCCTCCGGCCCTCCCCTCCTCCATCCGCAAGCTCACCACCGCAAACAACACCATCACCACAATCCCCGTTCACTGGCAGGCGCTGCCGGACGGAGCAACCAACACGCCCGGTGAGGTCGTCATCCTCGGGACGACGGCGCTGGGCAAGGTCACCGCAGTCATCGACGTCATCTAGACACTCTCAAGAGGCCTGTCGAGGCGAGTCGAGACCCAGGCGACGGCTCGACGAGTCGGGAGGGAGCTACATACGCGTGTCGCATGTGGCCTTCCCGCCGAGGCAAAGCGAGCCAGTGCCTATCCCTACCGGTGAGGGCGCGACGAATAGCGCCGGTGCAACGCCGACGGCAGCGGAGTGCGCGCCTGGCAGCCGCGCCGGACCCGACGTGTCGGCGCGGGACGGGCTGCGTCCCGCATCTGGCCGACATGCCGGGATCGTCGCCCAGAACGCCCGGGAGCTGCTCGGCCGCTACCGTGAGCTGACGGCGCGCATCAACCAGTTGGAGAAGCATCTGAAGCTGCTCGTGCAGTCCATGGCCCCGCAGTTCCCAGCTCGGCCCCGGCATGCCGACCCCTTCACCGTCCCGCTCGCCAGCAGAGACCTTCCGTTCAGCGGACTGCGGCTGCGGGTGGTCGGTTCCACCCACAACGGCCACGACTCGGCGCCCCGCCACCCGCGAGTTGTTCGGTCACGCCCGTGAACGGGCCGTGAGGGTGCTGTCGTGCCAGCTCGTCTGCGGGGTGATGCAGCTCATCGTGGCCACGCTGGTGCTGACGGGGACAGCGTCGGTCTGGTCGCTTGTGGGCCTGGAGATGGCCGCCCTGGCGACCACCTGCCCGTCCACGCCACAGTGGAACAGGCCATCACCACCGTGCTGGCCACGGCTCGCACCAACTGAGCTGCACTTTCGGCACCGACCAGTACCCGCCTTCGCCTACTGATCACCAAGCGAAAGATCAAAAGCTTAGGAACAGGTACTTATCTTTACGCAGCCAGTGAGCTTGATCAGTCCGTGCCTTGGCGTCGGCGCAGCGTCGGCAGGCCCGCGAGGAAGGCGGTGAGGGCGCGCTTCAGTGTCGGGAGGAACGGCGGGCGGGCGGCGGCGATCCACGGCTCCTGCGCGTAGAGCTCGGCCAGTACCGGGGGCGGATGCGCTATCGGGTAGAGGAAAGCAGCCAGCGCGGTGGCCGTCCCGACCAGTTCCAGGCCTTCACCGTTGGTCAACCCGGTGGCCCGAGCGACCTCGGTCCCGATCTCGGCGCCCACGTCGAGGAGCGCCACCTTGAACGCGCGGGCCGCATCGAGCGACACGTTGTGCTCCAGGCTGGCCGCGGCGTAGCCGAGTAGGTCGCACAGGAGCGGCCGTGCCTCCAGCGTCTCGGCGAGCGCGTCGACCACGTCGCCCGGCCCATCGGCGGCGCGCAGCCGCTCGGTCACTGCTTGTTTCCAGTCTTGCCATTCTTCGGCGGCGAGTTCGAGATAGATCTCCTCGCGCGTGCCGAAATAGCGCACCACATTGGACTTCGCCAGCCCCGCGGCCGCCGCCACGGCGCGCAGACTGACCGTGCGCACGCCCGAGCGAAGGGCGAGCTCGCGCGCGGCGGCGAGGATCGCCGCGCGTCGCTGTTGCTTGTGCTCCGGCCGCCTGGCCCGCAGAAACTCCGACTCTCTCATTTTCCCAGACAGCATAACGGCACTCTTAACAGACCACTGTCCGCTTGTTAAGCGGACAGTGGTCTGTTAGCGTCATCGGGCACGCCATCTACGGAGGAACCATGCCGGCTGTACTGCTACGGGTTAACGGCACCACTTACGAACTCGACCTGGAACCGCAGGTCAGCCTGCTCGACGCGCTGCGCGAGCACCTCGGGCTGACCGGCACCAAGAAGGGCTGCGACCAGGGCGCGTGCGGAGCCTGCACCGTCCTGGCCGACGGCGTCCGCGTCAACGCCTGCCTGGCGCTCGCCGTCCAGTACGAGGGCCGCGAGATCACCACGATCGAGGGAGTCGCAAGCCCGCTCCAGGCGGCGTTCGTCGCCCACGACGGGTTCCAGTGCGGCTATTGCACCTCCGGCCAGATCTGCTCGGCGATCGGCATGCTGGCCGAGCACGGGGACGGCGTGCCGAGCGCGGTGACCGAGCACCTCGCCGCCGACGGCGTGGAGTTGACCGACGCCGAGATCAGGGAGCGGATGAGCGGCAACCTGTGCCGCTGCGGGGCCTACAACGGCATCGTCGCCGCGATCCAGGAGGTCGCCCGGGCGGACGCCGCGGCCCGGGTTCCGGCGGAGGCGGCGCGATGAGGTCGTTCGCGTACGTGCGCCCGCCCGACGTGGCCGCAGCCATCCGGGCAGTCGCGGCCGAGCCGGACGCGAAGTTCCTCGGCGGCGGCACCAACCTGGTCGACCTCATGCGCGAGGGGATCGAGCGGCCCGCCACCGTCGTCGACGTCACCGGACTGCCGCTGGACGAGATCGAGGAACTGCCCGGTGGAGGCGTGCGCATCGGCGCGCTGGTCCGCAACAGCCGTCTCGCCGCGCACCGGCTGATCCGCACCCGGTACCCGATGCTGGCCCAGGCGATCTTGTCGGGCGCGTCGGCGCAGCTCAGGAACATGGCGACGGTCGGAGGTAACCTGCTGCAGCGCACCCGCTGCCTGTACTTCTACGATGGCGCGGCCGCCTGCAACAAGCGCGAGCCGGGGGCCGGCTGCGCCGCGCGCGACGGGTTCAACCGGGGCGGCGCCATCCTCGGCGCGAGCCCGGCCTGCGTCGCCACTCATCCGTCCGACATGTGCGTCGCGCTCGCCGCGCTGGACGCCGTGGTCGAGGCGGAAAGCGTGCGCGGCGTCCGCCGTATCCCGCTGGCCGGCTTCCACCGGCTGCCCGGCGACACCCCGCACATCGAGACCGAGCTGGCCGCCGACGAGCTGATCACCGCCGTCGAGCTGCCCGCCCTGCCGGTCGCCGCGCACTCGCGCTACCGCAAGGTGCGCGACCGCGCCTCATACGCGTTCGCCCTGGTCTCGGTCGCCGCCGCGCTGGAGGTCCGGCACGGCGCGGTCACCGGCGTGCGGCTCGCGCTGGGCGGGGTCGCCGCCAAGCCGTGGCGGGCCTCGAAGGCCGAGCAGACCCTCCTCGGCGCGCCCGCCACCGAGGAGTCCTTCCAGCGCGCCGCCGAGATCGAGCTCGCGCCCGCTGAAGGGCTCCCGGGAAACGCATTCAAGATCGAACTCGCCCGGCACACGGTCGTCGCGACCCTGCGCCAGGTGCTCACGGAAGGAGGCGCGGCATGACGGGGCCGCGCGACGCCGCGAACCAGAACCAGCTCATGACCCAGATGGAGAGCCCGCCGAGGCCACAGACCGCGGCGGTGCCAGTGGTGGGCAAGCCGATCGACAGGGTGGACGGCCGGGCCAAGACGAGCGGGCAGGCGCGCTTCGCGGCCGAGTATCCGTACCCCCGTCTCGCCTACGCCGCGCTGGTGCACGCGACGATCGCGCGCGGCCGCGTCACCGGATTCGACGTGGCCGAGGCTGCCGCCGTGCCGGGTGTGCTGGCCGTCCTCACGCACGAGAACGCGCCCCGCATGAAGCCACCGCCCCGGGCGACCCTGACGAACGGAGGCATGATCGTCACCGGGACCACGGTCAACTACCTCAACACCGACGAGGTGCACTGGAACGGCCAGCCCGTCGCGGTCGTCGTCGCCGAGACCCTGGAGGCGGCGCGCGAGGCGGCGGGACTGGTCAGGGTCGCCTACCAGGACTTCCCGGCCACCGTCGACTTCGCCGCCGAGGAGGAGCACGCCGTCCCGCTGAAAGGCAACCCGCTCCAGCGCGGCACCGCGAAGAAGGGCGACGCCGAGGCGGCGTTCAGGGCCGCCCCTGTGTCGGTGGACCTGCGGTTCACCACCCCTCCGCTTAACCACAACGCGATCGAGCCGCACGCCACCACCGCCGTGTGGGACGGCGACCGGCTGACCGTGCATGAAGGGACGCAGGGCATCGCCTGGCTTCGTGCCCATCTCGCGGCCAGGTTCGGCGTGCCCGAGGCGTCCGTGCGGGTGATCTCGCCGTTCGTCGGCGGCGCGTTCGGCGGCAAGGGCCCGGTGTGGGCCGGCACGCTGCTCACCGTGCTGGCGGCCCGCGCGACCGGGCGGCCGGTGCGGATGATGCTCACCCGCGAGGGCGTCTACCGCACGGTCGGCGGGCGCTCGCCGTCCACCCAGCGAGTGGCGCTCGGCGCGACGGCGGACGGCGGGCTTACGGCGCTCATCCACACCGGCGTGACCGGTACCGGGCGGGTCGGCGGCCTGCCCGAAGCGGTCACCTCGCCGTCCGGGCACCTGTACGCCGCGCCGAACATCCTCCTCCGGCACAGCCTCGTCGAGCTCGACCTGCTCCCCAACACCTTCATGCGCGCCCCCGGCGAGGCGCCCGGCACGTTCGCCCTGGAGGCGGCGATGGACGAGCTCGCGTACGGGCTGGGCATGGACCCGATCGCGCTGCGGATGCGCAACGAGCCGGAGACCAACCCGATCGACGGCAAGCGCTTTTCTCACCGGCTGCTGCGCGAGGCGTACGCCTACGGCGCGCAGCGGTTCGGCTGGGCGGACCGCACTCCCGAGCCGGGCTCGATGCGGGACGGCCGGTGGCTGGTCGGCATGGGCGTCGCCACTGCCCACCACGGGACGATGCAGTTCACCGCCAACGTCACGGTGCGGCTGTCGGCGGACGGGAACGTGCTGGTGCGGTGCGGCCTGCAAGAGATGGGCATGGGCGCGGCGACCGCCCAGGCGCAGATCGCGGCCGACGCGCTCGGCGTGCCGTTCGAGGCGGTGCGGGTGGAGTACGGCGACTCCACGCTGCCCACCGGTCCAGGCGCGGGCGCCTCCGCCCAGACCGTGAGCGTCGCCGCGAGCCTGCTGGCCGCCTGCGACAAGCTAAGGCGCAAGGTGCGCGCACTGGGCGAGGGTGGATCGCACGCCGAGATCCTCGCACGGGCGGGACGAGACCACATCGAGGCGGCGGTCGGGTCCCAGACGCGGCTGGGCACGCTGGCAGGGCAGGCGAAGTTCATCGCGAAGTTCCTGCGCGACCACCGGCGCTGGGTGAAGGCGGGGTGCGGGGCGCAGTTCTGCGAGGTGCGGGTCGACCCCGACACCGGCGAGATACGGGTCTCGCGCTGGCTCGGCGTGTTCGATGTCGGCAAAGTGATCAACGCTAAGACCGCAGCCAGCCAGCTCCGCGGCGGCATCGTCATGGGCATCGGCATGGCGCTCTCAGAAGAGACTCTGGTGGATCCGCGCACCGGGCGGATCATGAACCCGAGCCTGGCCGAGTACCACGTCCCCGTGCACGCCGACATCCCGCCGATCGACATCCACTACCTGGATGAGCCCGACCCGACCATGCCGCTCGGGCTGCTGGGCCTGGGCGAGATCGGCGTCACCGGCGTGGCCGCCGCGATCGCCAACGCCGTCCACCACGCCACCGGCAAGCGCGTCTATGACCTGGCGATCACCCTGGACAAGCTGCTTTGACCGCACCATGTCCTCCAGAGGACGGAGCCAGCGACTGAAGGCGCCAGCATCGGCTTGGAGATCCTTACCGGGGGGACCCTCATGCCCGTGATTCTCACTGTCCCGTAGCGCCAAAATCCGGTCCGATCCTCCAGCCTGGGAGGCCAACCTGGTGGCGGGACGCGGCGTGGTGGACGACGTCTCGGGAACCCCGCAAGACTTCGGCCGCGATCGTCGTCCCGCCCGGCCCTGACGCCGAGGCGGGGTCGGTCGAGTCCGCCGTGCCGATCCCGCTGGATGCCTACACGCACATCGCCGCCACCTTCGACGGCAAGATCGCCACCTTGTACGTCAACGGCCGGCAACGCGGCAGCGCTCGGCCGGCCTACACGGGGATGTCGCTGGGCGGGCGCCGCCCGTTGTGACGTCACGCGCAGCGCCTGCGGCCCCGCCTACTTGATCGCGCCCGCGCCGATGCCCTTCACGATGTGACGCTGCGCCATCAGGTAGAAGATCACTACCGGCACGATCGAGATGGTGGTGGCGGCCAGGAGGATCTGCTGCTGTGGCGTCTCGGCAGAGGTGAAGGCGGTCAGACCGCGCTGGACGGGCATGAGCGAGTTGTCCTCGAACAGGACGAGCGCCATGAGGTACTCGTTCCACGCCCCCAGCCCCTGGATGACCGCCACGGCGGCCAGGCCCGGCCGGGCCAGCGGGAGGATCACGTTCCAGAAGATGCGCAGCGGACCGGCGCCGTCCAGCGCGGCCGCCTCCTCCAGAGCGCGGGGCTGGCTGACGAAGAAGCTGCGCATGATGAGCGTCGACATCGGGATGCCCGATGTGATCAGGATCAGCACGTAGCCCACGGGATTGTTCGTCAGGTTCAGCGAGATGAGCAGCTTGTACTGCGCGAGGAACATGGCGGGCGCGGGGATGATCATAACGGCGAGGATGACGAACGTGAACACGCCCTTGCCCGCGAAGTCGAGTCGCGCGAGGGCGTATCCGGCGAGGCTGGACACCAGCAGGATGCCGATGACGGCGGATCCCGTGTAGAGCACGCTGTTGCGCAGGTAGATGCCGAGTTCTCCCTGGACCCATGCGGTCACGTAGTTGTGCCACTGCGGGTCGGCGGGGAGAAATCTCTCGTTCGAGAGCAGCTCTGTGAGGCTTTGCAGAGATCCGGACAGCATCCACAGGAGCGGGAACAGCGCGGTCAGCGCGGCGACGCTCAGCAGTCCGTACAGGCCGACCTTGTCGAGGCGTACCCCCCGTCGAGGTGGCCGAGTCCCGCCTTCGGCCGTGCCGGCCGGTACTGATGTGACGGACATCTCGTCGGCCCTTCCTGTCGTCCGGCTGCTCATACGCGGGACCTCCGCCTGGTGATCGCGAGCTGCATCACGGATAGCAGCACGAGGGCGCCGCCGAAGATGACCGACATGGCTGCGGCACTGCCGTAACGCCAGTTGACGAACGCCTCGTTGTAGATCGCGAGGGTCGGCACCATCGTGTGGTGGCCAGGCCCGCCGTTGGTCAGCACCTGCACGGTCCCGAAGATCTGGAGCGCGGCGAGCAGCGTGAGCAGACTCACGATCGAGGTGACCGGGGCCAGCTGTGGCCAGGTGATGTACCGGAACTTCGACCAGCGGTTCGCACCGTCGAGCTCGGCGGCCTCGTACAGTTCCTTCGGCACGTCTTGCAGCCCCGCGAGGAAGAGCAGGAAGCCGAACCCCCAGTGGAACCACACGAACACCGCAGCCACGGCGGGCAGCGCGACGGCCGGCTCGCCGAGCCAGTTCTGCTGCAGCGTGCCCAGGCCCATCATGCCGAGCAGCCGGTTGAGGATGCCGGATCCAGGGGCCAGGATGAAGGAGAACAGCAGGCCGACGACGACGACCGACAACACGCCCGGCAGGTAGAAGACGGTGCGGAAGAACGTCCTGCCGCGGGTGACGCTGTTGACGGCCAGCGCCATGCCCAGGGCGACTCCGTTGCCGGCGACGAAACCGACGACGCCGAAGAAGACGACGTTGCGCATGGACGCCCAGAAGATCGGGTCGGATGCGACGAAGTCGTAGTTGGCGAGCCCCACCCATGGGGTGTCGGGGCTGACGCCGTCCCAGGACTGGAAGCTCAGCAGGATCGCCTGCGCGAAGGGTGTGATCGTGAAGATCCCGACGAGCGCGATGGCCGGCGCCAGGAACAACCAGCCGATCAGGTTGCGCCGGAGAGCGCGCCTCCCGCGCGGCGGCCGTGGCCGCCGCGCGGGAACCGCGAGGTGCTGCGTCGTCATGACGTGCGGTCCTGCGCCGCCTGGATGGTGGCGAGCACTTCGTCCACCGTCACCTCGCCCAGCACCAGACGCTGAGACTCCGCCTTGATCGCGGTGTTCACGTCAGGCGTGAAGGTTGTTGACATGACTTGCATGGTCTTCACACCGGCGGCGAAGCCCTCAAGCTGGCCGGGGATGTCCGCGCCGGCGAGGAGTTCCGGGTTGCTGGGCAGGATGCGAGCGGTCTTGGCGAACACCGCCTGCTGCTCGGGCTCGGTCAGCCACTTCACGAACGCGAGAGCCTCCTTGGGATGCTTGCCCCTCGGGTTGATCACCGCGCCCTTCCCGGGGATGCCCGGCGAGCGCGGCTCGTGGACGCTTCCGGGAGCCGTGGGAAGCCCGGCGGAGAAGTAGTCCTGGAACTCCGGGTTCGTCCTCAGGCCGACCGAGACGCCGGGGGCGGCGTCGAAGATGGCCCCCATCGACTTGGTGAAGAAGGACGACTCCACGTTCGGGTGGTCGTCCTGGCCGCCGGGAAGAGCGCCGTTTGCGAGGACGCCGGCCTTTTTCAGGTCGACCAGGAACTGGAAGGCGTTGCGCCAGCCGTCCTGTTTCCAGTTCGATTTCCCGTTGAGGGTCGCTTCGATCTCGGCGTCCGTCAGCCAGTTCGAGGCGAGGCCTTGGATGACGTTCGGCGTCTGCGAGGCCGCGATGGAGAATTTTGCTCCCTTCGCGGCGAGCGCGTCGATGAACTCGGCCGTCGTCGCGGGCGGCTTTTCCGCCGAAATTCCGGTCAGCGCCGGGTTGATGAGGAAGCCGTACGTCTGCGTCTCCCAGTGCACCGAGTAGATGCCGGGCTTGACCCCGAGGTTGTTGCCTTCCTGGAACGTCGACATCTTGAGCACCGCGGGGCTGAAATTCTTGCTCCATCCGGCGTTCAACTCGGCAGAAAGGTCCATCGCCCAGCCGGCCTTGTAGAACGGCGCCATCTGAGTCGCGTCGAATGACGAATAGACGTCGGGCATGGATCTGGACTGCGCCTTCGCCTGAAGCTTGGGCAGGTAGTCGGCCGGTCCAGGCGTCTCAATAGTGATCTTGACGCCGGTCTTCTTGGTGTACTGCTCCGCGAGTTTGGTGAGCGCGGCCTCTTGCCCGCGCGACTGGTTCATGAAAGTCAGTCCGACGTCCCCGGTGGCGGGTTCGCCGGACGACGAACAGCCTGCCAGAGCAAGCGCCCCGACGATCGCCAATGACCCTGCCGCGATGATGGTGCGGCGACGAGTGCCGCGTGCTGAAAGATTTGTACCCATGGTCCTCACCTTTGGAAGCCTTGGATGGGGAAGCGGCCACTTGTTCATGCCCGCCCGGCACTTTTCGGTGGACGCCGTACGATGCCATTGATGTGTTTCTTAATTACTTGTCGCCGACCATGTCACTGCTGCCAGTCGGCTGTCGGCTAACTATTTCCCTTCCGTAGCTACTCAGGTGTGGACAGGACGCGAGGGCGGGGAAGCGTGCCCAGCCCTTCTGACGTAATCAGCCAGCCGTCGGGGAGCTCTGCCCCCTGGTTCACCGCTGTGGCGATGTGTGCCATTGCGGCCAGCAGTCCTCCGTTTGCCGGTAGATAAATGGTGAGGAATCCCGGCATTTGCGGATTGTGTCCGTTGGGGAGGAATACGTTTTTGGGCGACGGGAGCAGGAGGGCGTCGATCGCGCGGCCGACGTCGCCGAGGCGGGCGGCGGTCATCGCCATGACGGGGTAATCCCAGCCCCAGCTGGTCTGTAGGTCCCAGTGCTCCCATACGGAATCGAGCGTTGCGGACATCTTGGCGGGGTCCACGAGGTTGGTATCCGGTAGCCACCCCAACGCCATGAGCATGGACGGGTGATCCTTTCGGATGAGCAGTGGGGGCGTCGCGATCGCGGCGTAGGTGCCGTCGGGCAGTACTGCGGGCCGGCGCATGTTCCGCGCTACCCGGTCCCACTCCTCGTTCGGTTCGAGACCGAGCCGGGTTCGCCACTCGTTCGCCACGCTGAGCGCCCATGACCAGTACGCCAGCTCGAAGGTCGGATCGCTGTTCGTCGTCCGGTCGGCGAGGTAGCTCTCCTGCGCGGGGATGAGCGGAGGCGGCAGCCAGAACGATCCGTCGCGTTCCTCGGCGAAGTCGGCCATGAAGTCGGCAGTCGCCTCGACGAGCGGGTAGTGGCGACGCAGGAACGACTCGTCGCGCCCCTCGCCACGCAGCAGCTCCAGCAGGTGGATCACGTGCGGCTGCTGCCACAGGAGGAAGACGCCGATGTTGCTCGGCGACTCGCGCGCGGACGGGTCGGTCTGCTTCGGCCAGCGGGCCCCGCGATACCCCTGCCGGCGGGCGGTCGCCTTCGCCGCCTCCAAGGCGCTGCGATACCAACGCATGCTGCGCTCCAGCAGCTGCCCCCGGCCCCACATCGGGAAATGCGCCGCATGCCACCAGTGCATCTCGAGGTGGAACTTGCCCGACCAGGTGTTGTACGTCAGACCGGACTCCGCGGGAGGCGTGACGCCGGCGCTGTTGACGGCCGTGAGGTACTGCGAGACGACGATGCGACGTTCGAGTTCCGGAGCGCGCGCGTCGGTGCTGCCGGCGAGGCTGATCGCGGCGCCGGTGCTCCAGTGCTCCGCCCACCATGTCTGCGCGGATTGGCTGACGGCGGAGAAGCTGTCCTTGCCCTGCGGCCGGCGATGATCCGGCGTCAGGGTCACCACGACCTCGAGAACGGGGGCGTCTGCGCGGGCGACGGCGGACTCCGCTTCCTCCCGCAGGCTGCCGGTGGTGCGGACGCCGGCGCCGTAGGTCAGCGCTTCCACTGTGCGTCGTGCGTTCCAGTGGCCCGCCGTGTGCTGGTTCCAGACCGTCTGTTGCGCGAGCGGGAGTTCGAAGGCGGCGAGGTCGTCCGGCTGTTCGTCGAACACCCATGCAACGCCCCATCCGCGGAGCAGAAGGCCGGACTCGACGCGCACGGCGAAGCGGTGATCTCGTGGATCGGCGACGGTGGTGACGTGGACGCGCTCGCCGTCGAGCACGTACGCGGCGTGGATCGTTCCCGTCCACAGGTCGAGCTCGGTGCGGACGTCGGTCAGCGCGGCCGGGTCGTCGGGCCCCGTCCCGTCGGGGCGGACCAGGGCGAGGCGGCCGAGGTGAGCGCGGCGGGGGTTGAAGTGGTACCACGCGCCAGGGACGAACTCCTCGGTGATCGGGTCGCCGGGCCGTTGGAGCCCCATGCGGTCGAGGTAGGGCACCGGGCCGCGGGACGTCTCGTACAGGGTGGTCGAGTCCTCGAGCCGGAGCTCCCGGTCGGTGCGTGTCTTGTACCAGCCCCAGGTCGACTGCGTGCGCAGAGGGATCTGGAAGTCGTCGGCGTCGAAGGCGCGCGGACGCTGCTCGGGTAAACCGGACAGCCCGTCGTGAACGACGCGGTGCGGGTCGGGGACAAGCTCGTGGAAGGACGGGAACGTCTGCAGTCCGGAGATGTCGACCGTGAGCGCGATGTCACCGTTGCCGACCGTGAGGACGTCAGCGGGGTGCGCAGACGTCAGCACGGGGTTGTGCCGTCGCACGAGTTGGCGCCGGTCGATTGCTTCGGGCATCTCGCCTTTCCTTAAATCTTGAATCTCGCCTGAAGTGATGCAGGGACCGCCGCAGGTCCGTCGTCTCAGAGCGCGTTGGCCTTGGCGATACCGCCCAGCCACGCGAGGCTCGGTTTGGGCCGGCGCTCGAACGTCTCCCGGTCGACGGCGACGAGGCCGAACGTCGGGTCCCAGTGCCCCCATTCGTAGTTGTCGAGCATGCTCCAGTGGATGTAGCCCCGCACGTCCACGCCGTCGTCCATCGCCTCGGACAGCGCGGACAGCGCGCCGGTGGTGTAGGCGATGCGCCGGGAGTCGTCGTCTGTCGCGATGCCGTTCTCGGTGACGACGATCGGCACGTCGGGCAGCACGTCGGCAGTGTGCCGGACGGCGATGCCGAGGGCGTCGGGGCGGTACGCCGTCCGCACGAGGGTGTTGTCCGGATGCACGGGGTGCGGTTCGATGCCCTCCAGCCCCACCCACTGTGCCGAGTAGGCCTGCACCCCGATGAAGTCGTCGCCGCGCGCCGCCTCCAGGTAGAGGTCCTCCCATACGTATTCCAGCTGCTGGCGTACCTTCTCCGCACCGGGGCGGGTTTCGAACGCGCGGTTCGCGACCGACCATCCCACCCGGGCGTCCGTGCGCTCCCGCAGCACGTCCCGGGCCGCGCGGTGCGCCTCGACGAGACGGCGTCCGATCTCCACCGGCGGAGCCGGCTTCACTGGTCGGGGCGTGTCCGCCTCCAGTGTGGGGCTGAGCCACGCCAGGCCCGTGTCGGGGTCGAGTGTCGCCTCCGCCTCGCGTACCATGATCGCGAGCATGTTGGGCTCGTTGATCGTGCAGACCCACTCGACGCCGTCGAGGATCGAGGTGGCCGTCTCGACGTAGGCGCGGAAGCGGTCCACGGCCCGTTCGCCGCGCCAGCCGCCCTCCTCGGCGAACCACCTCGGCGAGGTGAAGTGGTGGATCGTGACGAGCGGGGTGACGCCCGCGGCGAGACATTCGTCGATCATGCGCCGGTAGTGCGCGAGCACCGCGCGGGACACCCTTCCCGGGGCCGGTTCGATGCGTGCCCACTCGATGCCGAAGCGGTAGGTGTTCAGGCCCGACTCCGCGACGAGCCGGATGTCCTCGGTGTATCGGTGGTAGCTGTCGAGCGCGTCGCCGCTGCGATCCGCTCCTGGCATGCGCTCCTCCTGCGCCCAGAAGTCGCTGTTGACGTTGTTGCCCTCGACCTGGTGTGGTGCGGTCGCCGCGCCCCACAGGAAGCCGTCGGGGAAGGTGTGCATTCGTCTCTCGATCACGTGTCGGTGCCGCAGAAGAGGCTGGTAGAGGGGCCGGGTCGGGCCCGAGTGCGAGTTAACGTAGCCGTTACGCCGCGCGGAGGTCAAGGAAAAATGTGTACCGGTCTACGACGTCACTCGTAGCTAATGCGGCAAGTTTGTGGATCTTTCGTTATGCTTCATGGACCGGTCTACACATGTGACGGTCGCGGCATCGTAGGCTCGGAAGAACTCGGCTGGAGAAAGGGATGCCCATGGTCGCGCCTGAGCGGCGACGAAGAGTGACCATTTCTGACGTGGCGAAACACGCCGGGGTGTCCAAGGCGGCGGTGTCGAAGGTCATCCGGAACGACTACGGGGTCAGCCAGGCCATGCGTGACCGCGTCAAGCGGGCCATCGATGAGCTGGGCTACCGTCCCCAGGCCGCCGCGCGAGCGTTGCGCGGGCGGGCCTTCACCATCGGGGTGCTCATGCAGCACATCGGGATCCCGTTCTACGCCGAAATCGTGACTGGCTTGGTGGACGAGCTTGCCGAGTCGGAGTATCAGGCGATCATGATCCAGGGCGGCACGCGCGACAAGACCGAGAAGCGAGCCATCGACGCCCTCATCGACCGGCAGGTGGACGGCATCCTCATGATCGCCCCGCTCGCCGCTCGCACGCATCTGGAGCAGGTGGCCCGCGAGATCCCGACGCTGGTGCTCGGCAGGCACGACCGGTCCCCGGCCTACGACTCGATCGTCGATGACGACAGGGTCGGCTCGGAGCTCGTCATGGAACACCTGATCGGGCTCGGTCACCGGCGCATCGGGCACATCACCTTCCACAAGGAGCACGGGCAGGCCGCCGACCGCACGCCCCAGATCAGGGCCGAGACCTACGAGCGCGTGATGCGCGAGCACAACCTGGCCGGCGAGATCGCCGTTGCCACGACCTCGTATACCGAGGAGGGGGGCTACGATGGCGCCCGCGAGTTGCTGGGCCGCTCGCCACGCCCCACCGCGATCTTCGCCGGTTCCGACGAGGCGGCCCTCGGCGTCCTGGCCGCGCTGCACGAAGCCGGCCTGTCCGTCCCGGGCGACGTCTCCGTGGCCGGCTACGACAACACCAAGCTGGCCGCTCATCCCAACATCGCGCTGACCACCGTCAACCAGGACGGAGTCGTCATGGGCCGCACGGCCGGACGACTGCTGCTCGAACGCATCGAAGGCCGCACCTCCGCCGCGCACTTCTCGGTCATTCCGAGCCTGGTCGTCCGGCGCTCCACCGCCTCTCCCCGCCCATGCCCTGCCGAGACCGAAACGCAGATGCCGGCGCGGACCGTCCGCGACGTGACCGCAGCCGACGCGGCCAGGCGACGCGGGTGACCGTGAGCTCAAGACCGCCCGCGCCCAGGCGAAGTGATCCGCCGACCGCGACCGCAGCAGGCAGGACCGTCCGCTCACACGCGGTCCTGCCTGCTGATGGTGATCGTGTCTGGGGCGGCACGAGGTCGGCCCGCAGCACCGGCCTGATCGGCTTGGTCCAACGGGCGAAGTGACCAGGGATCGTACGCCGGGTTCGCGAGGTCCAGGAGGCCCAAAGGCAGTAGCGCACCCCCGAGCAACCCACAGGTCCCACTAGCCATTTTGATCTTCAGGAAGCTCTCACCCCCGAGGGAGTCACGTGATCCGCGCATCGTTCAACGACAACTGGCAGTTCCGTCCCAAGGTCAATCCCTTCGCCGAACTGGCCGGCACCGCGGTCCCGTTCCAGCCGGTGACAGTGCCACACGACGCGATGCTCACCCGCGACCGCGAGGCCACCATGGACGGCGCCGCGACCGCCTACTTCCCCGGCGGCGCGTACGAGTACCGCAAGACGTTCTTCGCACCCGAGGAGCACCGGGGTAAGCGGCTCATGCTCGAGTTCGAGGGCGTCTACCGGGACGCCACCGTGTTCATCAACGGAAACTACGCCGGGCAGCGCCCGTACGGATACTCGAGGTTCTTCATCGACGCCGACCGGTTCCTGCGGTTCGGCGAGAACAACCAGATCCGGGTGGAGTGCCGAACCCACCAGGACTCGCGCTGGTACTCCGGCGCGGGCATCTACCGCGACACCTGGCTGCTCATCGGCGACGTGGTCCGCATCAGGCCGGACGGCGTCCAGGTCACCACCCCGGACATCGACACCGAACGCGCGGTCGTGGAGGTCGCGACCACGGTCGAGAACGACTCCATCGACATCCGCACCGTCGAACTGGTCACCGAGATCCGCGATGCCACGGGGACCGTCGTCGCGTCCGATACCGCGCCGGTCACCGTGCAGCCCGGCGAACCGGCCGTCGCTCGCCAGCGTTTCTACGTCCGCGACCCCTCGCTGTGGAGCCCGGACTCGCCCGCCCTGTACACGTGCGCGGTCTCCCTCACGGACATCGACGCCGCGGAGGTCACCTTCGGCATCCGGTCCTTGCGCCTGGACCCCGAGCACGGGTTGCGGATCAACGGCGAGACGGTCAAGCTGCGCGGCGCGTGCGTGCACCATGACAACGGACCGCTGGGCGCCGCGACGTTCGCGAGAGCCGAGGAGCGCCGCGTGCGGCTGCTCAAGGACGCGGGGTTCAACGCGATCCGCATGTCGCACCATCCCATGAGCACGGCGATGCTCGACGCCTGCGACCGTCTCGGCATGCTGGTGGTCGACGAGGCGTTCGATATGTGGACCTGGGGCAAGAACCCGTTCGACTACAGCCTCGACTTCCCGGAATGGTGGGAACGCGATATCGAGGCGATGGTGGCCAAGGACTACAACCATCCCAGCGTCGTCCTCTACTCCCTCGGCAACGAGATCCCCGAAGCCGGCTCAGCCACTGGGGCGATGTGGGGCCGCCGGCTCGCCGAGAAGGTTCGTGCGCTGGATGACACCCGCTTCCTCACCAACGCGGTCAACAACCTGCTGGCCCTGCTGCCCGATCTCACTGACCTGCGAGCCCAGGGAGAGGAGGGCACCGGCATCAACACCCTCATGGCCGACAGCGGCTTCGACGTGAACGCCGTCGCGGGCTCCGAATTGGTCACCACCCGCACCGCCGAGACCTACAGCATGCTCGACGTGGCCGGGATGAACTACTCGGAAATCCGCTACGCGACCGACCGCACGCTGTTCCCGAACCGGATCATCCTGGGCACTGAGACCTTCCCGACCCGCATTGACGACAACTGGCGACTGGTCGAACAGCACAGCCATGTCATCGGCGATTTCACCTGGACCGGCTGGGACTACCTGGGGGAGGTCGGCATCGGTCGGCCGCAATACTCCACACCGGACACTCCGCATCCCACGTTCACCGCGCCGTATCCCTACTTGCTGGCCGGCTGCGGCGACCTCGACATCACCGGCCACCGGCTCCCCGCCTCCTACTACCGGGAGATCGTTTTCGGCCTGCGCGGCCAGCCCTACCTCGCGGTCCAGCGGCCGCAGCACCACGGCAAGACCGTCATGAGCAGCCGTTGGGCCTGGAGTGACACCATCGCCAGCTGGACCTGGCCCGGCCACGAAACCGCCCCGATCATCGTCGAGGTGTACAGCGACGCGGACGAGGTCGAACTGCTGGTCAACGGCCGCTCCCTCGGTCGCAACCCGGTCGGCGAACAGCACCGCTTCCGCACCGAGTTCGAGACCGCCTACGAACCAGGCGAACTGCTCGCGATCGCCTACCGCGACGGCGTCGAATCCGGCCGAGAAATGCTGCGCACCGCGTCCGGCTCCGTTGCACTGCACGCCGAACCAGATCGGCCGGTCATCACGGCCGACGTCGGCGACCTCGCCTACATCACCTTCACCCTGGTCGATTCGGCCGGGACAGTGCACACCACATCCGACCGACCCGTGCGGGTGGACGTCTCAGGCGACGGGACGCTGATCGGCTTCGGCAGCGCCGACCCGTCGACCAAGGACCGGTTCGACGCGACCGAGCGCCACACCTACCAGGGCCGCGCGCTCGCCGTGCTGAAGCCGACCGCGCCCGGCAACATCCGCCTGCTCGCCACCGCCCCAGACTGCGACCCGGTCGAAGTGCTGGTCACGGTCGAAAAGCCGGACCGCTAACCACGATCGATGGCCGTCGCCTCGGCCCAGTCCTGCCAGGTCTTGAGCCGCTCGCGCCGCCTGGACCAGGCGATGGGCGAGCTGAGCGACCTCAGCGAAGAGCAGCGGGATCAGATGGAGGTCGAGTCACCTGCTCACAAAGCGACCGTGGTCTTTTCCAGGATGTCGGCCAGGCGCGTGTAGTCGACGTCCTGCCCTTCTTCGATGTCGACGGCCTTGCGTTCCCCTTTGCCCAGTGCTCGGATGAAGCCCTTGACCACAGGGATGTCCGTGGCGTTGAACACCATGAATGACACCTTGTCCCTGGAGACCGCTATGACGGCCGCGAAGTGGCCGTTCTTGAGGAAGTGCGGCTTGCCGTATTGCAGCCGTTCTTCGACCGTGGGAACGGTCTCGTGGACCATTGCGCGCAGCTTCTCGCAGACGCCGATCTGCCACGGCGCGGTGTTGTTGATGTACTGGGTGACGTCGTCGTTCATGCCGTTCTCCAAATGTCGTTTCCGCAGGTTGCCTTGCGCAGGTCCCTCTTGGGGAGGCATCGCGTTCACGCTCGTTCCAGCCCGCGGGTAAAGGTCTTTGCCTCCCCGGCACCTGTTGTGTCAGTCGACGAGGGCTCCGCAGGAGATGTTCACCTGCGTGGAGGTGATGCTCCTGGCGTGTTCCGACGCCAAGAACGCGGCGACTCGGCCGACATCGTCCAGGGTCGCGGCTCGCTTGAGAAGCGTCGCATCCACCATCTTCTGCTTGTAGGGCGCTGTCTCGGGAAGGTCGGGCAGGGAATCGGGGATCCCACCGGTACGCATCGAGACCACGCGTACGGAGTGCGGGCCGAGCTCGCAGGCCCACTGGCGGCGCATGGCCTCGATCAGGTCGCAGCCGACCTGTACGGTTCCCAGGCCGGGTGAGGAGTTGGCCGGGTCTGAGCCGCCGAAGTGCAAGATGACTCCCGAGCCCTGCTCGACCATGTGCCGTGCGGCGGCCTGGGCGGTCAGCAGAAACGAGCGCGCCACCTTGTCCATCGCGCGGCCGAAGTCGGCGACGGGCATGTCGAGCAGCGGCACGAACAGCGCGTCCTGGGAGATGACGTTGACCGAGACATCGATGCTGCCGGTCTGTGCCGCGATGGAGTCGACCCAGCCGTTGACGGCGCTCTCGTCCAGGGCGTCCACGATCGCCGTTTCGGCCAGGCCGCCCTGGCGGCGGATGTCCGCAGCGACGGTGTCGAGCTTGCCGGGAGTGCGGCCGGCGAGGAAGACTCGCGCTCCCTCGGCGGCGAAGCCTCGCGCCATCGCGCCGCCGATGGCGCCGCCGCCCCCATAGATCACCGCAGTCTTGTTCTCCAGAAGCATGTTCGTCTCCGTTCGTCGGTTCGATGGCTCGAATCTAGGGACGGCACGGCAGGGCGGGCATCGGTCCCACGACTGCTCTGACAGATCCGCTGATCAGGACGGGCGGCGACGGGAACGGCGTACCGCAGGCCGGTCCGCGGCGGGTGCCGGCCATGGTGACGAGTAAGTAGCTCGACTGATACGGCTCACAGCTCGAGCTTGGCGAGCTCCATCCTGCGGGTCACGCCGATCTTCGGATAAGCCCGGTAGAGGTGATGTCCCACGGTGCGCGGGCTGAGGTACAGGCGCGCCGCGATCTCCCTGTTGCTATACCCGGCTGCGGCCAGTCGCACGACCTGCAGTTCCTGTGGGGTCAGCCGCTGGAGCGGGTCGTCGGCCTGGGCATGGGCCACGGGCCTGTCGCCGAGGACCGTCAGTTCGGTGCGGGCACGCTCGGCCCAGCGTGCCGCGCCGAGCCTGGCGAAGGCGTCCTCTGCTTGCGCCAGAGCGGCGCGGGCCTCCGAACGGCGGCGTTGGCGGCGCAGCCATCCGCCGTAGGCGAGCATGGTCCGCGCGAGTTCGTACGGCCGGTCGGGGATGAGCCGCAGCGCGGCGCGATAGTGACGTTCGGCCTGGTCACCGTCGGTGAGCAGGGCCTGGCAGCGCAACTCCAGAGCCTTGCCGACGTCATTGTGCCCGGCCCACGCCGCCAAGGCCGGCAGGTGTCGTCGGGCCAGGTCGGCGCGTCCGGCGCGGATGGCGGCTTCGACGTGATCCGGTACGGCCCTGATGAGCAGATCGTGCCGGGCAGGGCCCCCGCATGCTTCCTCGAACCCGTCGAGCGCCTGCTCGAAACGTCCCTCGGCGAGATCGAGCAGTCCCACGCCCCACGAGGCGAGGGCCGCGTTGGTGGGGTGCAGGGCAGCGTGTTCACGCATCTCGCCGGCCAACGCGCGGCACTCGGCGGCGTCGCCGATGACAGCGGCCAGCCAGGCCGCGATGGCCTTCAGTACGGTCACCTGCATGTCCATGCCGATGTCGGACGCCAGCGAGATGCCTTGAGCGAGGTCGGCCTGAGCGCCGCGGAAGTCGCCCCGCAGCAGCCGGCCGATGGCCAGCGGCTCCAGTACGTACGGAAGCCAGCCGAGCGATCCGTCCGCTCTGACGTCGGCCGCCAGCGACTCCAACACGTCCGTCGCCGCCACGTCGTCGGCGGTCAGCAGCGCCATGAATCCGGCGATCACCCGCTCAACGAAGTCCTGGACGGTTCCGGTCCGGACGGCCTCGACCAGCGCGCGCATGGGCACGACCGCCGCGCCGAAATCGCCGTCGGCGTGCCTGCCGTACCCGATCAGGGCCGCCACCACGGGCGTCAGCGCCGCGCCCGAGGGCAGCCGGACGGTCTCCAACTGGGCGACGGCTTCTTTGACGAGATCGTGGGCGCATGCGTCACGGGCCGCCCACACGGCCTCGGTCAGCATGGACACCGCCCGCTCCGGATGGCTGCCGATGATCAGCATGGCGCCCTCCAATGCCAGGGCTGCGTCGGCGGCCGGTGAGGTGCTTTCGTAGGCCACCTGCGCACGGACGTAGGTGGCCTCGGCGACAACAGCGGCCCTGCCGGTCAGCGCAGCGGCCTCGATCGCCAGCCGGGTCGCCCATTCTGGGCGGCCGGCGTCGTAGGCCGAGCGGGCCGCGCGGACCATGCGCTGTGCCTTGCCCTCCTGACCGGTGCTGAGCCGCGCGGCCCGCTCGTACGCCAAAGCGACCGCCACCGCCCCACCGCGATATCGGGCTCGCTCGGCGGTGTGTTCCAGCTCGCTGGCGACTTCATCGTCGGGGCCGGTGGCCGCGGCGGCCCGATGCCATGTGCGGCGGTCGGAGTCCGCCACGAGCGACAGCGCACCAGCCAGGGCTTCGTGTACGGCGATGCGCTGATGATGAGGGGCGCTCTGATACACGGCCGAGCGGATCAGCGGATGACGGAACTTGATCTCGTCGGCTGACGTGACGACGAGACGGGCCTCCTCAGCCGGACCGAGATCGACGAGTGACACACCGAGGGCGACGCCTGCCCGCAGGACCACATCGAGTTCGCAGGTGCCGTCGGCCGCCGCCAGCAGAAGGAGCAGGCGGGTGGCCGCGGGCAACTCCTCCAGCTGGGCCCGGAAGGCGTCCTGCACGCGTCCGGCGATCCTCAGCGGACCGACCGGCGTAACCAGGCCGTCCCTCGACACGCGGGAGAGCTCTATCAGGGCCAGCGGGTTGCCGCCCGCCTCGTCCAGGAGCCTGTCGCGCACCGGAACAGTCAGCTCGGGCGCGCATTCCGCCAGCAGTTCCACGGCGGAGTCACGGTCCAGCCCGTCCAGCCGCATGACCTCGATCCCCGGCGTGAGGAACGGTTGTGCGGTGTCCCGTACCGCGAATACCATCACGATCGGATCCTCATGAAGCCTGCGCGCTGCGAACAACAACGCGTCCGAGGACGCCCGATCCAGCCATTGAGCATCGTCGATCAGGCACACCAGCGGCCGCCGCGCGGCAAGATCCGACAGCAGCGTCAGCGTCGCGGCGCCAACGAGGAACGGGTCGCGCACCGGAACCTCAGCCAGACCGAACACCGACCGCATGGCGGCCGCCTGCTGGCCCGGCAAAACGTCCAGCCGGTCCACGAACGGATGCAAGAGCAGGTGCAGCCCACTAAACGGCAACTCGGCCTCGGTCTCGATGCCGGCTCCCCGTAACACCCCCATCCCGTCCGCGACCGACGCCAGATCCTCGAGCAGGGCCGACTTGCCGACCCCCGCCTCACCCCGCACGACCAACGCCCCGCTCCGCCCTTCGCGGGCCTCCGCAAGCAGCACCTCCAAACGGCCGCGCTCAAGGCGGCGTCCCATCAGCATGACGGCACAGTAGCGCCCACGTGGCATATAAACGGGCGACCTCATCAACCACTCCCATGAACTCGCCCCCGCCTTCCTTCGCGGCTGGGCCGGGTACTTCAAGTACGGGCATTCGGCCAGGCGTCACAGCAAGATCAGGAGGTATGCGCAACAGCGGCTGGCGCGGTTCGTCAGCAAGAAGCACCGCCGCAGTGGCGCGTTCGGCTGGTGGGTGATGACCTGCTCCCGGCCGATCGATCTGGGCCTGATCAGCAGGTATTCAGCCTCTCCACGATCGCCTCTGGTCACAGCAGCATCCAGCGTCGGGAGGTGATCTCCCGGATCCGGTCGCGGGCGTGCTGCATGGCCTTGTTCGCGGGCCAGCGAGCCAGGAACGTAACCTTCGGCTTGCCCCGATCTCCCCGGGAGCGCACCAGGCGGTGATGAAAGCCCAGAAGATCAAAGCCGTCACCACCGACCTGAAGATGGATGATGCGGGTCTTGGCCGCCTTCGGCTCCAGGCCGAGTTCGGCCAGCAGTTCGACCAGCCGGGCCAGTGCCCGTTCGGCCTGGCTGCGTGACCAGCACATCACGACCACGTCGTCGGCGAACCGCACCATCGCCCCGTCGGATCCTCGAAAGGCACAATGTGAGCGTCGTGTTGAGGTGACTGCCGGCCTTGGTGTGGTGCCCCAACAGATCGACCTTGCCTTCTCCGATATTGACTCGAGTAGAGGCAACCCAGGGCAGCTAACGTCTGCAGCCGTTCGCACCTTTATGTGGCGGCTTGATCTCTGCGCGTACCAATGTGCGGATCCACCGCCGTACCCGTGATGTACATCATCATGTACACTGACGATATGAAGGTGATGACCATGTCCGAATCGCGGGCCAACTACGCCGCCACTCTCGACGCTGTCATCGATGACCAGGAAGAAGTCCTCATCACCCGCCCCGGCGGGGAAGGCGTCGTCATGGTGTCGCAACACGAATACGAATCGATGCGCGAGACGCTTTACCTCATGGCCTCGCCCGCCAACCGCAGACGGCTGTCGGAGGCGGTCGCCCGTCTGGAGGCTGGAGGCGGCACCGTCCGCGAACTGGCCGATGAGGACACTACCTCGTGAAGATTCTCTTCGACGAACTTGCCTGGGAGGACTACTGCTACTGGCAGCGGGAAGATCGACGCATCCTCAAAAGGATCAATCAGCTGATCGCCGACATAGCCCGAAACGAGAACGAAGGCATCGGCAAACCAGAGCCGCTGAAGTACGAATGGTCCGGCTACTGGTCCCGGCGCATTACCTCAGAACACCGTCTTGTCTACCGCGTCAACGACGACACCATCATGATCGCCGCCTGTCGCTATCACTATGAGAAGTAGCGTCCGTCCGGCCGACGAACCCCAGCATCCCGCCTCGGTTCAGAGAGGGAAGCGGGGCTTTGCGCTGCCTGTGGCGCTCCTCTTGCGGGAGATGCCTGCTACTCATCGGCTGTGGCTAGGGCGGTCGACGCCGGGGCCCGACGGAGGGCCCGGCGTCGGGTGGCCTGCGCTGAGGGGACAGCAACCCTGACAGCAACGTGTCCACACGCCAGCACATCTGCGTCACCGTCCACATGTGCCTGACCACGGCCTCGAAATCCCGACACCGCGCCTCATGCCGACTCAACCGCCGCCCGATCGGCGGCGGGCGGCCGGGCGGTCCGGGCGGGCGTGCGGCCTCTCCGGGCCGGTCCCGCCCGGCCACCCCGCCGTACTATCGGACACGGCCCGGACCGTTTATGGTCACAATGGTGCCTTCGCGGAGGCATCAACCTGGAGGGCGCAGCTGGCCGAAAGATGGATGTTTGGCTCCCCAACGGCTTCGCCAAAGGCGCTGACGATGCGGTTTGACCTTGATCGCCAGGAGGTCTCCTACCTTCACCGTGAGGTAGCGGAAGGGGCCGACCGCTTCCACCGCCCAGAACTGGCCTGCGAGGCGATGTACGGGAACGGCTTCTCTGCGCCTGAACCATCGAATGGCGTGAACCTGTGGCTGACTCCGGCTCAGGCCCCACACCACGGCTGATCGTCTCCAGCGGAATAGACCGGTTCTCGTAGCATGATGGCGTTCCCCCATGATTGCCTTGGCAGCGGCGATGTGTTGGTCCTCCTCGCTGAGGGTGGTCACTCTCATGCGATCCGGCATCGACACGGGTCCGTGGCTGATTCGTAGAGCCCCGTTGGACAGCGCCTCAACTACATATCGCTGCTTTGCTAGCACTATTTCATCACGCACAAGGTCCTCGACGAGCTGCTGTTGTTCCTCGTATTTGCCATATTCATATTCGCCGCCTATAGCCGTTTATAACTGATTGTGCTATTAGTCGCTAGGGGGCGGTTCCTGAAAGCCCGGTCGATGTCGTGATCAAAGTGCCTTGGTTTCGACGTGGGCTGAGGCCGTGACGATCGCTCACTTCGGTACTCGTCGTTGGTGGCTGGGGCGATCGCTACCGCGGACCGACTTCGTCGGCCCTTGCCATCGAATAAGCGCGCTGGCCGAGCGCGTCCACGGCCAGGCAACTGGAGCTTAATTCGGCGCCCGCGCTCCGGTATGAAGAGTCTGCTGGAACAATGGCTGCCCCTGATCATCTTTCTGAGGAGGGCAGGCCATGTCCCGGTGGCGCCATCTTCGATGGTGGCTGGCCGCGTTTGTGGTCAGTCTGCTGAGCTTTCTGTCCTTATGGCTGCCGGCGCTCTTCGAGGGCGATGGAGCGGTGGGCTGTGCGAGCTATGGCCCTCTTCCATCGGGCCTGGCGGAGTTGTGGTCCGGCCTGGAAGGGATGTGGCTCGATCTCCGGCAGCAGGTGGAGTCCACGTACGGACGGTATCTGGCCATGAACGGTCTGCCTATGGTGAGTGTCTTGCTGTCTGGTGTGGTCGCCGCCTGGTCGAAGCGGTGGCTCGGGACAGTGGTGGGGCTGCTGGCAGCCCTGGTCGTGGCGGTGGTTGCGCTTCACTGGGCGTTCATGGCGTTCTCGTATTTCCTGTTGCTCAGCTGTGGGGGGTGGGAGGGAAGGCTGCCGTGGATGGTGTGGCGTCTACTCCCGATGGCCGGTTTCGGCAGCGCGGTCGTGTTGTTGATCGGCGGAGTTCGGGTTCGTGGAGCAGCGTTGGCCAGGCTGGGCACGCGATCCTGATGATCCGCACATAGCTGGCAGGGCCTCTCGGTGACCGCCCATCAAGATCGCGAGCAAGCGGACTGGCGAGCGCGGGTCCCGCTGCCGTCGATGTGGATCACCAGGTGAGGCACGTTAGGCGGCCGGTACGACGATGATTGCGGCAGTTTCGCCTTCCGAGATTGCGCGACAAAAGTTGTTGGATTGCCTGGCTGAGGTCAAGCCCATTAACCATCGCAGTGGTGAGTGACCAACTGGGTGACGATCGGTGCGTACGAGCGCGGACGTTTACGGACCTCCGGAGACCGATGGCGCAGGTCAGGGGGCGTAGTGTCGCTGCTAGAGATCAAGGGCAAGTGGCTTCGCATCGAAGGGACCAGGGGTTCGAATTCCCCTCGTCTCCACCCTGGGCCGTTCTCGAAATGGCCTGGTGGCAGTTGACGAGATCCCGTCCGACCACCTCTGCCTTGGACCTCGACACGGCCGGCTCGGCGGCCCTCGCCGATGGCCCTACAACGCGCCGGCTGGCGCCCGCTGCCGCTCGCGGCAGAGGTGTAAGGGCGAGGCTCTTCGCAAGGGATTGTCGATCACCATTCGTCGGTGATGAGGTGCTTGGGCGGGGCCGTAATTTTGACGGGTTTTCCCCATCCTCGATAGATGATGTTCATCGTCATGGTGTCGGCCTCACCGTCCTCCGTAGTGAACCTCATGATGGTGTGGAAGCGTCGCGGCAGGTTGTCCGGGCCCACCCAGAGTTTCCAGGTGATCGGTCCATGCCACGAGCCGCCCTCCTCCTCGGTCCCGAAGAACATCCCGGCCTGCCTCATACCGAGCTCGGGAACCGTCACCGTGCCGCTGTGGAGGGTCGTCTTCACTCCCTCGAAGGTTCCGCCGTCGGCGCTGGTCGCACCGTGAGAGGCGCCCAGCTTGAGGAAGCCCGGGTTGATCCCGTTGATCAGGTCCTCTCCCCAGATGACCCCGGCAAAGTTCCGCCCGTAGCTCCATTTCCCCACCGTCGACGGCGACTTCCAGATGTACTTGCCGTCCTCGGCGCGCACGTAGGCCTGTGAGTAGAACTCCCGACCGATGCTGATTTCCCGGGACCGGCCTGTCCCCCCTACCTCCTGGGAGATCGTCGTGGTGTCGGCGGCGTACACGCCTGAAGCCCTGAAACGGTACACACCGGACGCCTTGATGTCCCAGACGGCCGGGGGCCCGCCGCGTCGCTTGACGGAGAAGCGCACGCTGCTCTTCTTCGCGAACTGCTTCTTGATCGCTTTGACGACGGAGTCGAGAGACTTCGATTCGGGAGCCGCGTGCACGGCGCCGCTGGGAATGGCGACGCTCAGCAGGCCGGCCACCACCAGCGCGACGCTCATGCGTTTCATGCGCCGATCATCACGGACGATGATCTCGATCTCGTCACAGCAGGTTCCCTGCCTAGCCTGATCGGCCGGATCGGGGAGAAGCCGGGGTCTACCCAACTCCGGGGAGACCTGGGACGCGGAGAACCGGCGCTGGACGGGCAGGGCCTTGGCGCGGAGAGCGCAGATCCCAGCCATGATCTTGAAGTGTCACCGGAGTGCAGCGGGTGGCGGCGATCATCCAGGAACAGCATCGGAGCAGGTTGCTCCCGCCGTAATGGATTCCAATGGGTGGGCCTGGACGTCCTGGCCAAAGCCCGAATCCACGTGATCCCCGGCGACACACCCGCACAGAACCCAGTCCCGCAGACACTTACCGCTTAACCTGCAGAAACAGGATCACGCGAAGATCGATTCATACACCACGTCCGTGGACGTGACCCTCCCCAAGCTGGGGTGTTGCGACGACCGCTAGAACGGAAGCATGGACGACCGGGGACTTACATTTTTGGTCGACCTCTGCCCATGCAGGTCGGTATCAGCGGGCCTTCCTCAGCGTGCTTCTGCCGAGCAGTTGGATGAGCCGGCGTTTGGTCGAGCAGCCTGTGCAGCGCGTCGGCCGTAGCCTGGCCGACCGGCACTCCAGCGCCGCACGCTCAAGAGCATGACGGCACGAAATGGCGCCCTAAGTTCCTGCCGCCGCGGAGCTCATTCCCATAGGGGGAGTGGGCGGCCGGCGCCGTTCTTCATGGCGGCGGTGTAGAGCGCCTGCGCGGCGGCGACATCCTGGACGGCGGTGCCGGTGGAGTCGAAGACCACGGTGTCGTCGGGGTGTTCGCGGCCGGTCTTCGTGCTCAGTACGATCTCGCCGAGCTCGGCCTTGACCGGTGTCTGCGGGCGGTGGTGCAACTCGCCGACCTCCGCGCACTGGTGGGTGACGTCGGTGATCAGGATGGCGGCGGCGAGCAGGTCGTCGTGGAGCTCGCGCTTGGCGGGCGCGTCGGAGCCCACCGCCGCCACCAGCGTGCCCGGCCGCACATCGCGCAAACCCAAGTAGGGGTCGGTGGAGGGGGTCAGGGTGACGACGACGGCGGCCTGCCGGGCGGCCTCGGCGGGAGTGCTGGTGGCCTCGGCGCCGTGTTGGGCGGCGAAGCGCGCGGTCTTGGCCGGGTCGCGGCCCCATACGAGGATTCGCTCGATCGGGCGGACCTCGCGGACGGCCGCGATGTGGGCAGCGGCCTGGGCGCCGGTGCCGAGTACGGCCAGCGTGGCGGCGTCCGGCACTGCCAGGTGGCGTACGGCCACGGCGGTGGCTGCGGCCGTGCGCAGCCGAGTGACCGTCGCCGATTCCAGGAACAGCAAGGGCTGGCCGTTGGCGGCGTCGAACAGGGCGATGACGCCGACGATGCTCGGCAGACCGAGCGTGGCGGGCCGGTCGTAGAAGCAGGCTCCGATCTTGACGGCGACAACGCCGCCGATCCCGGCGGCCTTGATGTGGAACTCGCCGGGCGGGCTGTCGAGGTGGGACAGGCGGCTGGGTGAGGTCTCGCCGTGGGCGTGGGCGGCGAAGGCGTCCTCGATGAGGTCGATGTAGTCGGAAGGGGTGAGCAGCCGCTCGATCTCCGACTGCGTGATCATGAGCATGCCGCGAAGCCCTTCTGGTTGCCGGTACGTCTCGGATGGTTCGTTCACCCAGAATACATGTATATCCAGTAGGAAATGTTGACTATGTCTTGATGTGCTCGTAGCTTCGTGGTCATGAGCCAGGCTGCGAACCTGACCCGGCGCCCGCACGTGGACCACGGCCACGTCGCCAGCGCGCAATGTCACTGATCACGAATCTCATCATCAACCCCCTTCCTCCCGCCGAGGAGTGATTCCGTGATCAAAATTGGAGGCGGCTCATGACGCTGCCCGAAGTGCAGGCGCCCTCCTTGCAGGACGTGGAGCGGCCGTTAGAGGTGGTGACGGCCCGTCGTCCGCTGCGGTGGCTGGCCGCCGCCTGCGTGCTCGTCGTGCTGGCGATGGTCGCCAGCGCCCTGGTGACCAACCCGGCCTGGGAATGGGACGTCGTCGGGCAGTACCTGTTCGCACCGTCGGTGGTGCGCTCGGTCCTGTTGACGCTGGAGCTGACCGCGCTGGGCATCGCGCTCGGGTTCGCCCTGGGCACGGTGCTGGCGCTGATGCGGCTCTCGCCGAACCGGCTGCTGTCGTCGGTGGCCTGGGGATATGTGTGGCTGTTCCGGTCGGTGCCGCTCATCCTGCAGCTGCTGTTCTGGTACAACCTGGCGCTGCTCTACCCGCGGCTGTCGGTGGGTGTGCCGTTCGGGCCCGAGTTCTTCGACTTCGGCACCATGGACCTGATCGGGCCGCTGACCGCGGCGGTGCTCGGGCTGGCGCTGCACCAAGCCGCGTACGCCGCCGAGATCGTCCGCGGCGGCCTGCTGTCGGTCGACCACGGGCAGCGGGAGGCGGCGGCCGCTTTGGGGCTGCCACCGGCGCGGCGGTTGTTCCGGATCATCCTGCCGCAGGCCATGCGGACCATCGTGCCCAACGCCGGCAACGAGATCATCGGCCTGGTCAAGGGCACCTCGGTGGTGTACATCATGGCGCTGCCCGAGCTGTTCTACCAGGTGCAGGTGATCTACAACCGCAATGGCAGGGTCATGGCGCTGCTGCTGGTCGCGGCCGTCTGGTACCTCATCCTGACCACCGCCCTGTCGATCGTCCAGCACTACGTGGAACGCCACTACGGCAAGGGGCGCGCATGAGCAGCCCCATGGTCGAGCTGCGCGGCGTGCACAAGAGCTTCGGCCCCCTGCACGTGTTGCGCGGTGTGGACCTGGACGTGCGCAAGGGGCAGGTCGTGGTGATCCTGGGCCCGTCGGGATCAGGGAAGTCCACGCTGCTGCGCACCATCAACCACCTGGAGAAGGTGGACCGCGGCTCGGTCCGCGTCGACGGCAGGCTGCTCGGCTACCGGCAGGTCGGCGACCGTCTGCACGAGCTGCCCGAACGGGAAGTGCTGCGGCAACGCACCGAGATCGGGTTCGTCTTCCAGGCGTTCAACCTGTTCCCGCACCTCACGGTCAGGCAGAACCTCGCGGAGGCGCCGCTGTCGGCCCAGCGCCGGCCGCGCGCCGAGGTCGAGCCGCTGGCCGAGCGACTGCTGGAGCGGGTGGGCCTGGCGGACAAGGCCGACGACTATCCCCGCACGCTCTCCGGCGGCCAGCAGCAGCGCGTCGCCATCGCCAGGGCGCTCGCGCTGGAGCCCAAGGTGCTGCTGTTCGACGAGCCGACCTCCGCGCTGGACCCCGAGCTGGTGGGCGAGGTGCTGGACGTCATCAAAGACCTCGCCCGCGGTGGGACCACGATGATCGTGGTCACCCACGAGATCGGATTCGCCCGCGAGGTGGCCGACACCGTGGTCTTCATGGACGCCGGCCGCATCGTCGAGCTTGGACCGCCCGCCCAGATCCTGGACGCCCCCGCCCACGAACGCACCCGCGCCTTCCTCAGCAAGGTTCTCTGACTCCTAAGGACACCAAGACATGCGCGCTTCGCTCGCGCGGGCCTTCGCTGTGCCCGCGCTCCTCCTCCTGACCGCCGCCTGTGGCGCCGAGCCCAACGTCACCGCCCCGTCAGCCACCACCGCCCCTGTGGTGGCGGGCAAGAAGATCAACCTCGGCCCGGACCAGCATCGGGTGCGGGCCGAGAAGGTGGACGCCATCGCGGCCCAGGTGCCGAAGGAGATCGCGGCCGACGGCAAGCTCACCGTCGGCTACAGCGGGACCAGCTCGCCGCCGCTGGTGTTCCCCGCCACCGACGACACCACCCTGATCGGCGTCGAGACCGACATCGCCCAGCTCGTGGCCGACGTGCTCGGCCTGGAGATCTCCCCGCAGACCAGCTCGTGGGAGAACCTCTTCCTGGCCAGCAAGTCCGGCAAGTACGAGGTCGTCTTCAACAACGTCACGGTCACCGAGGAGCGCAAGGACACCTACGACTTCGCGACGTACCGGATCGACCAGCTCGGCTGGCAGGTCCCCGAGAACAGCCCGATCAAGCAGATTGCCAAGCCCGCCGACATCGCCGGGCTGCGCGTCTCGGTCGGCTCCGGCACCAACCAGGAGAAGATCCTGCTCGACTGGGACAAGCAGAACAAGGACGCCGGGCTGAAACCTGTCGAGATCCTCTACTACGAGAAGTACGGCGACGTGCTGCTGGGGCTCAAGTCCGGCCGTATCCAGGCATACTTCGGACCGAACCCGGCCATCGCCTACAACATCGCCGTCAGCGGCGGGTCCAGGATCGTCGGCACGTTCTCCGGCGCCGGGCCTGACCTGCAGGGGCTCATCGCGGTCATGACCAAGAAGGACAACGGCCTGGTCAAGCCGCTCAACGAGGCGCTCAACACGGTGATCAAGAACGGCAAGTACAAGGAGGTACTCGAACGCTGGGGTCTGGCCAACGAGGCGATCCGCGAGTCGCAGATCAACCCGCCCGGCCTGCCGAGGCAGGAGTCGTGAGCGAGCTCACCGCGCACGTGAGGCTCGTCGGCATGGCGGACCCGGCCGCCGCGCCGCTGCTGGCCGGGCTGCACCAGGAGTACACCTCGCGGTACGGGCCCAACGACGAGCTGGTGAGGTATCCGGAGGCCGAGTTCGCGCCGCCGCACGGCGCGTTCCTGATCGTGGTGTCCGGCGGTGAGACGGTGGCCGGAGGCGCGTTCCGCCGCTACGACCCGGCGACCGCCGAGCTCAAGCGTGTCTGGACGCACCCGCGTCACCGCCGCGAAGGGCTCGGCCGCCTGGTCGTGCGCGAGCTCGAGCGGGAGGCGATGCGCCGCGGCTACCTCCGGGTCTTCCTGACCACGGGGCCGCGCCAGCCCGAAGCCGTGCGCCTCTATCTGGCCAGTGAGTACGAACCGCAGTTCGACGTGGCCGACCGCCCGACCACGGGCCCGCTCGCCTTCGTCAAAAATCTACAACTTCGCACGTGAAAGGGCCATATCGTATGCCTGCCTCCGCCCTCCTGCGACCCACGCTCGCCGTGCTTCTGCTGGCCGCCCTGACCGGATGTGCCGGAGGCGGCGGGCAACAGAAAGCCGCGGCGGCGCTCGCGGCCGACGCGCCCCCTGCCGACCTCCGTACCCAAGGGCACCAAGCTGATCATCGGAGACCCGCCTACCAAGGTGGCACTGCAGCTCTCCGGTGAGATCGACAAGTTCTCGTTCGACGTCGAGTGGGCCAACATCAGCGGCGGCCCGCAGACCAGCGAGGCGTTCCGGGCAGACGCGCTGGACGTCGGCGCGGTCGCCGAGATCCCTGCCATCCACGCGACCTGGACCGGCCTGCCCGTGAAGATCGTCGCCTCCAAGTTCCGCAAGGACCCGCTGCAGCACCCGACCTACGAGCTCGGCATCGCGCCGGGCGTGTCCGTGAAGACCCTCGCCGACCTGCGCGGCAAGAAGATCGCCTACAGCCCTGGCCAGGCGCAGGGCGCGCTCGTGCTCAAGGTGCTCACGCAGGCCGGGCTGACAAAGGACGACGTCAGCCTGGTGGAGCTGCCGAGCACCGGCGACGTCTATCCCAACGCGCTGGCCTCCAAGCAGGTGGACGTGGCGCCGATCGGCGGCGTCAACATCCGGCGGTACACCGCCAAGTTCGGCAAGGACGGCGGCACGACCATCCGCCACGGGCTCCGCGACGACCCGGGCCACCTGTACGTGCGCACGGCCACGCTCCAGGACCCGGCCAAGGCCGCCGCTATCCGCGAGTACGTCGCCGCCTGGGCCCGCGCCTCGCGCTGGGTCTACGAGCACCCCGAGGAGTGGATCGCGGGCTACTACGTCAAGGACCAGGGCCTTAGCGTCGCCGACGGCCGGTACCTGGTCGAGCTGGCGGGCGAGCCCGACATCCCCGCTGACTGTGAGTCGTCGCGAACCGGAATCTCAGGCTCATCAGCCCTAGAAACGAACAGCCGGACGGCATCCCCTAAAGCGGCCGCCGCCCAGCTGTATTTTCAGTCAGTCGCCCGCCGCCGGTTCGATGTCCAAGACCGCCTTGCCAGCGATGCGCCGGTTCAGCAATGCCTGGGCGGCCTCGGTGACGTGCTCCCACGATCCACGCCAGTCCACCTCCGGGGAAAGCCTCCCTGCGGCCACGAATTCCAGCAGGGTGGCCAGGTCGGGGCCGATCTCATGGATATCTCCGAACGTGCTCATCGTCTTGGGCGAGCCGATGAAGAACAGCGAGTACGGCGCAAACACCGCCGGCTCGTTGGACGCCCACCCGATGTTCTGCACGCCACCGCCCGGAGCGAGGAGTTCCCAGGCTGCGGCCAGCTGTGGTCCGCCGACGTTGTCGAGGATGAGGTCGACCGGCCGGTCGATGCCCTCCAGGCCGACCACCACTTCATGGGCGCCCAGTTCGGTCAGGCCGCTGGTGCGGTCCGCCGATCCCACCGAGGCGATGACATGGGCACCGCCCATGGCCGCCAATTGGACGGCGTATCGGCCGACGCCGCCGGCCGCGCCGGTGATCAGTACCCGTCGTCCCAGGATGGGCCGGGAGCGCAACGTGCGTAGTGCAGTGATGCCGGCCATCGGCAGCGCAGCAGCGTCGGCGAGGTCGACCTGGGCGGGGACTTCGGCCACCGCGGTGGTGTCCACAGCCATCCGCTGGGCCCACGCGCCGGTGCCGAATGCCGCGACTTTGGCGCCTACGGCCGGTCCGGTGCCGTCCGCCGCGGCACGTATGACGACACCCGCGGCGTCATAGCCGTGGACGGTTCCGGCCGGACGCCGGCCAGCGAACGCCACTTCGCCACGGTTGAGTGAGATGTGCCGCACCTCGAGCACCGCTTGATTGGGGGCGGGGTGGGGTTCGGCGACCGTCCCAAGACGCAGGGAACCGGGGACGCCGGGATCGACGACGAGCGCGCGCATGTTCACAGAGAACTCCTCCATAGGCAATCAATCGGACTCTCAGTCCGGTTAGCCCGTACGGTAGCATATGCGGACTGGCAGTCCGTATCAGCGGGGAGAACTAATGGCTCAACAGCGCACGGAACGTGCCGACGCGGTACGCAACCGCCGTGCGGTACTCCACGCGACTGAGCAGCTTCTGGCCGAAGGCGGCGGGGAGCATGTGTCGCTCGATCGCGTTGCCGCCCTTGCCGGAGTCGGGAAGGGCACCGTGTTCCGTCGTTTCGGCAGTCGCGCCGGACTGCTGCAGGCGCTGCTAGAGGAAAGGTCGCGCGGCCTGCGCGACGCGATCACGAACGGTCCTCCCCCTTTGGGGCCCGGAGGGCCTGTCCGAGAGCGACTGCTCGCCTTCCTGGACGGGCTGGGCGCGATCGCCGAAGGCAACGCAGTGCTGCTGTCTGCGCACGAGCAAGCCTGCGCCGAGGACAAGTACGGCGACCCCAGCTACCAATTTTGGCACCGCCACCTCTGCGCCCTGTTCGCCGAGGGAAGCCCCGATTTCGACGCCGGCTTCCTGGCCCACGCCGTGCTCGCCGTCTTCGACGGCGACCTGATCCGCCACATGACGTTGCCCGACGACCCTCGCCGATTCACCCGTTCAATCCAGCAGATCGCCACGGCACTTCTCGACCGTGACTGAACGTCGAGGTGTCCATCAATCGACTCTTTGATCTTGGGCAGATAGAGCTCCGGATACTGCTGCGGTGCGCTGTGCAAGGCGGTCGTCCCTGTTTTGGGCACACCGGCGAAACCGGCACCGTCGTCGCGCTCATCGAGGCCGGGTGGACGCTCGGCGACAGCCGCTTCGAGGAGGAGGCCGTGGCCGCGGCCGACCGGGTCGTCCGCGCGGCCCGCCCCTTGGACGGCGGACCCGGCTGGACGGGGGACCTCGCTCAGCGTGGTGACGGCGGGATCGTGCTCGGGCTGCTGCGCGCCGCCACCGCGCTGGGCGTGCCTGCGTATGAGGAGGTCGCGGTGGCGGCAGGGGAGCGCATCGCCGCCCTGGCCGTCCCCGGCTACATGGTTGGCGCAGCCGGCATCGGCGCGGCCCTGCAGTCGCGTCACGCGCGCCGGGTCATCCTCCTGCCCGACAGCCCGTTCCCCGCCATCTCCGTGCCGCCCGACCGGCTACGTGACGAGGATTACCCTCTAAACCAGTAGGAAATATTGACTTATTCGAGGCCGCGGCTTAGCGTCGTGGGTATGAGCCAGGGCTTCCTCCTGACCAGGCGCTCCCACGTGGACTTCGGCCACGTCGCCAGCGCGCAGTGTCGTTGATCACGGACCCGTAGTCGCCGAATACCACCCTCGTGCTCTCGGCGTGGCCGACGCCGTCCACGCCCTCGCCGACGACTTCCCTCTTCTCAGCGTCCCCCGGCAGCCGCCGAGGCGTCGCGTGAGCATGCCTTCTCCCGTGAGGAGCTCTCGTGATCGTGCCATCAGTGACACCCGGCCACCCTGTCCGCCTTCCGTATCGGACGGGGGTGCCCGCATGACCGACACGCTGCCCGACCGCGCCATCGCGGCCGACCAGTTCAGGCAAGCGCTCGCCGTGCACGCCAGCGGGGTCGTGGTCATCACCGCGCAGAGTGACGGCATCCCCGTCGGGCTCACGGCCACCTCCTTCTCCTCGGTCAGCCTCGAACCGCCCCTGGTCTCCTTCTACGTGGACCGTTCCTCCACCACCTGGCCGCAGCTTGGCGCCGCCGACCACTTCGCGGTCAACATCCTGGCCAGCGACCAGGCTGAGCTGGCGGCCCGCTTCGCCCGCAAGAGCATCGACCGGTTCGCCGCCCCCACCCGCTGGCGGGCAGGGCCGCTGGGCGCCCCGCTGCTGCAGGACGTCTCGGCGCACCTGATCTGCCTGCCCTACGAGCGGGCCGAGGTCGGCGACCACCTGCTGGTGGTCGGTCTGGTGGCGGAGGCGGACGTGCTCAGCCCCGGCCCCCCGCTCCTCTACCACCAGGGCCGCTTCGGCCGCTTCCTGGCTCATCCCGACTCCTGAACCCCGGAGGACCCGTGTCCATCTCCACGCAGACGCCGGCCTACGCGAGCTCCGTCGACCACACCGCGTACGGTTACTACGGCCCGGGCCGCCTGCACCTCTCACCGGACTGGAACCGCCCGATTTATCCCTTCCAGGGGCGCGTCACCGCCGACGGCTCCAGCGGCTTCCGCGCCGAGCCCGGCCGCTACCACCTGTACGTCGCCTGGGTCTGCCCCTACGCGCACCGCGCCGCGATCGTCCGCAAGCTCAAAGGTCTGGAAGACGTCGTCTCGCTGTCCTACGTGGACGACGAGCGCGACGGCCGGGGCTGGGCGTTCAGAGAACGCCGGGGCCCCGATCCGGTCAACGGCTTCACCCTGCTGGAGCAGGCGTACGAGACGACCGAGCAGGGCTACCTCGGCCACATCTCGGTCCCCGTGCTCTGGGACCGGGAGACCGGGAAGATCGTCAGCAACAACTTCCCCGACATCACGATCGACCTGGCCACCCAGTTCGAGCCGTGGGGTGACCCGTCCGTCGACCTCTACCCGGACGCGCTGCGCCCGGAGATCAACAAGCTGAACGGGTGGATCTACTACGACGTCAACACCGGCGTCTCCCGCGTGGCCCGGGCCACCACCGAGGCCGATCGCGAGCAGGAGCGTCACCGGGTCGTCGCGGCGCTGGAACGGCTGGACGAACGACTGGCCGAGCAGCGCTTCCTGACCGGCGACACGATCACCGAGGCCGATGTGCGGCTGTGGGTGACGCTGGCCAGGTTCGACGCCGAGAACAACCGCGGCCATCTCATCAGCGAGCGGGAGCTGAGCGACTTCGAGCACCTGTGGCCCTACGCCCGCGATCTCTATCAGCGGCCCGCCTTCCGGGAGACGACCGAGATCTTGCCCGCCGCCTGGGACGCGCCGCACGGGCGGGGCCGATGACGCGCAAGCAGGTCCACCTGGCTGCCCACTTCCCCGGCGTGAACAACACCACGGTCTGGACCGACCCCCGCTCCGGCAGTCAGATCGACTTCGCCTCGTTCGTCCAACTGGCCAGGACGGCCGAGCGCGGCAAGCTCGACTTCTTCTTCCTCGCCGAAGGGCTGCGGCTGCGCGAGCTCAAGGGCCGCATCCACGACCTCGACGTGGTCGGCCGCCCCGAGGCGCTCACCGTGCTCAGCGCCCTGGCAGCGGTGACGGACCGGCTCGGGCTCGCCGGCACCGTCAACGCCACCTTCAACGAGCCGTACGAACTGGCCAGGCGCCTGTCCACGCTCGACCACTTGAGCGAGGGCCGGGCCGCGTGGAACGTGGTGACCACCTCCGACGCCTTCACCGGCGAGAACTTCCGTCGCGGCGGATTCCTCGACCGCGCTTACAGGTACAAGAGGGCCACCGAGTTCCTTCGCCTCGCGCGCGAGCTGTGGGACTCCTGGCGGCCGGACGCGATCGCCGTCGACCCGGAGACCGGCACGTTCGTCCGGCCGGGTGCGATCGGAGCGGTGGAGCACTCCGGCGAGCACTTCACGGTCCAGGGCCAGTTCACCCTGCCGCGCAGCCCGCAGGGACGCCCCGTGATCATCCAGGCGGGCGACTCCGACGAGGGCCGCGAGTTCGCCGCCGCCAACGCCGACGTGATCTTCACCCCGCATGGCAGCCTGGAGGACGGCAAGCGGTTCTACGCCGACGTCAAACGCCGCCTGGCCAAGTACGGCCGCGGGCCCCACCAGCTCAAGATCATGCCCGGCGTGACGTTCGCGCTCGGCGACACCGAGGAGGACGCCGCCGAGAACGCCGCCCACATCCGGCGCCAGCAGGTCGGGCCGCAGACCGCGATCGCGTTCCTGGAGCAGGTGTGGGGTCGTGACATGTCGGCTTACGACCCAGAAGGACCGCTGCCCGACATCGAGCCGGACCTGTCGGAAGGCGTCTCCCAGGGCCGGGTGCCGATCAAGGACAGGGCGGGCGTAGCGGCCAAATGGCGGGCGCTGGCCGAGGAGAAGGGGCTGTCGATCCGTGAGCTGGTCATCGAGGTGACCGGGCGGCAGACGTTCATCGGCACCCCCGAGAGCGTGGCCCGGCTGATCGACGAGCACGTGCAGGCCGACGCCGCCGACGGCTTCATCCTCGTGCCGCACCTGACGCCCGGCGGGCTGGACGAGTTCGTAGACCGGGTGGTGCCGCTGCTGCAGGAACGCGGCGCCTTCCGTGCCGACTACACCGGCGCCACCCTCCGTGACCATTTGGAGCTCGCATGACGTTGCACCTGGCCGTGGCGCTGGACGCTGCGGGCTGGCACCCCGCCGCCTGGCGCGAGTCCCCGGCGGACGTCTTCTCGGCCCGCCACTGGGCGGGACTCGTGGCCGAGGCCGAGCGAGGGCTGCTCGACTTCGTCACCATCGAGGACGCCCTCGGAGTGCAGTCCACCCTGCCCGACGGCCCCGACGACCGCACCGACCAGGTGCGAGGCCGGTTCGACGCCGTGCTGCTCGCGGCCCGGCTGGCCCCGCTCACCAGCCGGATCGGGCTCGTGCCGACGGCCACCACCACCCACACCGAGCCCTTCCACGTGGCCATCGGCATCGCCACGCTCGACCACGTCAGCAATGGCCGGGCCGGGTGGCGGGCGCAGATCTCGCCGCGCAGTTCGGAGGCACGCCACTTCGGCCGCAGGGAGTTCCCGCCGATCGACCGCATCCTGAACCGCCCCGGCGGCGTGGACCTGTCCGCCGATCCGCGCATGCGCGACCTGTTCGCCGAGGCCGGCGACGTTGTGGAGGTGGCGCGGCGGCTCTGGGACAGCTGGGAGGACGACGCCGAGATCCGCGACGTGCCCACCGGGCGGTTCATCGACCGGGACAAGCTCCACTACATCGACTTCGCCGGCCGGTTCTTCTCGGTCAAAGGACCGTCGATCACCCCGCGCTCGCCGCAGGGCCAGCCGGTCGTGACCGCGCTCGCCCACGCGCGGCTGCCGTACGAGTTCGCTGCGAGCAGCGCCGACATCGTGTACGTCACGCCGCACTCGGCCGAGCAGGCCCGCGCCGTCGTCGAGGAGCTCAGAGAGCTGTCCGCCGAGCTGAAGATCTTCGCCGACCTGCTGGTCTTCCTGGGTGATGACGCGGCCTCACGCAAGGCGCGGCTCGACGAACTGGACGGGGCCGAGCTCGTCTCCGACGCCGCCGTCTTCACCGGCACCGCGCGGGAGCTGGCCGAGGTGCTGCTGGAGTGGCGGCGGACCGGGATCCAGGGCTTCCGGCTGCGGCCCGGCGCGCTGCCGCACGACCTGGAGCAGATCACCCGCGGGCTCACGGCGGAGCTGCGGGGACGCGGGGCCTTCCGGCACGCGTACGAGGCCGCCACCCTGCGCGGGCTGCTCGGCCTGCCGCGCCCCGCCAGCCGCTACGCGGAGGTGTCATGAAATTTCTGGCTATCACGTTGATCGTGCACAACGACGACAGATCGCCCACCGAGCGCTTCCGCGAGGTCGTCGAGAACGCGGTGCTGGCCGAGGAGCTCGGCTTCGACGGGTTCGGCGTGGGGGAGCGGCACGAGCGGCCGTTCATCTCCTCCTCGCCGCCGGTGGTGCTCAGCCACATCGCGGCCAGGACGTCCAGGATCCGGCTGTTCACCGCGGTCACCACGCTGAGCCTGCTGGACCCGGTGCGGGCGTTCGAGGACTACGCCACGCTCGACCACCTGTCGGAGGGCCGGCTGGAGCTGATCATCGGCAAGGGCAACGGCGCGGCGCAGGCCAAGCTGTTCCACGTCACGGCCGAGGACCAGTGGGAGCGCAACCGGGAGTCGTACGAGCTGTTCCGCCGCCTGTGGCGGGAGGACAAAGTCACCTGGGAGGGCCGCTTCCGGCCGTCGCTCACCGAGGCCGAGACCTGGCCGCGGCCGCTGCAGCGGCCGATCCGGGTCTGGCACGGCAGCGCCACCAGCAAGGAGTCGGTGGACCTGGCCGCCCGCTACGGCGATCCGCTGTTCTCCGCCAACGTCACCAATCCGATCGACCCCTACGCCGAGCTGATCGACCACTACCGGGAACGCTGGGCGCACTACGGGCACGACCCGGCCGACGCGCTGGTGGGGGCCGGGACGGCGGGTTACTACGCGGCCCGCACCTCGCAGAAGGCCATCGCGACGTACCGTCCGCTCTATGACGCCCGCGTGGCGTTCCAGCGCAGGCTTGGCCTGCCGATCGTCTTCCCCACGCTGGAGGACGCCATCGAGCGCAGCTCGATCCTGGTCGGCAGCCCGCAGCAGATCATCGACAAGGTGCTGCGCTACCACAAGCGGTTCGGGCACGAGGTCATGCACCTGCACGCCGACGCCGACGGGCTCACCCCCGAGCAGCACCGGAACGCGCTGGAGCTGTTCCAGACCGAGATCGCGCCCGCGCTGAGGGCGGAGATCCCCAGCAGGCCGTTCCCCGGAGGTGCCGCGTGACGCTGTCCATTCTCGACCTCGCCCCAATCGTGTCGGGAGGCACGGCGGGCGACGCACTGCGCAACACCATCGACCTCGCCCGCCGGGCCGAGGAGCAGGGATACCGCCGCTACTGGCTGGCCGAGCACCACTTCGCGCCCGGCGTGGCCAGCTCGGCCCCGGCCGTTCTGATCGCCCTGGTGGCGGCAGCCACGTCCACGATCCGGGTGGGGTCGGGGGCTGTGCAACTCGGGCACCAGACGCCGCTGTCGGTGGTCGAGCAGTTCGGACTCATCGACGCGCTGTACCCGGGCCGGATCGACCTCGGCATCGGGCGCTCGGGGCAGCGCCGCGCGGAACTGGCCAAGGGCGCGACCGTAGAGAAGAAGGACGCCAGGATCGTGGACGGGCTGCTCATCCCGCCGCCGTTCGACTGGTCGCGACTCGCCAAGCACCCCCAACTGGCTCACTATGCGACGCTGCTCCAGCAGCCGGGCGCCCAGACGCCGGACTTTGCCGACCAGATCGACGACGTGCTGGCCTTCCTCCACGGCACACACCAGGCGCACGCCATACCCGGTGATGGGGCCAACGTGCAGGTGTGGATCCTGGGCAGCAGCGGCGGGCAGAGCGCCCAGGTCGCCGGCGAGCGCGGGTTGCCGTTCGCGGCCAATTACCACGTCAGCCCGTCCAGCGTGCTGGAGGCGGTGGAGGCCTACCGGGAGGCGTTCAAGCCGTCGGACGCGCTGGCCGAACCGTACGTGATCGTCTCGGCGGACGCGGTCGTCGCCGAGAGCGAGGCCAGGGCCCACGAGCTGGCCAAGGGGTACGGCCTGTGGGTCCGCAGCATCAGGACCGGGGCCGGCGCGATGCCGTACCCGACGCCGGAGCAGGCCGACGCCCACGTCTGGACGGACGCCGACCGGGAACTGGTCAAGGACCGCCTCGACACGCAGTTCGTCGGCTCGCCGGAGCAGGTGGCCGGGCGGCTGCGCGTGCTGCGCCGGGTGACCGGGGCCGACGAACTGCTCGTCACCACCATCACCCACGACCACGAAGACCGTGTGCGCTCGTATGAGCTGCTCGCCGACGCCTGGGACCGCCCGTGAAGCGCCTGATCCCCGCCCTCCTGCTGGCCGTCGCCGCGTGCGGCGCGCAGCCCGCCCAAACCGCCCAGGCCACCACGCTCACCTGGGCCATCGAGACGCAACCCATCACGTTCAACCCCCAGCTGTGGGCACAGAACAAGGCCAGGCTGTTGGTGTTCAACCAGTTCGACGCGCTGCTGTCGAAGGCCGAGGACGGCACGTTCCGGCCCTGGCTGGCCAAGGCGTGGAAGGTGTCGGACGACGGGCTGACCTACAACCTCAACCTGCGCGACGACGTGACCTTCCACGACGGCACGAAGTTCGACGCCGCCGCAGTCAAGGCAAACCTCGAGCAGTTCGGGGTGCCCGGCTACAACCCGGCGGTGGCCGCGATCCAGCTCAAGGCCTTCGACAAGGCGGAGGTCGTGTCGCCGTACCAGCTGAAGATCACACTCAAGGAGCCGGACGCGTTGTTCCTCGACTTCCTCGCCTCGCCCTACGCCGGGCAGGTCTCGCCGAAGTCGCTCAAGAGCGCCAAGGACCTCAAGTTCGGCGGGCCCGACCTGGTCGGCACCGGGCCGTTCATCCTGGACCGGTACGTCCAGGGCCAGGAGATCCACTACCGCCGCAACCCCGCCTACAACTGGCCCCCCGCCGGGGCAGCACACCAGGGCCCCGCCCACCTGTCCGAGATCACCTACCGATTCCTGCCCGAGGCCGCGGTCCGCGTCGGCGCGCTCACCTCCGGCCAGGTGCAGGTCATCGAGGGCGTCCCCGCCACCGAGGTCGGCCTCATCAAGAAGGACCCGACCCTGACCCTGCAGACCGCCCTGAACTCCGGCACCGCCTACTCCTACTACTTCAACACCTCCCACGCCCCCTTCGACGACCAGCGTGTGCGGGAGGCGTTCCGCGAGGCCGTGGACGTGGACGCCGTGCTGAAGTCCGTCTACCAGGGCACCGCCACCAGGGCGTGGAGCATCGTCGGCAAGCGGAGCACCTTCTACGACGCCACCCTGGAGAACACCTTCGGCGGCGACGTGGCCAAGGCCAACGCCCTGCTCGACGCGGCCGGCTGGAAGGAGCGCGACGCGGAGGGCTACCGGGTCAAGGACGGCAAGCGACTCACGGTACGCGAGGTCGCCTCCGCGCCCTTCGTCCGGGACCGCAGGGACGTCCTCGCGCAGGCCATCCAGGCCCAGGTCAAGCAGAACGCCGGCATCGATTTCCAGGTCAAGATCGTGGATCAGGGCAGCGCCCAGAAGGCTCTGGACGAGAACGCGTACGAGCTCTTCGGCAACTCCCGCGGCGATTCCGACGCGGGCGCCGCACTCAACCTCATCCTGCCGGCCAAGGGCGCCATCAACCGCACCCGCTTCGCCGACCCTCAGGTGGACAAGTGGCTCGCCACCGCCTCCGCCACCTCCGACCAGGCCGAGCGCAAGCAGCTCTACGCCAAGGCCCAGCGCGCGGCCGTGGTGGACAACGCCATCGTGTTCCCGCTCTACATCCCCGCCGACCAGATCGCCGCGCACAAGAGCGTGCAGGGCCTCGGCTTCGACCCCGCGTCCGGCACCCCCGCGAGCGCGTACAACGTGCGGATCGGCACATGATCAAGCGACTGGCGACCGGGCTGGCGGTGCTGTGGGCCGCCGCCACCACTTCGTACGTCGCACTGCTGCTCGCCCCCGGCGACACCGTCGACATCCTGGTCGGCGACGGCCCCGACACCCCGGAGATCAGAGCGAAGATCATCACCGAGTGGGGGCTCGACCGGCCCGAGATCGTGCAGTACCTGTCCTACCTGTGGCGGCTGCTCCACGGCGACCTCGGGCGCTCCTACCAGCTGCAGCGCGGCGTCGGCGAGATCCTCGCCACCCAGGTGGGCCCGACCGCGCAGCTCACGCTCGCCGCGGCGGCCACGGGCGTGGCGCTCGCGGGGGTCATCGCGATCGTCACAGCGGGGAGAGGGCGGTGGCTGCGCGGCGCCGCCTCCGCGGCCGAGCTCGTGTCGGTGTCGGTGCCGCCCTTCCTCATCGGGATCGTGCTGCTGTCGGTGTTCTCGTTCACGCTCGGCTGGTTCCCCGTCTCCGGGGCGCAGGGAGCGCGGGCGCTGGTGCTGCCCGCGCTCGCGCTCGGCCTGCCCATCGCCGGCGTGCTCGGCCAAGTGCTGCGCGGCGGGCTCGAACGGGCCCTTGAACAGCCGTTCGCGGTGACGGCCAGGGCGCGCGGGCTCACCGAACGCTCCCTCGTCGCCCGGCACGCCCTGCGGCACGCGCTGATCCCCGCGGTGACATTGGCCGGGTGGTTAACCGGGACGCTGCTGGGCGGCGCGGTGATCACCGAGGTGCTGTTCGGGCGGCCCGGGCTCGGCCAGGTGGCCATGCAGGCGGTGACCGGCCGGGACATGCCCGTGGTGATGGCCGTCGTGCTGCTGTCGGCGGTCGTGTACGTCACCATCAGCACGCTGCTCGACCTGGCCTACCGCGTCATCGACCCCCGGATACGGGCTGACCGGTGATGCGCGTGCTCACCCCCGGGGAATCCAGCCCCGCCCCCACGTCCTTGCGCCGCCCTGCCCGCCGCCACCTCGTCCTGAGCGCGTCCACCGACCTGCGCCTGCTCGTGCCGATGGCCCTTCTCGTCCTCCTCGCCGCGGCGGTGGCCGCACCCGGACTGCTCACGAACGCCGATCCGCTGGCCGCCGACCCGCTGAACGCGCTCGCCCCGCCCGGCGGCGCCCACTGGTTCGGCAGCGACCACCTCGGCCGCGACGTGCTGGCCAGGGTCGTCTATGGAGCCCGCCACTCCATCAGCATCGGCGTCGCCGCCACCGCCCTGGCAGTCACCGCCGGCGTGCTGCTCGGCCTGGCCGCCGGGCTGTCGCCGAAATGGCTCGACGAGGCGCTGGCCCGCTCGTTCGACGTGCTGTCCACCCTCCCCGAGCTGCTGCTCGCCCTGCTCGTCGTGGCCATCACCGGCCCGGGCACCGGCAACGTCATCTTCGCCATCGCCGTCGCCCAGATTCCCAACTACGCCCGCGTGATCCGCGCCCAGACCTTCGTCGTCCGCCACTCCGGCTACGTCGAGCAGGCGCTCACCTTCGGCCGCTCTCGCCTGGCGATCATCGCCGGGCACGTGCTGCCCAACGTGCTCGGTCCGATCTCCGTGCTGGCCACCATCGGCCTCGGCCAGGCCGTGATCGCCAGCTCCGGGCTCAGCTTCCTCGGCATGGGACCTCAGCCGCCGGCCGCCGAGTGGGGCGCGATGCTCTCCGAGGCCCGCAACTACCTGCGGGTCGCCTGGTGGGAGGCACTCTTCCCGGGCCTGGCGATCACGCTCACCGTCGTCTGCCTGACCGTCATCGGCCGCCGCCTGCAACGCCGCTTCGAGGGGAGAACACCATGACCTCGCTGGTTACCGTGGAGGACCTGCGCGTGAGCTTCGGCCACGCCGAGGTCGTACGCGGCGTCTCCCTGGCGGTCGAGTCCGGCGAGTGCGTGGCCATCGTCGGCGAGTCCGGCTCCGGCAAGAGCGTCACGGCACGGACCCTGCTCGGCCTGACCGGACCCGGCTCGACCGTGCGGGCCTCGGCCTTCCGCGTCTCCGGCCGGGACGCCCTCGCCTTCACCCCCGGCGACTGGCGGCGGCTGCGCGGCGGGTTCGCCGGTCTCGTCCTGCAGGACGCACTGGTTTCGCTCGACCCGCTGCGCACCGTGGGCGCCGAGATCGCCGAGGTGCTCACCGTGCACGACGTCGTGCCCCGGGCCCGCCGCGCGGAGCGGGTGCTGGAGTTGCTCGACGCGGTGGGCATACCGGATCCGGCGACCCGGGTCGGGCAGTACCCGCACCAGCTCTCCGGTGGGCTGCGGCAGCGGGCGCTGATCGCCTCCGCCATCGCCGCCGACCCCGAGCTGATCATCGCCGACGAGCCCACCACCGCGCTTGACGTCACCGTCCAGGCCCAGATCCTGCGGCTGCTCGCCGAACGCAAGGCCGCCGGGACCGCGATACTGCTGATCAGCCACGACCTGGCCGTCGTCGGCTCGATCGCCGACCGCATCCTGGTCATGAAGGACGGGCAGGTCGTGGAGGAGGGGCCCGCCCGGGAGGTGCTGGCCGCGCCCGCGCACGACTACACCTGCGCGCTGCTGGCCGCCGTCCCGTCCGCCGCCTCCCGCGGCACCCGCCTCACCACCGGTACCCCGCGCACCCGCCCCGCCCCCGGCTCCTCGGTCCAAGTCCTCGCCGGAGCCGGGCTCACCCGCTCCTACGGCCCGCGCCGCGTCGTGGACGACGTCTCCTTCGCCCTCGACCAGGGCGAGACCTTGGGCGTCGTCGGCGAGTCCGGCTCGGGCAAGACCACGCTGGCCCGCCTCGCCCTCGGCCTGCTCGAACCCGACACCGGCCAGGTCACCCTGCACCAGCGGCCATGGAGCCACCAGCTCGAACGCGCCCGCCGCCCGCTCCGCCCCAGGATCCAGCTCATCTCCCAGAACCCGCTCGACTCCTTCGACCCCCGCCACACCGTCGGCCGTCTGATCGCCGAGCCGCTGCGCCTGCCTCGGGCGGAACGCCGCGAACGCGTACACGACCTGCTTGCCCGCGTCGGCCTACAGCCCGAGACGGCCGCCCGGCATCCCCGTGAGCTGTCCGGCGGCCAGCGCCAGCGCGTCGCCATCGCCCGCGCCCTCGGCCCCCGCCCCGACGTGCTCGTCTGCGACGAACCCGTCTCCGCGCTCGACGTCTCCATCCAGGCCCAGGTCCTCGACCTGCTCGCCGACATCCAGGCCGAGTACGGCACCGCGATGGTGTTCATCTCCCACGACCTGGGCGTCGTCCACCACGTCGCCGACCGCGTGCTGGTCATGAAGGATGGCCGCGTCGTGGAGGAAGGCGACGTCGACGACGTGTTCACCCAGCCCCGCCACCCCTACACGCAGGCGTTGGTCGCCGCCGTGCCCCGCGTCGAGTTCTCCACTATTTAGGTAGATATACTGCTTTAGCCAAAAGCGTTCATGAAAGGGCGGGCGCCGTACACGAGCTTGCTGTCGCCCTGCGCCGTTCCGGCAGTGCCCCCGCCGCCACAGGCGTCGAGGAGGCCCACGACGGTGAGCATGACGGCGGCGAACAGCGGTCTGGATGGAGACATCGAAGGCAGCCATCCCGGGGGCACCGCCAAGACCTCGTCCGCTTGGACGTCACCCGGATTCGGACTGGGTAACGGCTGCGGCGAGGGCGGCTTCGTAGATGGTGCGGCGTGCCATTTCGCTGCCGCGAGGTGGCAGATCTTGTGGCGTCCGGAGATTAGCCGCTGCTCGCAGACGGTGTGTGCGTAACGCAAGGTGGCGCAATCTTACCGTTATCCCACTTTACCTACTCAATTGCTAGGTTATTGCTTGTGTCCAGGTAGGGAGGTGGAGATGGGACAGATCGGGGCCGCGCGGCACCGCGCCGACCGTGCCAGGCAGGTGGCCGATCTGCTCAGGCGCCAGATCGTGCACGGGATCTTCCCCCACGGCAGGCTGCCGCCGGAGGCGGCGCTGGCGCGTGAGTTCGGCGCCTCCCGCAACACGGTGCGCGACGCCCTGCGCCTGCTGCACGAGGAAGGGCTGGTCGAGCGCTGCCCCGGAGTGGGGACCACGGTCGCGGGCGAGAAGTACCCGCACGGCCTGCATCAGCTGCTCGGCCTCGCCGAGACGCTGCACGAGCACGGACAGGTGACCAACCAGGTCAGGACCATGACCCTGATCCAGCCGCCCGCCGCCGTGAGCACCCGGCTCGGCCTGTCCTCGGGCGAGTCGGTCGTCTATCTCGAACGGCTCCGCCGTCTCAACGGCCTGCCGCTCTCGCTGGACCTGACCTACCTGGCCCGCGACGTCGGTGAACCGCTGTTCGACGCGGACCTGGCACACAACGACATCTTCGTGCTGCTGGAGAAGATCGCCGGCCAGCAGCTCGGCACGGCCGACCTCACGCTGGAGGCGGTCAACGCCGACCCACATACGGCAACCGTGCTCGAAGCGCCGCGCGGCGCCGCGCTGCTCATGGTCGAGCGGCTCACCCACCTGGCCGACGGCCGGCCGGTCGACCTGGAGTTCATCCGCTTCAGAGGCGACCGGCTGACCATGCGCGGACATCTCGACCGCGCCACTGACCAGGAGGAGCGATGGCCCTGATCAACCAGCGGGTCGAGGTGCCCGTGACCATCGACGAGGCGCTGTGCATCGACGGCTGCACGCTCTGCGTCGAGGCCTGCCCGCTGGACTCCCTGGCGATCCACGAGGAGACCGGCAAGGCCTACATGTACGTCGACGAGTGCTGGTACTGCGGTCCCTGCGCGGCCAGGTGCCCTGTGGACGCGGTCACCATCAACATCCCCTACCTGCTGCGATGAGGAAAGCGACCATGCGCATCGTTCTGGCGGCCCTCGCCCTGGTCGCCGCCGCCGGCTGCTCGGTGGCCGGGGCGGCGGGCGGCACGGGCAAGACGAAGCTGGTCATCGGCTACCAGTCGAAGACCATCAACACGGTCACGGCGGGCACGCTGCTGCGCTCGCTCGGCTACCTGGAGAAGCGGCTCGGCGACAAGTACGCCGTCGAGTGGCAGGACTACGACACCGGCGCGCCCATCACCGCCAAGATGGTCGCAGGAAAGATCGACATCGGCTCGATGGGCGACTATCCGCTGCTGATCAATGCCTCCCGTACCCAGAACGTTCCCGCCGCGCGTACGGAGCTGATCTCCATCACCGGCTACAACCTGCGTGGCGGTCTCAACATGGTCGTCGTCCCGCCCGCGTCCAACGCGAGGACGCTGGCCGACCTGAAGGGGACCAAGGTCTCGGCCAGCGTCGGCTCCGCTGGGCACGGCACCCTGGTGCAGGCCCTGGAGAAGGCCAAGGTCACTGGGGTCGAGGTGGTCAACCACCAGCCCGCCGTCGGCGCCTCGCAGCTCGAGTCGGGCGGCGTCCAGGCGTACGCGCAGTTCGTCGCCTGGCCCGGCCTGCTCGTCTTCCAGGACAAGGGCCGCCTGCTCTACGACGGCTCCGCGCTGGACGTGCCGACCTTCCACGGCGTGGTGGTGCGCCAGGCGTACGCGAAGGAGCATCCCGACGTGGTGGACGCCTTCCTCAAGGCGCAGATCGACGCCACCCGCTATCTGCACGAGCACCCGCTGGCGGCGGCGGAGTCCGTGGCGAAGGTCACCGGCCTGCCTCCCGAGGTCGTCTACCTCTACAACGGGCCCGGCGGCATCTCCACCTTCGACGTCATGCTCAAGCCGCAGCTCAAGGCGGCGCACGAGCACGACGTGCCGTACCTGAAGCGCATCGGCACCGACTTCGGCGGCGTCGACGTCTCCGCCTTCGTCAACGACTCCTACCTGCGCAAGGCCTACGGTCCGGCGTACGACAAGGACGTGGCCTCCACGGCGAACCCCGCCCGGATCACCGGCACCGACCCCGTGTGCGGCGGCGCGGCCGGGGACCCGAGGACCGCGTCGGAGCTGTGGCTCGAAGGCGCCGCCACGACGCAGCCCGCGGCCAGCCCCACCTGCCTGCTCCGCCAGATCGCCGCCGCCAAGTCCAAGGTGCGCGCCGCCTACGTCCCCGACACGGTCACCGGCACCCGCTGGTTCGCCGACCACGCGGTGTGGCTGAAGGAGGGGGCGAACTTCCTCCCCTTCACCACGCAGGACGGCGCCGACGCCTACCGGGCCGGCCATCCGAAGGCCGAGCCCATCACGTACGACGCCGCGCTCAAGGAGGCCGGCGCATGAGCAGGAGATGGGTCATCAGGGTGGCCTCCGTTCTGGCGGCGGCCGGGCTGTGGCAGGCGCTCACCGCCGCGGACGCCCGGCTGTGGCTCAGGTTCGATCGGCTGCCCACCCTCGACGAGATCGCGGGTGAGGCCGTCCGGCAGCTCGTCACTCCGGTCTTCGCGCTGGACCTGCTGCAGAGCCTGATTCGCATCCTCACCGGGTTCGGCCTGGCCACGATCGCGGGCATCGCCGCCGGTGTGGCGCTCGGGAGGTCGCCGCGCACCCGGGATGTGCTGTTGCCGCTGCTGGAGGCGGTCCGCCCCATCCCGGCGATCGCGCTCGTCCCGGTGGCGATCCTGCTGTTCCCGACCGACGAGCAGGGCATCGTGTTCATCACCTTCGTGGCCGCCTTCTTCCCGATCCTGGTCAGCACCCGGCACGCCGTCCGGGCGCTGCCCACGCTCTGGGAGGACGCCGTCAGGACGCTCGGCGGCCGGCGCCTGCACGTGCTGTGGCACGTTGTGCTGCCGGGGATCCTGCCGGGGGTGTTCGGCGGGTTGTCGGTCGGCATGGGTGTGTCGTGGATCTGCGTGATCTCGGCCGAGATGATCTCCGGCGAGTTCGGGGTCGGGTACCGGACGTGGCAGGCGTACACGCTGGTGGACTATCCCGGAGTGATCGTCGGGATGGTCACCATCGGCCTGCTCGGCTGGCTGACCTCGGCCGCCGTGGAGCTGGCCGGGCGGCGGGTCACCCGCTGGCTGCCGAGAGCTCAGGAAGGCACGTCATGACCGCGGTGGTGCCCAGGGTCCGCACGGCACCGGCGGCCGGGCTCGGCTTCGCCCTGGAGGGGCTGTCCCTCGGCTACGGTCGCGACCTGGTCGTGCGCGAGGTCGATCTGCGGATCGTGCCGGGCGAGGTGCTGGTCGTGGTGGGCGCGTCGGGCTCGGGCAAGTCCACGCTGCTGCGGGCACTGGCGGGGCTGCTGCCGCCGGTCGGCGGGGTCGTCCGCGCCGACGGCGCCGAGGTCACCGGCACCTCGGCCGAACGCGCCATGGTCTTCCAGGATGACGGGCTGCTGCCGTGGCGGACCGTCCTGCGGAACGTCGAGCTGCCCCTGCGCATCCGCAAGGTGGGCAGGCGGGAGCGCGCCGCCGCGGCGCGGGACTGGATCGAGCGCGTGGGCCTGACCGGGGCCGCGGACAGACTGCCGCGCGAGCTGTCCGGCGGCATGCGTCAGCGCGTGCAGCTCGCCCGCGCTCTCGTGGCTGCGCCGCGCGCGGTGCTGATGGACGAGCCGTTCGGCGCGCTCGACGCCCAGACCCGGGCCCAGATGCAGCGCCTGCTGCTCGACGTGCTGCGTGACACCCAGGCGACGGTCGTCTTCGTGACCCATGACGTGGACGAGGCGCTGCTGCTCGCCGACCGCGTCGCGGTACTCGGCGGCCACGGCGTCCGCGCGGTGTTCGGCGTGCGCGGGGTGGACGAGCACGCACACGCCGGGTTGCGCGACAGGATCGTGAAGGAGCTGTAGATGGAGATCCCCTCGATCGAGGACCGCCTCCACTTGGAGTGCGAGGTTCTCGTCGTCGGCGGAGGCACCGCGGGCACGATGGCCGCCATCACCGCGGCGGAGCGAGGCGCGCGCGTGCTGCTGCTGGAGAAGGCGCACGTGCGCCACAGCGGCGCCCTGGCCATGGGCATGGACGGCGTCAACAACGCGGTCATTCCCGGCAAGGCCACGCCCGAGGACTACGTAGCCGAGATCACCAGGGCCAACGACGGGGTCGTCAACCAGAAGACGATCTACCAGACCGCCACCAGGGGCCACGACATGGTCCGGCGGCTGGAGCGCTACGGCGTCAAGTTCGAGAAGGACGAGTACGGTGAGTACGCCGTGCGCCGCGTTCACCGCTCGGGCAGCTACGTGTTGCCCATGCCGGAGGGCAAGGACGTCAAGAAGGTTCTGTATCGGGTGCTGCGCCGTCGGGACATCCGGGAGAAGGTCCGCATCGAGAACCGGGTGATGCCGGTCAGGGTGCTCACCTCCGGCGGCCGGGCGGTCGGCGTGGCGGGGTTCGACACCAGGTCCGGGCGGTTCGTCACGGTGAGCGCCGGCGCGGTCATCATCGCCACCGGCGCGTGCGGCCGCCTCGGCCTGCCCGCCAGCGGCTACCTGTACGGGACCTACGAGAACCCGGCCAACGCGGGTGACGGCTACGCCATGGCCTACCACGCCGGCGCCGAGCTCAGCGGCATCGAATGCTTCCAGATCAACCCGCTGATCAAGGACTACAACGGCCCGGCCTGCGCGTACGTGGCCAACCCCTTTGGCGGCTATCAGGTCAACAACGAGGGGGAGCGGTTCGTCGACTCCGACTACTGGTCGGGCCAGATGATGGCCGAGGTCGCCGCCGAGATCGCCTCGGCCCGCGGCCCGATCTACCTCAAGCTCACCCATCTGCCGGAGGAGTCCGTCTCGGCGCTGGAGAACATCCTGCACACCACCGAGCGACCCACCCGCGGCACCTTCCACGCCGGGCGTGGCCACGACTACCGCACCCACGACGTGGAGATGCACATCTCGGAGATCGGCCTGTGCGGCGGCCACTCGGCCTCCGGGGTGTGGGTGGACGAGAACGGGGCGACGACCGTGCCCGGCCTGTACGCGGCCGGCGACCTGGCCTGCGTGCCGCACAACTACATGATCGGCGCGTTCGTCTTCGGCGACCTGGCCGGCGCCCACGCCGCCGCCCACGCCACCGTGCCGGACATGCTGCCGGAGGACCAGATCGCCGACGCCCATGCGCTGGCCTACCGGCCGCTGCGTCATCCGGACGGGCCGCCTCAGCAGCAGGTCGAGTACAAGCTGCGCCGCTTCGTCAACGACTACGTGACGCCGCCCAAGACGGCCGCCAAGCTGGAGATCGCCCTGGAATCCTTCGAGCGGATGCGCGAGGAGATCGCCGGGATGGGCGCGCGTACCCCGCACGAGCTCATGCGCTGCGTGGAGGTCGACTTCATCCGGGACTGCGCCGAGATGGCCGCGCGCGCCTCGCTCACCCGTACCGAGAGCCGCTGGGGCCTGTACCACGAGCGGGCCGACCTGCCCGCCCGCGACGACGCCGCCTGGCTGTTCCACCTGAACCTGCGCAAGCGCGGCGACGGCGCGATGGAGTTCGTCAAGCGCCCGGTGGAGCCCTACCTGGTGCCCGTCCCCGAGTTCGCCCCGGCCGCCGCCGAACCGGTGACTCTGGGCGCGCACACCGCCACCACCATGCGGCGGGTCGCCGCCACACGCGCCGACCGGACTGCTGTCGGCCGCTCACCCCGCATCCTGGAACTGCACCGGCTGGCCGAGGAGCAGCCCACCGCGGCACAGCTCACTCCCTACCTGTCCGACCCCGACCCCAAGGTCAGGCGGGCCGCCATCGCCACACTCACCGAGATCGTCCCCGAGGGCGCCGGCGCGGCGCTGGCCGCCGCGCTCGGAGACGCCCACGGCACGGTGCGGCGGGCCGCGGCCACCGCGCTGAAGGAACTGGTCGAGGTCCTGCCCGCCACGTCGGAACTCGGTGCGGCCCTGGCCGGTCGGCTCGGCGGAGAGGACGCCGTGGTCCGGGCGTGCGCGCTCGACGTCCTGCGCGCCCTTCGGCTCGGCGACCGGCAGACCTTCGCTGCCGGCCTGGCCGACACCGACCGGCGGGTACGCATCGAGGCGATCCGCGGGCTGGTGTCCCTGGACGAGGCCGACCTCGTGGCCGCGGCCGCCACGGACCCGTCGCGGGAGGTCCGGGTGTGGACGGCCAAAGGGCTGGGCCTCATCGGCAAGCCGTCCGCCGCGCTGGCGGCCCTGGCCGCCGACCCTGACCCGCTCGTGCGCGCCGCCGCGCTGGAGGCCTCCGGCGCGACAGGCTCCCCGCTGGAGACCCAGGCCGCGCAGGCGATCCACGACCCCGACTGGCAGGTACGTGTCGGAGCGGTCCGCTGCCTGGCCGTCGCGGATGCAGACGTCGCGTCGGGGCCGCTCGTCGGCGCGCTCGCGGACGCCAACCTCGACGTACGCAAGGCGGCCGTGCTCGCACTGTCGCACTGGGCGGGCAGGCCCGAGGTGGCCGCCGCGCTGAGTGCCGCCCTGTCGGACCCGGACGCCGACGTCCGCGCCCACGCCCGCAGTGCGACCGCCGGCGGGAGCGGGTCCCGAGCTGCGGGAGCGCGTTCGGAAGGCCGACGTTGACGAAATGATCGTCGATGGCGCTCGCAGAGCCCGGCGGCCCGCGTGCCGGGAGCCGTCTCCGGGGAATCTGAGGTCTTAGCCGATATGCGTGCATGAAGGCGCTGGTCATCGGGGCGGCCGGCGGTCTCAGCGCCGGGTCACTTCGATCAGAGCTCCGGCATCGCACTCACCAGCGTTCCCAGTGCAGAACCTCCTCCCGTGGGATGCGGCGTGCGGGCTTGAAGTCGGTGCCGATCGTGTAGGCCAGCGGAATGAACGCCGCCAGCATCACGTCGTCGTAGGGCACGCCCAGCACCTGGGCCAATTCGCGTTCGAGTGGTCCCTGCGCGGTCGTCCAGACGGTGCCCAAGCCACGCGCCCGGGCGGCCAACATGAAGCTCCAGACGGCGGGCAAGATGGATCCCCAGGCGCCGGCTTGCACGGTCACTGGGGCGCGGTCGGTGCGCCCTTCCACGCCGGGGATGACGAAGGCGGGCACCCGGTGAATGTTCTCGGCCAGATGGCGCAGGCCGTCGAAGACCCGCTCGGTGGAACCGGGATGGTAGCCCATCCGCCAACGATCCCGCTCACTCAGCGGCTGCCCGTTGGCCAGGGACAGAGCACGCAGGAAGATGTCGGCCACGGCCCGCCGCCGCTCGGGCTCGGTGACGACGAGGAAGTGCCAGCGCTGCCGATTGCGCCCGGTCGGTGCCTGTACCGCCAGGTCCACGCACTCCTCGATCAGCTCGCGCGGCACCGGACGGGTGAGATCGAGACGCTTACGCACCGCACGGGTGGTACTCAGCAGCTCGTCGGGGGTGAGATTCAGCGTCATGATGTGGCTCCTCCGGCAACGGTCATGACCATGAACCGTATGGTCGCAAATCATCTGCTGTCAAACAATCTATGGAGAGAAGGTTTGCGATAGGCTAGTCATCCGGGAAAGGAGAGCGATGGCGACCACGAGGGCGACCGGCCGTGCCCGGCCGGCGTACTTTTCACGGCTTGCGGCCGAGCGGCTGGACATCGCGCTGTGCCGGGCCTCGGCCGCCGTGGCGCGCGCCGCCGACGCGCACGCGGCCGAGGAAGGGCTGGGGGTCGGGCAACACCTCGTGCTCCAGATGCTGGACGCCGTCGGCCCTTGCTCGCAGCAAACGCTCAGCGAGGAATTGCGCATCGACCGGAGCGTCATGGTCGGCGTCTGTGACGACCTGGAACAGGCGGGTCACGTACGCAGGGAGCGCAATCCCAGCGACCGGCGCTCCTACGCCGTCACCATCACGGATTCGGGCCGTCGACGGCTCGCCGCGGCCCAGGAGTCGCTCCCGGCATTTCTCGACGACACCTTCCGGGCCCTCACCGCCGACGAGCGCCGCCGCCTGGGCGCGCTCCTTGCCAAGCTGCTGTAGGTCGGCGCCTGCTCAACTCCTCGGCGAGAACGCCATCAGCGGGCATCGAGCCCTCATGGGCAGGCACGCGGAAGCGAGTGACGGCAAGGTCGGAGCCTGTCGTGAATCAGGGGGACGGGCCACGGCCGTGCAGTAAAGGCGCACGCTGCCGTTTCCTTGCCAAGACCACGGCGACCGGACCGGGACAACCGGCGCGCGAAACTCGGCCGGACGAGCCGTGGGACACGGCCGGGGGTCAGCGGGCGGGCGGGTCCGGGGATGGTGCGTGGCCGGTCGACGGTGTGAGGTCGGCGCGGAGGATAGTGTCCAGGAGGCCGGGGAAGCGGGCGTCGAGGTCGGCGCGGCGCAGCGAGACCAGGCGGCGGGTGCCGTCGCGGCGGGTGCTCGTCACGCCCGCCTCGCGCAGCACCTTGAAGTGGTGTGAGGCCGTCGAGGCGGCCATCTCGTCGCCGGCACACTGTGCCGTGCCGCACTCTCCGCCCTTGTCCAGGCGGGCGACGAGCACGCGCCGGACCGGGTCGGCCAGTGCGAACAGCACGTCGCTCAGGTCGATGTCCTCGACGGCCGGCTGGCGCAACTCCCGCATGGCCGCCACCTTATCGCATTCTTCGAGAAGTATTGAAATAAGCTCCGGGACATGCTTGGCTCCTATTTCGAATCTGCTAGAAATATCCAAGAAGGAGTCCCATGCCTCCTAGGCTTCTCATCCTGGCCGTGGCCGCGTTCGCCATCGGGGTGGACGGGTTCGTGGTCGCGCCGATCCTGCCCGAGCTCTCCCGCGAACTCGGCGTCTCCGAGGCCGCCGCAGGCCAGTTGATCACGATCTTCACCCTCGTCTACGCGATCGCCGCCCCCGTCCTGACCTCGCTGACCGGCAAGGCGAACAGGAAACGGCTGCTGGCGATCACCTTGCTGGTGTTCACCGCGGGCAACGCGCTCTCGGCGGTGGCACCGTCGTACCCGGTGATGATGGCCTCACGGGTGATCGCCGCCCTGGGTGCGGCGCTCTACCTGCCGAACGCCTCCGGCACGGCGGTCGTGCTAAGCCCGCCGGAGCGGTCGGGCCGGGCGCTGGCGCTCGTCATGGGCGGCCTCAGCGCGGCGGGACTGATCGGCGTGCCGTTCGGCACGGTGGTCGCGCAGGCGGTGGGGCCACGGGGCGTGTTCTGGATGATCGTGCTGCTCGGCCTGCTGGCGTCGGCGGGTGTGGCCGTCTTCCTGCCCTCCGTCCACCTGCCCGGCGCGCTCTCGCTGCGCGAGCGGCTGGCCATGGCCGCCCGGCCGAGTATCGCGGGCCTGCTGGCGGTGACGGCGGTGACGCTGCTCGGAGCGTACATGGTCATGACGTACGTCGCGCCGCTGCTGCGGGAGACGGCGGGGATCGCCGGGCGCGGCCTGACGCTGGTGATGCTGGTCAGCGGTGTTGCGGGCGTGATCGGCACGGCTGTTGCCGGGCGAGCCATCGACGCCTACGGCGGCCGCCGTGTCTTCGCGGTCGCCGTAGGCGCGGCCGCGATAGGGACGCCGCTGCTGCTGTTCGCGCACAACCTGGTCCTGGCCGGCGTGCTCATCTTCGCCATGGGAGTGGCATCGGCGGGAATGGTGCCCGCCCAGCAGATGCGGCTCATGGCGGCGGCGCCGGAGGCGGGGACGCTCCTGCTCAGCCTCAACAGCTCCGCGCTGTACCTGGGAATGTCGGCCGGCGGCGGACTCGGGGGCGCGCTGCTGACCACGCTGGGTGTGACCGCGCTGCCCTGGTGCGCCGCGGCCGTCTACCTCGTCGCGCTCCTCGTCACCCTGCTGCCCCGCCGTCGCGCGGCCGCCGTTCCCGCCAGCCGGTCCGGCGCGATGAGGACGTGATATCGCTGCCGGGAAGCGCGAGGTAAGCGCAGGCCGCCGCCGGTTATGAGCGTTCCCCCGTCAGGACGTGTCACGTGATCGTGTGACGGGGTCACGAAGCCAAGTGCGGATCAAGGCGACATCGACGCCTGGTGGACGTTTCGGCGTCGGAGATGAGTGGGGCGGGCGGACCATGAAGCCCAGCGGGTGGACGTCCGCCGCTACTTTTGGGTCCGGGCTTGCGTTGCGGAGGAGTGGTCGACGGGGTCCGGGTCAAGGTGGGCGAGCGGCGGCGGCACGCCCGTGCTGCTGGCGGTTTGCTCCATGTGCCAGAGCGCCGCCGCGGGGCTGGTCATCTCGCCTCTCCAGGCCTCGGTGCTCCAGCACGCGCCGGCGGAGGCGGCCGGAGTGGCGGGCGGCATCCTCCAGATGGCGCAGCGCATCGCGGCCGCGATCTGCATCTCGGCGGTATCGGGCATTTACCTGAGCGGCTCCACAGGCGCCGATACGGCGCGGCCTACTGGCACGCGGTCCTCCTCTGCGCGGGGGTCGCCGTCTTCGCGGCGATCGTCTCGCTCCTCGGGATCCGAACGGCCCGCCCGCCCTCGTGACGACCGGCCCGCTACAGGGGCGTCCCACAGCACGGTCGGCCCGTACTCGCGACGCCCTTCCTGTCCCCGGTGCGCGCCCGCTGAGACCTCCCACTGAGCCCGCCCGGCATTGATGAGGCCGGTCGCGCGGCTCAGTCGAAGGAGTCGGCGGCGGCGCGTAGGGTGGCCAGGACCTCCTTCGGGTCGTAGGCGGCAGGCGCTCCGGGTCGGTAGGTGACGGAGATCAGATCGCCGCTGTAGGGGAAGGGGCCGTGGCGTTCGTAGACGGGCCAGGAGACGGGGGAGCGGCGGTCGATGCCGACATCGATGCCCTCCATCGGAGCCAGCCCGATCAGCATGCGCACCCCCTCCAGCTCGGCGCCGCGGTGACCGTCCAGCTCCAGCCGCAGGTCCCAGCGGAAGCCGGGCAGCGCGGCGGCGGTCAGCGAGACCACGTGCGAGCCCGGCCTTAGGTGATCAGCGGCGACCACCTTCAGCTCGCCGTACTCGTTGTAGGCCAGATGGACGCGGCCGTCCTCGACGTAGAGGCCGTAGCCGCCGCCCTGATCGCCGTGGGCCACGAGCACGCCCTGGTCGGAGGGGCCGTGGGTGAGCCGCACGTCGATACGGAAGTCACGGAACGCGATCAGCTGGGCGGCGCGGTAGCGCTCCAGCGTGGGCGTGCCGGGCAGGAGGGTGACGGGCTCGTGGAAGGCGGCCTCCGCGGGTGGGCGGGCGGTCCAGAGGTAGCCGGTGCCGTCGTCGAGCGGGAACACCTGGTTCTGCCAGGCGGCGCTTTCCCACGCCGCGGCCAGCTCGGCCACCAGCTCCGGGTGGTCGGCGGCCAGGTCGCGGGTCTCGGTGGGGTCGGCGCGCAGGTCGTACAGCTCCCAGGGGTCGTCGTCGTGGGAACGGCCGGGACGGTGCAGGGCGACGAGTTTCCAGCCGTCGCGGTGGAAGGCGCGGTTGCCGGTCATCTCGGCGTACTGCTCGCGGTGGGTGCTGGGCGCCGCCGGGTCGGTCAGGACGTCGGCGAAGGATGTCCCGTCCAGCTTCGCCGCGGGCTCGGGACGGGTCACGCCGGCGAGCTCCAGCAGTGAGGGGAGCACGTCGGTGACGTACTGGTAGCGGTCGCGCAGTCCCGCCTCGCGCAGCCTGGCCGGCCAGGACAGGAGGAACGGCGCGCGTACGCCGCCCTCGTGGGTGGTGCCCTTGTACAGGCGGAAGGGCGTGTTGGAGGCCATGCCCCAGCCCCGCGGGTAGTGGACCATCGCCTGCGGCCCGCCGATCAGCTCGGGATCACGCGGCACGTCAGGACTCCAGTCGACGCTGAGCGCGGCCCGGTTGCCGAACGCTTTGAAGTAGGAGCGGGTGCCGCGCGCGCCGCCCTCGCCGGTGCCGCCGTTGTCCGAGGTGAAGATTACGATGGTGTTGTCGAGCTCTCCGTACTGTTCGATCACGGTCAGCAGACGGCCCAGGTTCTGATCGACGTTGTCGACCATCGCGGCATAGACCTCCTGGTACCGGGCGAACAGCTCCCGCTCCTCCGCGGGGAGCGAATCCCAGACGGGGACGTCGTGGAAGGGCTCGCTGTTGCGCGGCGGCAGCGCGGTACCTTCGGGGAAGAGCCCGTCGGAGAGTTGCCTGGCGAACCGCTCCTCGCGCAGCGCGTCCCAGCCCTTCCCATACTTGCCCCGATATTTCGCGATGTCGGCGGGCTTGGCCATGAGCGGGCCGTGCACCGCCGGATGCGCCAGATAGAGAAGGTACGGTTTGCGCGCGTCGTGCGCCCGCAACGACTTGATCATCCCGATCGCCTGGTCGGTGAGGTCGTCGGTCAGGTAGTAGCCCTCGGGGTAGGCGTCGGTCTCGATCGGGGAGTTGTCGCGCACCAGGCGGTGCGGATGGTGCAGCGACGTCAGCCCCTCCAGGATGCCGTAGAAGCGGTCGAAACCCTTCTGCGTTGGCCAGGAGGAGCGGGGAGCGCCGTCGTGCATCGTGGCGTCCTTGGTCAGGTGCCACTTGCCGACCGCGAAGGTGGCGTACCCGGCTCCGCGCAGGATCTCAGGCAACGTCGGCACGTCGTCGGCGATCTCGAAGGCGTAGCCGGGGAAGCCGGGATCGGCGTTGGCCACGAAGGCGTACCCCGCCCGGTGGTGGTTGAGCCCGGTCAGCAGGCTGGCGCGGGAGGGGGAGCAGAGCGGGGTGGTGTGGTAGTTGGTGAAGCGCAGGCCGCGGGCGGCGAGCCGGTCGAGCGTGGGGGTGTCGATCTCGGAGCCGTACGGCCCGATGTCGGCGAAGCCCATGTCGTCGAGCAGCACCAGGACGATGTTGGGGGCGCCCTCGGGCGCGCGCACCTGTTCCGGCCACCAGGGGGCCGACTCGGCTACGGTCCGGCCGACACGTCCATGGAACGTCATGTGGCTTCCTCCGGGTGTGTGGTGGGCGGGGCACTCCGAAGGCCCGGCCGCACGCCCCTGCCACGTCGTTGGGGCCGGGGTCGTACGGCGGTCGACGGGGTCAGGCGGCGATCGGTGAGTACGCGGCGGCATCACCCGCCAGCGCCAGGCTTGGCCGCCCGTCCACCCCGACCGGCACGTCGCCGGCGATGGTGACCCGATGCAGGCGGCGCGGCCGGTCGCCGAAATCGTGCACCACCCGGTGCTGGGTGGCCCGGTTGTCCCAGATGGCCACGTCGCCGGGCGCCCAGCGCCAGCGGACGGTGTTCTCGACCTCGGTGACGTGCTCCTGGATCAGCCGGATCAGGGCGGCCGAGGTGGACTTGGACAGGCCTACCAGGTGTTTGGCGAAGTCGCCGAGCAGGATCGAGCGTTCGCCGGTCTCTGGGTGGACGCGCACGACCGGATGTTCCGTTTCGAACACCGTCGAGGCGAACACCTTGGCGTACTCGCGGCTCCGGTCGTCGGCGCCGGCCAGGCGGGCGTAGTCGTAGGCGTTGGTGTGCACCGCGCGCAGCCGGTCGAGCAGGTCGCGCAACTCGGCGGGCAGGTGCTCGTAGGCGGTGACGGTGTTGGTCCAGAGCGTGTCGCCGCCCGAGTCGGGGACGGTGACGGCTCGCAGGATGGAGGCCAGCGGCGGCCGGTCCACGAACGTGACGTCGGTGTGCCAGCGGTCCACCTTGTGACCGTTGCGGTAGTCCAGGTCGAGGATGTGGGTGTTGCCGTCGAGCGCGGGCACGGTCGGGTGGGCCGTGGTCGGCTCGCCGAGGAGGTTGGCGAAGGCCACCTGGCTGCGCTCGTCGAGGTGGTCCTGGCCGCGGAAGAAGATCACCTTGTGGCGCAGCAGGGCCAGGCGGATCTCCGCAACCACGTCGGCGGGCAGGTCGCCGCCGAGCTGCACGCCGGTGATCTGGGCGCCTATGCGACCGGCTACAGGGGCGATGGACAGGGATGACATGGGTTTCGTCCTTCCGGTTGAGGGTTGGCCTGCAGTCGGAAGGAGGGACACAGCGCGCTGGCCACGCGGCAGTAGTCCACGTGGCCCCGGATGGTCAGATCCGTGGTCGTCACGTTCCCCAAGGTAGATCGAGTGCGATCACATAGTCAATAAATTATGTAGGAAATGTGGGTTTATTGGCCGTGGGCGGCGTGATCGTCCTGACCAATGTGCGCACCCTGTTGCGCAGCGACTGGATCGACGCCTCCGGCGCCGTCCAGACGGTCGCCTACCTGGCCATCTCGGTGATCTGGGCCGGTGCCATCGCCTACTCGGTGCGCGAGTACCGGCGCGACAAGGCCCACGAGTCTGTCGAGGCGATCGATACCGACCTGCGCGTCCGGACCGCCGAGGAGGAGCAGGCCTCGGCATGAGGTCGTACGCGCCGGGCTTTGGGCAGGGGGTACTGCTCACCTACCGCATCCCGCGTCAGCCGTCGACGTTGCGGATCACGATCTGCCGCAAGCTGGACTGGCTCGGCGTGGCTCGGCTGGGCGACGGGCTGGTGGCTTTGCCCGCCGACGCCCGTACCCGTGATCAGCTGGAAGGGCGCCCCGTACGTGGAACGGCTGCGCCACAACACGGCCATCAGCGCCGCGCTCACCGGCATCACCGCATCGGTCGTCGGCGTGATCGCCAACCTGGCCCTCTACTTCGCCGAGCACACCCTCTTCACCTGGGCCTGGGCCCGTTCCACGCTCAACTCCCCGAGCCGGCCACGGTGAGCCCGATCGCCTTGGGAATCACCATGATCGCCCTGGTCATGACCTTCGTCCTCCGCGGGCCAATGCTGCGCATCCTGCTCCTGTGCGCAGCCCTGGGCATGGGCACGGTGCTGTTTTCCTGAGCGGTCACGCTCCAGCCGTACTGGCGGCACGGGTGGACGTGATCGTGTCGAAGTCCGGGATGCGCTCGGCGATGGGGTCGCCGGTGAAGTCGCCGATCCAGCCGTCGTCGTCGTGGAAGAAACGGATGGCAGTGAAGTCGGGCCGCGTGCCCATGTCGAACCAGTGCGTGGTGTTCTTGGGCACGCTCAGCAGGTCGCCGGCCTCGCACAGCACCGCGTGCACCTTGCCGTTCACGTGCAGGTAGAAGATGCCGGAGCCGGCGACGAAGTAGCGCACCTCGTCGTCGTCGTGCGTGTGCTCGTTCAGGAACTTCTGCCTGGCCGCCGCGGCCTGCTCCGGCCAGTCGGGGCTGTCGTCGGGGTGGAGTTGGGCGACGTCGACGAACGTGTAGCCCTCCTCGGCGATGACGCGGTCCACCTCCTGCCGGTAGGCGGCCAGGATCTCCTCCTGGCCGGCGTCCTCCGGCAGGTCTTCGACGACCGCCCAGTGCCGTAGGACGACGTCGATCTCCTTCAGCGTCGCCGCGATCTCCGCGGCGTTCTCGGTCGCCAGCAGCGTCTCCGGCTGCTCGCCGTCGGTGTAAACGGTCAGATACGTCATGACCATAAAGTCTACAATACATGCATGAATAGTGGGATATAGTCCGCTGTGTGAACCTCGCAAGACTCGTGGGCGTCGCGGCTCTCCTCGCCCTGGCCGGTTGCTCTCAGGGCACACCTGCCGCCGCCCCATCCGCTCCACCGCCCTCGCCGTCACCTGCCGCGGCGAGCCCGACGGCCTCCGTGCCCGCCAAGTTCGCTGCGGGCGACGTCAGGATCTCCCTGGTCCGCCAGTTGTCCTCCGGCGACTATTTCGAGCAGTGGCTCGCCGGCGCCCAAGCCGAGGCCAAGGCGCTCAACGTGAAGCTGGAGATCTCCAGCGGCGACGGCAACAACGACAAACAGGCGCTCAACCTGGAGCAGGCCGTCACCGGAAAGGCCGACGCGATCATCGTCGACCACGGGTTCGCCCAGACGGTGCAGCCCGCCATCAAGAAGGCGGCGGCCGCCAAGATCCCGCTCGTCGCGTTCGACGTCGATCCCGGCACCGCAGAGGCCGTCACCCTGAGCCAGGACGATCACCAGATCGCTGAGCAGGCGCTGGGCGCGCTGAAGGCGGACACGGGCGGCTCCGGCGAGGTCGTCTACGTCTACGTGGCCGGCTTCGCGCCGCTGGACCGGCGCAACGAGACCTGGGAGCAGTTCAAGAAGGACAACCCGGGCATCAAGCAGGTGGCGCAGATCGGCGTTGTGAACAGCTCGACCGCCTCGGCTGTGGCCGACCAGGCCAAGGCGGCGCTCCAGGCTCATCCGGGCGTCAAGGCGATCTTCGCGCCGTACGACGAGTTCGCCAAGGGCGCGGCGCTGGCGGTCAAGGAGCTCGGCGTCGCGGGCAAGGTGAAGATCTACGGTGCGGACGTGTCCACCGCCGACATCGGCGTCATGACCGAGCAGAACAGCCCGTGGGTGGCCACCTCGGCCACCGACCCCGCCAACGTGGGCCGGGTCGCGGTACGGGCGGCCGCCCTCTTGGTTGCGGGTGAGCAGGTGGACCGGGCGCTCACCGTGCCGCCGTCGCTGATCACGCAGAAGGGGCTGTGGGACGCCGGCATCACCAGCGTCGAGCAGCTGACTCGAGCCTTCCCCGGCCTGACCACGCCCGACGTGGCGCGCGTGCCGTGGGCGGCGCCGTGACCTTCGCGGTCACGTCCGTCTCCAAGGTGTACGGCGCCACCACGGCCCTGTCCTCGGTCACCCTCGACCTTCGGCCGGGCGAGATCGTGGGGCTCATCGGCACCAACGGGGCCGGCAAGTCCACGCTCATCAAAATCCTCTCCGGGGCGACCGCGCCCAGCTCCGGGACGCTGTCATACGAGGGGAGACCCCTGGCGTTCGGCGGCCCGCTGGACGCGCAGGCGGCCGGGGTGCAGACCGTGCACCAGAACATCGACGACGGCGTGGTCTTCGGCGCCACCGTGGCGGAGAACCTGACGCTCGACGCGCTGGCGACACGCGGCCGGCGGGGGTGGTTCCAGACCCGTGCCCGGATCCGAGCCGCCGCGTCCGCCGCCGCCCCCGGGCTCGACTTGTCCATGGACGCGCCGGTGGAGAGTCTGCCGGCGAGCGCCCGGCAGCAGATCGTCATCGCCCGCGCGCTGGCTCGCCACGCCCGGCTGCTGATCCTCGACGAGCCCACGTCCACGCTGTCGGAGGTCGAGGCGGGCGCGCTCGCCGCCCGGGTGCGGGAGGCGGCGGCCGCGGGCGTGTCGGTGCTGTATGTGTCGCACCGGCTGTCGGAGATCGAGGCGCTGTGCGATCGGGTGGTGGTCCTCAGGGACGGTGAACTGGTCGCCACGTTCGCCGCGCCGCTCGATCGGGCGGCGATCGTGGGCGCCATGCTGGGCTCGGCGGCCGATGCGCCCGCTCGCCGGGCTGCCGTTGCGCGGGAGGCCGGTGCGGGTGCGGGGCGGGACGTACTCGTCGCCGGCGGGGTGCGGGCGCTGCCGGGCGGGCACGCGTTCGGCTTCCGGGTTCGCGCCGGGGAGCTGCTGGGCGTGACCGGGCTGGTCGGGGCCGGGAAGACCGAGCTGCTCGAGCAGCTCGGCGGTGCCCGGCCGCTGGTGTCGGGGGAGCTGTCCCTCGACGGTGTGCCGTACAAGCCGAAGGACCCCCGCGACGCGATCGCGGCGGGGGTGGCGTTCGCGCCCGAGGAACGGGCGGCGCAGGCCATGGTGCCCGGATGGTCGGTACGCGCGCACGTCACGTTGCCGTGGCTGCGCCGGCACACCCGGTCGGGACTGCTGGCGCGCCGCTCGGAGTCGGCCGCCGCCCGGCACGTCATCGACCTGTTCGGGGTGCGAGGTCCTGGGCAGGAGGCGCCCATCGAGGCGCTGTCCGGCGGCAACCAGCAGAAGGTGGTGGTCGGCCGCTGGCTGGCGGGGGAGCCGCGGCTGCTGGTGCTCGACGAGCCGTTCCGAGGTGTGGACCTGGCCGCGCGGGCGGACATCGGCCGGGTGATCAGGGAACGCGCACGGGAGTCGGCCGTCGTCGTGGCCTCCTCCGATCCGCAGGAGCTGTACGACCTGGTGGACAGGGTGCTCGTGCTTCATGAGGGCGACCTGGTGGGTGAGCTGCCGATCGCCGACGTGACGCCGGACCGCCTGGCCGCTCTCATGTCGGGCACTGGAGTCAGCGCTGCGGCCGCTTCCCTGATCGAGCCGGGAGGCCGAGGATGATCGCCACCGCGCGAGGCGCGAGCCGCAGCATATCGTCCCACCGCGTCGCGTCCCGGGTTGCCGCCGTGGCCTACCGCTACGGCCTGCTGGGCGTGCTGGCCCTCATGGTCGTCCTGTTCTCCCTGCTGCGGCCCGCGTTTGCGACCTACCCCAACGCCTTGGTCGTGCTGCAGTCCGTGGCCGTGGTCGGGATCGTCGCGCTCGGCGTCACCGTCTCCATGACGACGGGCGGGTTCGACCTGTCGGCGGGTGCCTGCGTCGGCGCGGTGGTCATGGTGACCGCGTTGACCATGGTCAGGTTCAACCTGACCGGCGGCACCGCGATCGTGGCCGGGCTGCTCACCGGCCTGCTCGTGGCCGGGGTGAACGTGCTGCTCACCGTCGTCGCCAAGGTGCCCGACCTGGTCGCGACGCTGGGCACGCTGTTCCTGTTCCAAGGCCTGGCGCTGATCGTCACGGGCGGCCAGTCGGTCGCGCCGGGCATGACCGTGGACGGCGCGCCCGCCCCCGGCCGCTACACCGAGGGCTTCGCCTGGCTGGGCGGCGGCACGATCGCCTCCGTGCCGGTCCCGGTGGTGGTGTTCGCCCTGCTCGCCGCTGCCGTGTACGTGCTGCTCAACCACACCCGCTGGGGCCGGGCGCTGTACGCGATCGGCGGCAACGCCGAAGCGGCCCGCTTGGCGGGCATCCGCGTGGCCCGCTACCGCGCCCTGGCGTACGCGGTGTCGGGGGTGTGCGCGGCGATCGCCGGGATCCTGCTGTCTGCCCGGCTCGGCAGGGGCGATGTGGGCGCCGGGGACCCGTACCTGCTGCAGTCGGTGGCCGCGGCGCTCATCGGCTTCGCCGTGCTCGGGGCCAACCGCCCCAACGCGCTGGGCACGGTGGTGGGGGCGCTGTTCATCGGCGTCATGATCAACGGCCTGACCATGCTGAACGCCCCCTACTACGCGCAGACGTTCGTCCAGGGCGCGCTGCTCGTCGGCGCGCTGGTGACCAGTTACACGCTCAGGAGGATCAGGTGAGCTACGAGCTCCTCACGGTTGACACGGTGCCCGGCTATGTCGCCACGCGGCCCGCGCTCGCCCGCTTCGGCGCCGTCTCGCGGGTGCGGGAGGTGGGCGATGGCAACCTCAACCTGGTGTTCGTGGCCGAGGCCGACGGCGGCGGGCTGGTGCTCAAGCAGGCGCTGCCGTACGTGCGGGTGGACCCCACCTGGCCCATCACCCCGGAACGCAACGGCATCGAGGGACGCGCGCTGCACGTGCACAACCAGGTCGCGCCCGGCCTCGTGCCGGAGCTCTACGACACCGACGACGAGTGGCACGTCATCGCCATCGAAGACCTATCCGACCACCGGGTGTGGCGGGGCGCGCTCAACGAGGGGCTGCGGCACGAGGGCGTGGCCGAGGACCTCGGGCGGTATGTCGCGAAGGTAGCGTTCGGCACCTCCGTGTTCGGGCTCGGCGCCAAGGGACACAAAGCGGCGGTGGCCACCACCGCCAACCCGGAGCTGTGCGAGATCACCGAGGATCTCGTGTTCACCGAGCCGTACATCTCCCACGAGCACAACCGGATCCTGCCCGCCAACGAGGCGGACGTGGCCGCGTACGCGGGCGACCCCGGCGTGCGGGCGGCCATCGGGGCGGCCAAGCTCGCGTTCATGACGCACGCCGAGGCGCTGATCCACGGCGACCTGCACACCGGCTCCGTCCTGGTCCGCGACGAGCCCCACTCGACCAGGGCCTTCGACGTCGAGTTCGCCTTCTACGGCCCGGTCGGCTTCGACGTCGGCGCGCTGTGGGGCAACTACGTGCTGGCCGCCGTCCGCGCGCTCGTCCTGGGCGAGGACGCGCACGCGGCGTGGGTGCTGGCGCAGGCGGCCGAGACCTGGCAGGGGTTCACCGACGAGTTCGCCGCCCTGTGGCCGGGCCGGGCCGACCCCCGCGTCATCGACCTGGAGAGCTATCTGGCCAAGGTCTACGCGGACGCCGTGCCGTTCGCCGCGGCCAAGGCGGCCCGGCGGGTGATCGGCTTCTCCCCGGTCAGCGACATCGAGACCCTGCCGGAGCAGCGGCGCGAGCGCGCCATCCGGGCCGTTCTGGCGGCGGCCAGGTTGCTGCTCACCGGGGAGAGGCGGCAGGGCGAGCCGAAACCGCTGTTCGACCGGGTGGGACAGGTCATGGCGGAGGCAGGCAGATGATCGGCGACCTCGGTGCCGGCGACTTCGACCGGCTCATCGAGGCCGTCAGACGAGCCGTGGAGGCCGCCCGGACGGAACCGCCCGCTCTGCCCGACGTCCGGCACGAGGCAGCGGACCCCGAAGGGACGGTCCGCGCGACGGCGGTTCTGACGGCCGAGGGCCCTCGCCTGCAGTCGCTGCGGATGAATCCACGAGCCCGGCGGCTGGACTCCGGCGACCTGGCCGAATTGGTCCTGCGCACGGTGAACGAGGCGCTGGACGGCGTGTCCGCGGCAGCCGGTGGCCAGGCCGTCCCGAATCTGGCGGCGCTGTCGGCGGAGTTACACGAGCTTCAGCAGTTCTCGGCCGACCGGTTCGGCGTTTTCGCCGACACCATCGGCGATGTTCTTAGGCAGCTCGACAGGAGAATCGAGGGATAAGCGCATGGAAATCCGCAAGACCGTTCTGGAGGGCGCGGTAACGGACGTGGGCGAGGTCGCCATCGAGGTGCGTGCTGCTTTCGATGAGCTGCTCGCCGCCGTCTCCGCTGTGGGTTCCCTTCCGCAGAACGATGACATCAGCGCCATGATCTCCGCAGCCTGTGCCGCCATCCACGAGATCGCGGCCGAGTCCGTCGAGTCGGCGGTCACCGCGCTGGGCGAGCACGGCGAAGGGCTGGTCTCGATGGCCGCCGCCTACGAGGCCGCCGAGCAGGACTCGATCCTGGCGATCAGGAGCGGGACGTGGGCGTGAGGCTGCCGGCCGAACTCGCGGCCCTGCTCAACGAGCTCGGCTACCTGTGGCCGGAGGTGGACGAGGAGTCGCTGCACCGGTTGGCCACCGCCTGGATCGGCTTCGGCGCCCGGCTCGGCGTCGCCACCGGGCAGGCGGACGCCGTCGCCGAGGCCGTCCGGCGCGGCAACGCAGGTGAGGCGATCGACGCGTTCCTGACCGCGTGGAGGCGCGAGGACGCCCCGCGCACGGTGGTCGCCGAAGGCATGACCGGCGCCCGGGTCGTCGGCGTCTGCCTGGTGGTCTGCGCCGCGCTCGTGCTCGCTCTCAAGATCGCCTTCTTCGTGCAGCTCGTCGCGCTGCTGGTCAGGATCCGCCTGGCGGTCGCCACAGCGGCGGCCACCTCCGGCGCCTCGCTGCTGACGATCCCGGCGGCCAAGCGGCTCACCGGCCTGCTGCTGAACCTCGCCGTGAACCAGGCGTCGCGGGTGCTGGTTGCGTAGGGTCCCCGCGGGCGCGGCCGGTTTCATCGCCCGCCGGGCCGCCAGGTTCTTCCGCGGCGCCAAGCCGGTGCCGCTCGGCGGGCTGATCAGGGACGCCCGGCGCAGCGGCGGCTTTTCCTGGTCACCGGCCACCGGCCGGCCGCCCGCCCGGGGTTACATGGTGGCCACGACCGGGCGTACCGCCCAGTTCCCCGAGAGCATCCTCGACGATCCGGACGTCGCCGCGCGGGCCATTGACAAGTACCTGCGCGACAACCGCGACGTCTTCGAGAACCGCAAGAACATCTACCTGGGGTGCTGGATCGAGGACGGGAAGATGTGGCTCGAACCGTCCATGAACCTCCCCAGGAAGAGAGGGGCGATCAAGCTGGCCAGAGAGACCGACCAGATCGCCATCTACGATGTGAGAACCCGCGACTACATTCAGACGGGAGGCGATGGTGGCTTTCTGGAGACGTAAGAAGGTCCACGCCGCGCTGCCGGAAGGCTATTTCGACCTGCCGGAGGAGGAGCGCCTGGCCTGGACCAGGCAGCTCGCCGAGGAGCTCAAGGCGGAGCGCGACGTCCCTCGGCAGGACGACGACACGTCAGGCGATGGCTAGCGCGTAGGAGAGCAGCCACTCCACGCACTCCGTGATGTGCCTGGCATGCTTCAGGTCCCCGCCCCAGGCGTACAGACCGTGATCGGCCACGATGACGGCCGGCGTACGCGGGTCGTAGGCCGCCTCGAACCGGTCGCCCAGCTCTTCCATGTCCTGACTGTTGCCGATGACCGGGATCGTGACCGCGTCGTCGTGGGCGAGGCGGCCGATGCCCTTGAGCGTCTCCACGTCCCGCAGCGACACCCCGCCCGGCCAGCGGTGCCCGGCCACGACCGCGTTGAGCGCGTGGACGTGCACGACCGCATCGGCTCCTGTCAGTGCGGCTACCCGGGCGTGCAGCCCGGCCTCGGCGGACGGCTTGAGCGGCTCCACGCCGTCCACGGCGACGGCCTCGCCGCGCGCGCCGACCACCGCCACGTCCGTCGGCAGCAGCTCGCCCTTGTCCAGCCCGCTCGCGGTGACGGCCAGCCGCAGCGGCTCCCGTGACACCACCTCCGAGATGTTGCCGGAGGTGCCGCGCATCCACCCGATCCCGGTGAAGCGCGCCGCCTCCACCGCCAGTCTCGCGCCTGCCGCGTGCACCCGCTCGGCGGCCAGCTTCGTGTCCACGCTGCTCATAGGTCTATCTCCTCGAAGGTCGTGATGACGGGATGGGTGCCGAACGGTGTGGCCGCGTTCGGCTCGCCCGGCCTGCGTACCCCGGTGGTGCGCCACCCGGCCGCCGCCGCGGCATCCAGCTCGGCCGGGACGTCGGACAGGAAGAGCAGCCCAGCGGGGTCGCCCAGAGTCTCCGCGATTCGCGCGTATGAGGCGGGCTCCCGCTTGGGGCCCGCGTTGACGGTGTCGAACCAGTGGCCGACCAGCACCGACAGGTCGCCGTACGCGGTGCCCGCGAACCACGGCCACTGACTGGCCACCGATCCCGACGAGAACACCGCCAGCCGGTGCCCGGCCGCGTGCCAGGCACGCAGCGCGGGCGGCACGTCGGGGAAGAAATGGGCGGTCAGCTCGCCCGCCGCGAAGCCCTCGGCCCAGATTCGCCCCTGCAGCGTCTTGAGCGGGGTGGCCTTGACGTCGCCGTCCATCCAGCCGTGCAGCACCTTCACCGCCTCCGCCGCGGTTGCCGCGCCGATCTCGGCGAGCGCCGCGCGCACGTCCGGGTCGTCACGGTGGGCGTCGAGGTACGGGCCGAGCCGGGGCCTCGCGTAGGCGTACAGGCCGACGTGCACGGACTCCGTCGAGCTGGTCGTTCCCTCGATGTCGAGCACGATCGTGGTCACCGGGTCAGCACCTCCACGAAGTCGGTCACGAACCTGCGGGCGTCCACGGCGGTGATCACCCGTGTGTCCGGTGCGGGCTCGTAGGGGAAGGCCGGGGGCAGGCCGTCGTGCGTGCGCATCAGCCTGGCCCGGTGCAGGAAGCCGTCGCCGCGCACGTTGACCGGGCCGTCCGTCCAGGCGGTGGCGAAGGTGCGGTCCAGCAGGATGCCCGCGGCGAGGGGGTCGTGCAGCGGGATGATCCTGCGGCCCCACTCGTTCTGGTAGAAGTCCAGGTACGCGTCCAGGATCTCGGTCGCGAAGCGTGCCGTGGGCGTGCCGGACGCCCGCAGGGCGGCGATGGCGGATTCGTCCAGGATCGTACCCGCCGTCACATTCACGCCCACCATGACCAGCTCGCGGCGCGGCGCCGCGAAGACCACACGCGCCGCCTCGGGGTCGTTGTTGACGTTGGCGTCGATCATCAGCAGGGTGCCGGGCGGGGCGTAGGGTCCCGAGCCGCCCATGAGCACCACCGAGCGGTATTTGGTGAGAAGCTCGGGGTCCAGGCGCAGGGCCAGCGCCAGGTTGGTGAGCGGGCCGAGCGCGAGTAGGTCCAGCTCGCCGGGCTGCTCGTTCGCCAGCCGCACCAGCAGCTCCGGTCCTGACTCGGTGCTCACCTCCGGTAGCGGCCGGTCGTGGCCCAGGTCGCCCAGGCCGTCCTTGCCGTGGACGTACCCGGCGATGTGGGCAGGGCCGCGAAGCGGCTCGGCGGCGCCTCTGGCGACGGATACGTCCAGGCCGAGCAGGCGGGCGACGTAGCCGATGTTGCGGGCGGCGTCCTCCTCCGTGCAGTTGCCGTACACCGAGGTGATCGCGACGATCTCGGCGTCGGGGCGGCCTGCCAGGTACAGCAGGGCGTGGGCGTCGTCGATGCCGGTGTCGGTGTCGACCACGATTCGTCTCATGAGAGCTCCTCAGGATGGTGGACGCCGTGTTCGGTCACGATGCGGGTCACCAGGTGGGGCGGGGTCACGTCGAAGGCCGGGTAGTAACCGGTCACGCCGTCGGCGGCGGTGCGCTGGCCGAGCACGTGCAGCACCTCGTCACCGTCGCGTCGCTCGATCACGACGTCTCGTACGGTGGGCGCCTGCGGGTCGGGGGCGTCGATCAGCGCGTAGAACGGGATGCCGGAGGCCTTGGCGGCCAGCGCGACGCCGAGTGTGCCGACCTTGTTGATCACGTGGCCGTCCAGCGTCACCCGGTCGGCGGCGGTCAGCGCCACGTCGGCCAGCCCGTCGGCCAGGGCGGCGGCGACCATGCCATCAGTGATGAGCGTCGGCCGGTAACCCATCTCGACCAGCGTCGCCGCGGTCAGCCGCGCCCCTTGCAAGTAGGGGCGGGTCTCGGTGCAGACGAACTCCAGCCGCTTGCCCGCCGCCTGCGCCGCCCGGACGGTCGCGATCAGGAACGCGTCGGCCCAGCAGTGGGTGAGTACCCTCGTGCCGTCGCCGAGCAGCGAGGCGGCGTGCTCCCCGACTGCGGCGCTGCGCGCCCGATAGCCGTCCTCGTGCGCCCGCGCCGCCGCCTCGACGGCCGCCGCCAGCTCGTCCCCGGCCAGTCGCGCCGAGTCCTCGCCCACCGTCGCCGACAACACGGCCTCTACGGCGTCCCGGATGTGGTTGTTCGTGGGCCGAGTCGCCACCAGCCGCGCCCCCACGGCCCGCAGCCGCGCTGCCGCCTCCTCAGGAGGGTCCCGTCGAGCCTCCCGTGCTCCGAGCACCAGGCCGGCCGTGGCCGCGAAAAGCGGCCCCGAGCTCTGCGTCACCATCCGCTCGATCGCCACCGCCACGTCCTCGCTGGTGGCACAGCGGACCCAGCGCGCCTCGAACGGGTACACGCGGCGATCGAGGATCTCCACCGCGTCCCCCGCGAACCGCACGGAATCAGCGAGTACCGGGCCGTTCACACCGTCTCCTTCCGACGTGTCGCCGCCACCAAGACCAGGGCCAGCAGCGTGATCAGATACGGGGCGGCATCGGCCGCCTGCTGCGGCAGCCCCGCCCCCTGCAACCGGAACCCCAGCGCTTCGGCCGCGCCGAACAGCAGGCACGCCCCCAGCCCGAGCCACGGCCGGGCACCGGCGAGCATCACGGCCACCACGGCCACCCAGCCCCGCCCCGCGCTCATCCCCTCGCTGAACAGCGTCACGTTCCCGAGCGCGAGCTGCGCCCCGCCGAGCCCGCACAGCGCGCCCGCGCCGAGCACCGCGGCGTGCCGGTAGAGCGGCAAGCGCAGGCCGATCGACTCGGCGGCCTCCGCGTGCTGCCCGATGCCGCGTAGCCGCAGCCCCGACCTGGTCCGGCCGAGCCACCACGCGGCCCACGCCACCAGCAGGAACGCGACCGGCACCAGCGGTGACTGTGGCCCGAGCACCGGCAGGTCCAGTCCGAGTTCGGCGAGCGTGGGCAGTCCGGCCAGGTCCGGGGAGCTGAAGGTGCCGCCGCTTCCGAACACCAGCCGCATGAGGAACGCCGTCAGGCCGAGCGCGAGCAAGTTCATCCCGACCGCCACGACGACGGCGTCGGCGCGGAAGGTGACGGCGGGTACCGACAGCAGCAGGGCGTACAGGGCGGTGGCGAGCACGGCCCCGGTCACGCCGAGCCAGGCGCTGCCGGTCAGGTGGCTGATCAGCACGGCCGTGAACGCGCCCCACAGCAGCTGTCCTTCCAGGGCCATGTTGAAGACGCCGGAGACCGAGCACAGCAGTCCCCCGAGCGCCGCCAGCACGACAGGCGTGGTCGCGGTGAGCACCGCCGTCAGGAACGCGGTCATCCGCGCCTCCCCGCAAGCCGGGCGCGGACGACGGCGGCCACCGCGACGATCACGATGATCAGGCCCTGCACGATCTGGGTGAGCTGGCTCGGAACGCCTGCGTCCCGTTCCATCCCCTGTCCGCCGGCCTGCAGGATCGTCATCAGCGCCACCGTCGCGGGGATCGCCGGCGGGCGTCCCGCGGCCAGCAGCACGGCCGCGATCGCCGTGAAGGTGTAGCCCGGCGCAGTCAGCGCGCCGTCCACGAACCGGTAGGGCGGGCCGAGCACGATCAGGCCTCCGGCCAGCCCCGCCAACGCGCCGCCCGCGGCCAGCGTGACGGCGGCCAGCCGGTCCACGCGGACGCCGCCGTACCGGGCGAACTCGCGGTTCGCGCCGATCGCACGGATCTCGTAGCCCGGGACGGTGCGCGCGTCGGCATACAGCCAGAGCGCGGTCAGGACGGCGATCACGGGCAGCCCGATCGTGACGTACGCGCTGGAGCCGAGCGCGGCCAGGCGAGCCGCGTCCGGCAGCAGCGGTGTCTGCGCGAGCCCCGTTCCCGGCTCGGCCAGCGGGAACCTGGCCAGATAGGAGGCCAGCGCCACCGCCGGGGCGCCGAGCAGCAGCGTGCTGACGATCGCCGGGACGCCGAGCCGGGTGCGCAGCGGCGCGGACAGGCCCGCCAACAGCGCTCCCGCCAATGCTGCCCCAAGCAGCGGCACCACGAACGAGCCGCCGGCATGCAGCGCCAGCGCCGCCGCGGCGATGCCGCCGAGCGACAGCTGGCCGTCGCCGCCCAGGTTGAACTCGCCCGCGCGCAGCGGGATCGCGAATGCCAGCGCCATGCCGAGCGTGGGAACGTACGTGGCGATCGTGTACTCGAGGTTGCCGTCCATGAGCGCGCCCCGCACAAGCGCGGGGTAGGCGAGCGATGGGTCGACCCCGGCAGCGATCATGACGAGGGTGGTGACTGCCAGTGCGCCCGCCACGGACAGCACGGCGGGCGACAGCGCCAGCCGCCGCGCGACCACGCGCACCTGTTCAGCCTGCCGACCCGGCGGCGTCAACGGGGGGTTGCCGACGCGGGTCATCCGGCGGTCTCCGAGCCTGCGGGCGGCCTCGAGAGGGCGGCGCCCGTCATGGCGGCGCCGAGACGCTCGTCCGTGGCCTCCACCACCGGCAGCTCGGCCACCACGCGGCCCTCGAACATGACCAGCACCCGATCGGCCAGGGCGCGCAGCTCCGACAGCTCGCTGGACTGCACCAGCACCGCCCCACCGGCGTCGCGCGCCTCGGCCAGCAACGCGTGGATCCGCTCCTGAGCGCCCACGTCCAATCCCTGCGTCGGCTCCTCCACCACCAGCACCGGCGTGTCCTTGGACAGCTCCCTGGCCAGCACCGCCTTCTGCGCGTTGCCGCCGGACAGGCTCTCGATCGGCGCCGTCACCGATGCGGCGCGGATGGAGAACCGCTCCACCAAAGCCGAGGCCCGCCGCCGAACCCGGGCGGGATTCAGGCGGACGCCGCGCTGCTCGCCCATCAGCAGGTTGTCGGCCAGCGACATGCCGGAAGCCGTCGCCCTGCCCGCACGGTCCGCGGGCACGGAGGCGATGCGCCGCTCCCGGCCACCGCCGACAGGCCGCCCGTCGAGCAGCACCGAACCCGAGTCGGCGGACCGGAGCCCTGTCACGGCGTCCAAAAGTTCACGCTGCCCGTTCCCCGCCACGCCCGCGAGGCCGACGATCTCACCGGCGCGCACTCCGAACGAGACCCCGGCCACCGCCATGACGCCGTCACGATCCCGCACCCGCAGGTCTCGCACGTCGAGCAGATAAGGCCGTTCCGAAGCGGCGAGCGGCGCGGGCCGCCCAGGTCTAGCGGGCGTCGTGGCGACCGAGCGGCCGATCATGGCGCGGACCAGCTCGTCCGCCGAGGTGGCCGCCGTGTCGAACCGGCCGGTCACCCGCCCGCCGCGCAGCACCGTGACCCGGTCGCTCGCCGCCAGCACCTCCTCCAGCTTGTGCGTGACGAGCAGCACCGACACACCCTCAGTGGTCAACTCCCTGACCATGCGGAACAGCCCCTCGGCTTCGCCAGGGGTGAGCACGGCGGTGGGCTCGTCCAGGATGAGCACCTCGGCTCGCCGGTAGAGCGCCTTGAGGATCTCCACGCGCTGCCGCACTCCTACCGGCAGTTCTCCTGCGCGCGCCGCGGGATCCACGTCCAGTCCGTACCGCCTGGCCAGCTCGGTCACCGCCCGGCGACCGGCCGCCCGGTCGAGCACGCCGTGCCGCACCGGCTCGGCCCCGATCACCACGTTCTCGGCCACGCTCAGGCCGGGAAAGAGCCGGAAGCGCTGGTGCACCATGCCCAGCCCATGGGCGATGGCATCGGCGGGGGAGCGCAGCCGGACGGGAACCCCCGCACGCAGCACCTGGCCGGCGTCGGGGCGGTGCAGCCCGTAGAGCACGGACATCAGCGTGGACTTGCCCGCGCCGTTCTCGCCGACGACGGCGTGCACCTCGCCCGGCCGCACCACCAGGTCGATTCGGTCGTTGGCCAGCACGTCGCCGAAGCGCTTGGTGATCCCGGCCAGCTCGACCGCCGGCGCAGGCACCCCATCAGCGGGTCGGCGAGCGTGCTCGAGCGCGCTCATCCCGCCAGCGGGTCGGCGACCGTGATCCGGCCGGCCACGATGTCGTCGCGTACCTGCTTGACCTTGGCGACCACGTCGGGGCTCGAGGCGACCGCGCAGCCGGAGGCGGACAGGTCCGGGCCGAGGGCGTTCACGCCGACGCCGCCCTGTTTGAGCCCGTACACCTTGAGGCCGCCCGCCCGGCCCGCCGCGATGTCCTTGATGGCGGCGCTCTCGGCCACGTCGACGTGCTTGAGCACGTTATCGATGATCGTGTCCGGGCTCTGTGTGCACTGGTTGACGTCCACGCCGAACGACTTGGCCCCGGCGGCGGCCGCCGCCTCGAACACGCCCTGGTTGCCTCCGGACGCTGCGGCGGCCACGATGTCGGCGCCCTGGCCGGTCAGGGTCTGGGCCTGCGACTTGGCTCTCGCCGGATCGCTGAAGGGGTTGTTGCCGCCGACGTACAGCGGCGTGCCGGTGACGGAGGCGTTGACGGACTTGGCGCCGGCGAAGAACGGGTCGATCCAACGGTGCACGAACGGCGAGTCGAGCGCGGCCACCACGCCGATCTTGCCGCTCTTGGACAGCAGGCCCGCCTCCACCCCGGCCAGGTAGGCCGCCTCATGCTCCTTGAACGACACGCAAGTGAGGTTGGCCGCCTGGTCCTTGGCGCACGAGTCCACCTGGAGGAACTGCTGGCCGGGATGCTGCTTCGGCACGGTGGCGAACAGGTCGTCGAACGAGAAGCTGACCCCGACGATCAGGGTCGGCTTCGCCCTGACGGCGGCGTCGAGATTCTGCGCGATGCTCGTGGGGTCCTTGCTCTCGTACAGCTTGAACGAGGCGCCGATCTCCTTGGCTGCGGCTTCCGCGCCCTTCACGCTGAGCTGCAGGAAGCTGTTGGTCCCGACGGGGTTCGGCGTGATGAGGATGACGGACTTGCCGGGGGAGGAAGCGGGCGGCCGGTCGGCCCCGCCGCACGCCGTGAGGGCGAGCGCTGCCGCAGCCAGGACAGCCGGTGTGGAGGTCGTGCGCATGTCGGCGAGCATAACATGCATATTAGGTAGGAAATATCGCCTATGGTCCGGATTGGTCCTACGGCATACTTGCGGCCGTGACCGACGCTGCCTCCGCCACCGACGAGTCCGCCGGCAACCCCGCTCAGCCCGGCGACGTGCCGGGGGGTGGCTGGTTCAGTCCGGGGGTAGCCGGCATAGGCGGGGCGAGCTTGCTCGCCGACGTCGGGCACGAGGTGCCCTCCGCGCTGCTGCCCAGCCTGCTCACCTCCACCCTGGGCGCGCCTGCCAGCGCGCTCGGGCTGATCGAGGGAGTCTCCGACGCGCTGGCGGGAGCCGCCCGGTTCGGCGGCGGCGCCCTGGCCGACGACCCCAAACGCCGCCGAGCGATCGCCGTCGGCGGCTATGCCACCACCGCCGTGCTGTCGGCCGGCATCGGTGCCGCCACCGCCGTCTGGCAGGTCGCCCTGCTGCGCGCCGGCGCCTGGACCGTCCGCGGCCTACGGGTGCCGGCACGCAACGCACTGCTGGCCGACATCGTCGCGCCCACCGCCTACGGCCGGGCCTACGGTTTCGAGCGCATGATGGACAACCTCGGCGCGGTCCTGGGCCCGCTGCTGGCCATTGCTCTGGTCGCCCTCTTCAGCGTCAAGACCGCCATCATCATCTCCGTCTTCCCCGGCTTGCTCGCCGCCGCGGCGATCATCTACGCCATCCGGCACACCGCCCGGCCCCGGCAACGCGACAAGGTGCCCCTGCGCATCCGCGTCCGCCCCATCCTGCGCGGCGACCTCGGCAAGATCCTCGGCGCGATCAGTGCGTTCGAGGTCGGCAACGTCGCGGCGACCATGCTCATCCTGCGCGCCACCGAACTGCTCACCCCCGCCCACGGCGCCGCCGGCGCGACCATGATCGCGCTGGCCCTCTACACGGCCTACAACCTCGCCGCCACGGTGGCGTCCGTGCCCGCCGGCCATGTCGCCGATCGGATCGGCGCACGCGGTCCGGCCCTCGTCCTGGCCGCCGGCGTGATCGCCTTCGCTCTGGCCTACGGCCTGTTCGCCGTCACCGGCGCAAGCGTCTGGCTGCTGGCGGTGCCGTTCGTCATGGCCGGGGTCGGCATCGGCGCGGTGGAGACCGCGGAGCACTCCGCCGTTGCCGCGCTGGCGCCCGCCGGCCTGCGCGGTTCGGCGTTCGGTCTGCTGGCCGCCGTCCAGTCGCTGGGCAACTTCGCCGCCAGCGCCATCGCCGGGCTGTTGTGGACTTTCCTTTCCCCCGCTGCCGCGTTCGCTTATCTCACCGCCTGGATGATCGTGGCCTCGAGCGGCGCGCCGATCCGTCCTTCAGCGCCGACCTGGCGATGATCCACGGGCTGCTCTCCGCGCGAGCCGTCCTGGCCGCCGGCGTAGCGACCGATCCCTGGCTCCAGAGGCTGTCCGGCCTCCTCGCCGGCGGTCCGTCCCTTGCCCGCCAGGCCGAGCTGCGTGCCCTCGCCCGGGCAGGCGTCGTCACCTTTCTCGGCGCCGAGCCGCGCATCGAGCAGGACGAGGCGGCCGGCGCGTGGCGGGCGACCAGCCCTACCGTGCCCGGCTCGACGATGGCGCGGGCGCTCATCGAGGCGCGGCAACCCGCACCGAGCGTGCGGCGGAGCACCGATCCGCTGATCGTCGGCCTGTTCGCCCAGGGCGAGTGCCGGGAGGTGTCGGGCCTGCTGGACGTGCGCCTTCCCGACCGGCGGCTGGTCACGCGAACCGGCGCCACGCATGACCGCCGATTCGCCCTGGGCCCCTGGACCGCCGGCGGCATCGCCGGGTTCGACGGCCCGGGCGGAATCGCGCCGCTGCTGCGGGAGGCCGACGCGCTGGCCCGGACGGTGCTGGCCCAGGTCGCCGGATCGTGGCTGCACGCGGCGGCCTGAGCGTACAACTGAGGAGGCGCATGAGGATCGGCGAGGCCACGTTCGCAGCCCAGACGACCGCTGCGGCGGGAGTCGGGCTGCACGGCGTCGGCCTGGAGGGCTTCCACCGGCACCGACCCTGCCAGGTCTCCGGCGGAATGGCGCAGCGCGCCGCTGAATCAGGTGTCGGGCCCACCCGTCGTCGTCGCTACGTGCGCACGGCCGCCTCGCGCGACAGGCGGGGGAGCAGGTGTTCGCCGACCCGGTACGCCTCCTCAAGATGCGGCCACCCGGACAGGACGAATTCATCCACACCGGCGGCCGCGTACTCCCGGAACAGGGCCGCGACCTCGTCGTACGAGCCGACCAGCGCGGTGCCCGCCCCTTCCCGGACCAGCCCGACCCCGGCCCACAGCCCTGGGTGGATCTCCAGGTCGCGGGTGTCGCCGGTGTGCAGATCGACCATGCGGCGCTGGCCGACGGAGTCGTAGCGGGCGAAGTGCCGCTGGGCGGCGGCGATGCGGGCCGGATCCATGCCCGCCAGCAGCCGGTCGGCCTCGGCCCAGGCGGCGGCGCCGGTGTCGCGGGCGATGACGTGCACCCGCAGGCCGTACCGGAGCTTGCGGCCGAGCGGCCCGGCCAGCGCGCGCAGCCGGGCGATGCGCTCGGCGATCGCGTGTGGTGGCTCGCCCCACATGAGCACCACGTCGGCATGCCTGGCAGCGACCTGCTCGGCCGTCGGCGACGCGCCGCCGAAGTACAGCTCGGGTGGCGGGTCGAGGGGCTCGGCCAGCCCGCCGCCCTCGACGCGGTAGTGCTCGCCGTGGTGGTCGAAGGGCACGCCGTCCCAGGAGCGGCGCAGCACGTGCAGGAACTCGGCGGTCCTGGCGTAGCGGGCGTCGTGGTCGAGGAAGTCGCCGTAGGCGCGCTGCTCGACGGGGTCGCCGCCGGTGACGACGTTGAGCAGCAGCCGCCCGCCGGAGACCTCTTGGAAGGCCTGAGCCTGCTGGGCGAGCAGGGTGGGCAGCGCGTAGCCGGTGCGGAAGGCGACCAGCATCTTCAGCCGCTCGGTGTGCTGGGCCAGCGCCGCGCACACGATCCACGGGTCCGGGCAGCCCGCGCCGACCGGGGTGAGCGCGGCCTCGAACCCGGCCTGCTCGGCGGCCCTGGCCACCTGCGTCAGGTAGGCCACGGTGGCGGGGCGGGCCGTGGGATGGAACGCGTCGGTGGTGGTGATGGCCGAGCGGACCTCGTGGCCGTCGCCGGTCGTCGGCAGGAACCAGTGAAAACGCATCAGGTCACCTCGGTATCGGAGGAGGCGGCCCGCCGTACGGCTGCCGCCACGATCTCGCGTACGGCGGGGAACTCCGGGTGGGTGTGCGGGTCGGGCGCGTGCGGGAGGTCGGAGGCCTGGTCGAGCACGATGCGGCCGGGCCTGCGGCTCATCACCAGCAGGCGGGTGCCCAGGTAGACCGCCTCGTCCACGCTGTGCGTGACGAACAGCACGGTCTTGCCCGTGGCCTGCCAGATGCGCCGGATCTCCTCCTGCAGGCGCTCCCGGGTGAGTGCGTCCAGCGCGGCGAACGGCTCGTCCATGAGCAGGATCGCGGGGTCGGGGGCGAGTGCTCGGGCGATGGCGGCGCGCTGCTGCATGCCGCCCGACAGCTCGTACGGCCGCCGCCCGGCCACGTCGCCCAGCCCCACAAGGTCGAGCAGCTCGGCGGCCCGGGACCGCCTGACCGGCGAGGGAACCCCGGCCATCCGCAGCCCGAACTCCACGTTGCGGCGCACGTTCAGCCAAGGGAACAGGCGCGGCTGCTGGAACACCACGCCCCGGTCCGGCCCTGGCACCGTCACCGGTTCGCCCGCCACGGCGATCTGCCCGCCGGTCGGGAACGCGAACCCGGCGACCAGCCGCAGCAGCGTGCTCTTGCCGCAGCCCGACGGCCCGACGATGGTCACGAACTCGCCCGCGCCGACGTCGGCGCTGATGCCGCGCAGCGCCTCGACAGGCTCGGCCCTGGACCAGCGGGAGGGGAGGCCATATGTCAGCGAGACCTCACTCAGTCGCACCGCGGCGGCGGTGCGCACCGCGGTGAGCGCCTCATCCTGCGAACGCATCGCGTAGATCCTTGGTGGCCAGCCCCTTCTGGAACACGGCCAGGTCGGGCACGGCGGGGAGTTTGTTCTGCGACTTGAGGAACTCGGCGGCGCTGCGCAGGTTCTCTGCGAGCGCGCCGGGCTGCTCGGGCGTGCCCAGGTAGTCGGGGCCGGCCTGCTCCTTGCCATTGAGCAGGATGAGCTCGTCGATCTGCTTGGAAGCCTCTGCGGGGTCGAGGTTGAGCTGGCGGCCGACGGCCGCGGCGGCGGCCGCCTTGTCCGCGCGTACCAGCTTGACCGCGCGGTCCTGCTGCTGCAGCCAGGTGCGCAGTGTCTGTGGGTACGTCGTGGCGAACTGGGTGCGGACCACGGCCAGGTCGGCGGTGAGCTTGCCCTTGGCGGCCAGTTCCTTGCTGGTGACCAGCACCTTGCCGGTCTTGCGCAGTTCGCCGAGCACCGGCGTCCAGACGTAGGCGGCGTCGATGTCGCCGCGTGCCCAGGCGGCCTGGATATCCGGTGGCTCCAGGTCGACGACGGTAACGTCGGACTCGGCCAGCCCGGCCTCCTGGAGTGCGGCCAGCAGGCTGTAGTGCGAGGTCGAGGCGAACGGGGTCGCGATCTTCTTGCCCTTGAGCTCGCCGACCGAGCCGGCTTGGCGGGCCACGAGCGCCTCGTTCTCGGCGATGACGTCGAAGATCCACGGCACCTGGTAGGGGATGTTCAGCGGCGCGGACAGGCCGCGGGTGACCGGGCTGCTGCCGGCCAGGCCGATGTCGATGCTTCCGGCGACCATCGCAGTGTTCACATCGCCGCCCGAGTCGAACTTGATCCAGCTGATCTTCGTGTTCGGCAGCGCGGTCTCCAGCCACCGCTGGTCCTTGACGATCAGGTCGCCGTTCGGGATGAGCTGGTAGCCGATGCGCACTTCCTTGGGGCTGCCATCGGCGTTGGGCGCGGTGCTCGGGGTGGCGCCGGTGCCGGTGGAGCACGCAGCTAGGCACAGGGTGAGCGCGAGCGCGGGGATGAGGCGGTGTTTCATGGCTGATGCCTTCTTGTCATGCCTTGCCGCGCCAGGGCACGAGCAGGCGCTCGGTGAGTTGCAGGAGGGCGTCGATGAGCAGGCCGGAGGCGCCGATGACGAGCAGCCCGAGCACGACCACGTCGGTCTGGTTGTAGCGCTGCGCGTCGCGGATCATCCCGCCGATGCCCGGCACCCCGTTGACGGTCTCGGCGGCCACGACCGTGGTGTACGCCACCCCGACCGCGACCCGGATGCCAGTGATCACTTCAGGCAGCGCGGAGGGGAGCACGATCCGGTACGGCAACTGCCACCGGCTCGCCCCCAGCGATCGGGCAGCGTGCAAGTAGTCCTCGTGCACGCCACGTACCGCGTCCGCCGTTGCCACCGCGACGGGCGGCAGCGCGGCCACGAACAGCAGCGAGACCTTGGGCGGCTCGTCGATGCCCAGCCAGATGATGAGCAGGCTGAAGTAGGCCAGCGGCGGCAGCGTCCTCACGAACGTGATCAGGGGGTTGAGCAGGGCCCGAACGGTCGGCACGAGCCCGACGACCAGGCCGAGCGCGATGCCGCCTGCCACGCCGTACAGGCTGCCCAGGGCGATGCGGCGCAGGCTGGCCAGCAGGTGCTCCGACAGCAGGTATCCGCTGTAGCCGCGCTGTCCGTCGTGTATGGAGGAGGTCAGGAAGAACTGCTCCCACACCGAGCCGGGCGAGGGTACGAACACCTCGGGCCACAAGTGGGCGGCCGAGACCGCCCACCAGATCGCGGCCAGCAGGACCACGCTCGCCACCCGGAGTCCGACACCACGGATCACCGACACTTCCTCAATTCAGTAATAAGAGACTGGTTTAGTGGGAAATAGCGTAGATGATCCCACCCGGACCTCGCAACGGGGGGAGACGCCGCTGTCAGGCCCCGGAGAACCCCGAGAGCAACGCGACTGCCAGGGCGAGTGCGACCAGCACGTTGAAATCCTTGCCCCGGCGAACACGCCGATCGGCCGCCAGCCCGCCTCCCGCAGCGACGAGACGCGGAACTCCAGACCGATGCTCACGAACGCCAGGATGAGGAACCAGGTGCGCAGGTCGTTGGCGGCCCCGATGATCTCCTTGCCGTGCGCCACGGAGACCGTGGTCAGGTACCAGGTCGCCAGCACCGAGGCGGCCACGAACCCGAGCACGAACTTCGGGAAGCGCCGCCACAGCTCCGCCAGGCCGGAACGGGGCGCGTCAGGCCCGACCGTGGCCGCTTGCTCACGTCTCGCCGAGGTGTGACTTGACGTGACCGTGCGGGTAGAGCTATAAACTCCACAAAAGCTACTAAATAAGTGGGAAATAGGGAGAACCGATGTACGCACGCAGGGCTCGCGGGGTGTTGGCCGCACTGGCCGTCCTGGCGCTCACGACCGTGGCGGCGGCCTGCGGTGGCGGCGCAAGCGAGGGTAACGCAAGCGGAGGCGCCGCCGCCGGCGGCGGGCCGGCGGAGGTGCGGCTCGGGTTCTTCCCGAACATCACCCACGCCACTGCTCTCGTCGGCGTCGAGAAGGGTCTGTACGCCAAGCACCTGGGCAGCGGTACGACGCTGAAGACCAGCACGTTCAACGCCGGCCCGGCGGCGATCGAGGCGGTCTTCTCCGGCGCGATCGACGCCACCTACATCGGCCCGAACCCCGCCATCAACGCCTGGTCCAAGTCCAAGGGGCAGGCCATCAAGATCATCGCGGGGGCGGCATCCGGCGGCGTCTTCCTGGTGGTCAAGCCGGGCATCAATACGCCGGAGGACCTCAAGGGCAAGAAGATCGCCACCCCGCAGCTCGGTAACACCCAGGACGTGGCGCTGCGCTATTGGCTGACCGAGAAGGGCATCAAGACCGACACCAAGGGCGGCGGCGAGGTCTCCATCGTGCCGCAGGAGAACTCCCAGACCGTTCAGACCTTCGCCACCGGCGACATCGACGGCGCCTGGGTGCCCGAGCCGTTCGCCAGCCGCCTCATCAAGGAGAGCGGCGGCAAGGTGCTGGTCGACGAGCGCGATCTGTGGCCGAACAAGCAGTTCGTGATCACCCATCTGATCGTCCGCCAGGAGTTCGCCAAGGAGCACCCGGAGGCCGTCCGAAAGCTCATCGAGGCGCACGTCGAGGCCAACGCCTTCATCAACTCCGACCCCGCCGGTGCCGCGCAGACCGCCAACGCCGCGCTGCAGAAGCTGACCGGCAAGCCGCTCAAGCCCGAGGTGCTCGACACCGCGTTCAAGAACATCACTTTCACCAACGACCCGATCGCCTCCTCCCTCGTCACCAGCGCCGAGCACGCCACCAAGGTCGGCCTGCTCGACCCGGTCGACCTGAACGGCATCTACGACCTGAAGATCCTCAACGAGGTCCTCGCCACCAAGGGCCAGTCCCCCATCTCGGACAAGTAAGCGACCCAGGAGATCCCATGACCGCTCCACTGACGGAGCAGGCCGGCAGCCGCAACGGCGGGCACCAGCCCGCCGTGCGACTGGAGGCCGTCTCCAAGATGTACGGCCAGGGCAAGACCGGCCTGCTGGCCCTCGATGACGTCGCCCTCGACGTGGCACCGGGCGAGTTCGTCTGCCTGCTGGGGGCCTCCGGCTGCGGCAAGAGCACGCTACTGTCGTTGGTCGCCGGGCTGGACGCGCCCACCGCCGGCCGCATCGACGTCGACCGCGACCGGGTTGCGCTGATGTTCCAGGAGCCGGCGCTGTTCCCGTGGCTGACCGTCTCGGCGAACGTCGAGATGGCGCTGCGCGGCAAGGGCGTGGCCCGCAAGGAGCGGCGGGCCCGCGCGGCCGAGTTCCTGGAGATCGTGCACCTGGGCGGTTTCGGTGGCAAGCGCCCGCACGAGCTGTCCGGCGGCATGCGCCAGCGCGTCGCCCTGGCCCGCGCGCTCGCCCAGGACGCCGACGTGCTGCTGATGGACGAGCCCTTCGGCGCGCTGGATGCGATGACGCGCGACCTGCTCCACGACGAGCTGGAGCGCATCTGGCGCGAACGCGGCCTCGCCGTCCTGTTCGTCACCCACAACGTCCGCGAGGCCGTCCGGCTCGGCGACCGCGTCGTGCTGCTGTCCAGCCGGCCGGGGCGGGTGGTCGAGGACTTCCCGGTGACGCTGCCCCGGCCCCGCCGCACCGACTCGGCCGAGGTGGCCGAGCAGGCCGCTGAGATCACCGACCGGCTGCGCCAGGAGGTCCTGCGTCATGGCCGTTGACACCCACGCCCGGCAGATCGCCGGGCTCGACGCCCTCGAACTCGCCGACCGCCGACGCGCAGGCCTGGCCACGCGCGCCTGGTCGGGGCTGTGGCCGGTGGCCTCGGCGATCGCCATCACCCTCCTCGCCTGGCAGGCGGTGGTCCTGGCCGGCTGGTGGCCGGAGTACGTCTTCGCCGGCCCGGTGACCACCCTGACCGAGCTGGGCCACCGCCTCGGGGAGGCCGAGTTCTACCAGGCCGTCGCGGTCACCATGCGCCGCGCCGTGACCGGCTTCGCGGCGGCCATCGCCGTCGGACTCGTCGTCGGCGCCCTCGTCTCGCGTATCCGGCCGCTGCGCCGGGCCGTCGGGTCGCTGATCACCGGGTTGCAGACCATGCCGTCCATCGCCTGGTTCCCGCTCGCCATCTTGTTGTTCGGGCTGAGCGAGAGTGCGATCCTGTTCGTCGTCGTGCTCGGCGCCGCTCCGTCCGTCGCCAACGGCCTGATCGCCGGCGTCGACTACACCCCGCCGATCCTGCTGCGGGCCGGGCACATGCTGGGCTTCCGCCGCCTCGCCCTGTACCGGCACGTCATCCTGCCCGCCTCGCTGCCGTCGTTCCTGGCGGGGCTCAAGCAGGGCTGGGCGTTCGCCTGGCGCTCCTTGATGGCCGGCGAACTGCTCGTCATCATCGCCAACCGGCCCTCCCTGGGGGAACAGTTGCACTTCGCCCGCGAACTGGCCGACTCGGCCGGCCTGCTCTCCACCATGATCGTCATCCTGGTCATCGGCATCCTCATCGACCGCCTCTTCGGCGCGGCCGACGGCGCGTTGCGCCGCCGCTGGGGCCTGCACCAGGTCACCAACTGACCGACATGCGGATCTCCGCCCGAACTCAATACGCCCTGCGCGCCGCCGCCGAACTCGCCGCGGCGCCGCCGGGCCCTGTGCCGGCCGACAAGATCGCGGCAGCTCAGGGGATTCCCCGCAAGTTCCTCGACAACATCCTGCTCCAGCTCCGCCGCGCCGGTCTCCTGCACAGCCAGCGCGGCCCCGAGGGCGGCTACTGGCTGGCCCGTCCCGCCGCCGAGATCACGCTCGCTGACATCATCACCGTGGTCGAAGGCGTACCCGAGGGGAGCGACCACGGCGGGTACCCGGGCGTGGCCAGGCCGCTGGCGGACGTGTGGAGCGCCTTGCGGGACCACGAGCAAGCCCTGCTCACCGAGATCACCCTCGCCCACGTCGCCGACGGCTCGCTGCCCGAGCCATCGGACCACTGAGGGACTTGAAGGCCCACCAGGCGTGGAGTGCCGGCAATGCGCGCAGGACCGTCCGACTGGCTGAAGCCGCGCGCTGGCACGACGGACGGGTGACTCCCGGGGTGCGCGGCATGGCCACCCAGATGGCCGCGCGAGGGCACGCTTTGGCAGGGGAGGCCCGTCCGGCCCGCACGCTGCTGGACGAGGCTGAAGCCCTCATCCGTCGAGCCGCCGAGCACGCCGACGACGAACCGGCGTGGATGTACTTCTACGACGAGACCTGGTTCCGACTCCAGCGTGGCATGACGAAGCTGCGTCTCTCGAACTGGCCCAAGGCCGTCGACTTGCTGACGGCCGGACTGGCGAACCTACCTGCGCCCTACAAGCGCGACCGCGCATGGTACGGATCATGCCTGACCAAAGCAGACGCGGAGACGGGGGACGCACGGGCATCCCTCGATGTAGGGCTCCCAATCGTGGGAGACGCGGTCAAGCTGAACCGCCATGCCCACAAGGAACTCATCAACGTGCAGGTAATCCAATGACGTGCCAGTACCACAGCCACCCCGAATCGGGCGCCCCGTGACCATCCCCTGTGGATCGCCTTGCGTGCCTCGGCGGCCCGGTGTACAACGTGTCTCGATGATGATCGGGAGTTGCCTGTGACCGTGTTTGGAATTCTCGGTTCTGTTCAGGCTCTTTCCGGAAATAGGCCCGTGCATCTCTCGGGAAAGCAGCGGTCCGTGCTTGGCGTGTTGCTGCTCTATCCCAATACGTCGGTCTCTCTGGAGCGCCTGATCGACTGCCTGTGGGAGGAGCCGCCCGCGTCGGCCGTGTCGAACATCCACAGCTACGTCACCCGCCTCCGGCGAACGGCCGTCCCCCAACTCGTCACCCAGGACCACGGCTATCTCCTGAACCTTGAGCGGACCCAGCTCGACCTGCTCGTCTTCGAGGACACGCTGAGCAAGGCCCGCCGCCACGCGGACGCTGGAGACCTGGCCGCGGCCAGCGACGAATACCGGACCGCCCTGTCGCTGTGGCGCGGCCGACCTGCCGAGGACGCGCTGCTCACCTCCTCCGTGGCGCCTCGCGTCGCTCTGCTGGAAGAACTGGCGCTTTCAGCCCGGTCCGACTGGACCGATGTCCGCTTGAGGCTGGGCCTGCACGAGGAGCTGATCGGCGAGTTACGGGCGCTCGCCGAAGCCAACTCGCTCAACGAAGGCGTCTGGCGGCAGCTCATACTGGCACTCCACCGGTCCGGCAGGCGGGCAGAGGCCCTGGAGATGTACAGCCGGGTCCGTACGGTGTTGGCGAGCGAGCTGGGCGTCGAACCGGGCACCGAGCTCCAGCGCCTGCGCGCGGCGATCCTGGGCAACGACGCGGTGCTCACCCGTCCCGAGCGCGAGACTGTACGCCGCCTCGTTCCCCGGCAGCTCCCGCCGGCGGTGGGCCGGCTGATCGGCAGGCGGGCGGAGCTCAAACAACTGGACGAACTGTCAGTGGCGCAGCTGATCCTCGTGGTCGGGGGCGCCGGGGTAGGCAAGACCACGCTGGCCGTCCACTGGGCGCATCGCGTGGCGGAGCGGTTCCCCGACGGGCAGCTCTTCCTCGACCTGCGGGGGTTCGACCAGGCGCAGCCAATGAGCACGGCCGAGGCGTTGCCGCGCCTGATCCAGGGGCTTGGCTGGCCCGCGGCGGACATCCCCGTGGAACTGGACGCCCAGATCGGCCTGTACCGGTCGATCCTGGCCGGACAGCGTGTTCTCGTGGTGCTGGACAATGCCGCCGAGCCGGACCAGATCCGATCGCTGATACCCCCCGAAACCGGATCCCGGATCCTGGTTACCAGTCGGGACCGGCTGAGCGGTCTGGTGGCGCTGGAGTCCGCCGGGCGGATCACGCTGGACGTGCTCGACCCGGACGCAGCCGTCGATCTGCTCGCCGACACCGTGGGACCGGACAGGATCCGCAGGGAACCGCACGCCGCCGCGCGCCTGGCGGAACTCTGCGCGCGCCTGCCGCTGGCCCTGCGGGTGGCCGGTGCCAGAGCGGTGGGCAGCCCGCACAAGACGCTCGCACAATACGTGGCCGAGCTCGGCGATCATGACCTGCTCTCCCAACTGGAGGTCGAGGGCGATCCGCGTACGGCGGTGCGCGGCGCGGTCGGCCGATCTCACGAGGCGCTGGCCCCGGCGGGACGGCGGCTGTTCCGGCTGATCGGGCTGGTGCCGAACACCGGCATCACTGTCGCGGGCGCGGTGGCGCTGTCAGGCTACTCCCCAACGCACACGGCCCAGCTCCTGGACGACTTGGCGCGGGTCCATCTGATGAGCGCGGAACCGGACCGCTATACCTGTCATGACCTGCTGGTCACGTACGCCGCGGAGCGGACCGAGGCGGAGGACCCGCCCGCCGACCGCGAGACCGCCATCAACCGGTACTTGGACTTCTACTTGCGGACGATCGTCTCTGCGGGCGAGCACGTCGATGTGCGAGTGGTCGGACCGGCGCCGGACGGACCGGGCACGGAGGTGACGCCCCTCTCCTTCGGCAACGCGACCGACGCGGAGAACTGGCTCGACCAGGAGTGGGACACCATAGCCGCGATGATCGCCCGCGCCGCGGAGCGCGGCCCCCACCCCTTGGCCTGGCGGCTGGCCGATGCCCTGAGAGACGTCCTGCCCTGGAAACGGCCCATCACTGAGTGCCTGCGCATCGCCGAACTCGGGCTCAAGGCTGCTCGCATCGAGCAGGACAGCATGGGACAGGGCGCGATGCTGATGTCCATCGGCTACGTACGGTGGCGGATCGCCGACCTGGACGCCGCCATCGACGCCTACCGTCAGGCGCTGCCCTTCCTGCGCCGCGCGGGCTGGCGCGCGGGAGAATCGGCCGTGCTGCGGGCCAGCGGTGTGGCCCTCGCGCAGGCCGGGGCGCCCGAGCAGGCCGTCAACCGGTTCCGGCGGGCACTGGCCATCGACCGCGAGCTCGGCAACCGCGCGGGCGAGACGTCCAGTCTCGGCAACCTGGCGGCGCTGTATCTCGACCTCGGCCGCTTGCGCGACGCGGAAGAGCGCCACCGGCAGGCGCTCGCCGCCGCCATCGAGATCGGCAAGCGCCAGCTCGAGGCTGTCGTCCGCACCAACCTCGGAGTGGTTCAGCGGGAAATGGGCCGGCTCGGGGATGCCTTCGACACGCTCAGCGGGTCATGGTCCGTCGGGCGCGAGATCGGATCCCCGTACGTGGAGGCCATGGCGCTGGAATCCCTCGGCGGCGTGCATCTGGAGGCCGGTCGCCATGACTCCGCGCTCCAGGCGCTGTCGGAGGCGATATCCGTGGCCAAGAGCGTCGAGAACCACGAAATCGAGGTGCGCGCACTGATCGGGCTGGCGCTGGCGAGACTCCGGCGGGGGGATGTCGGAGACGCCGACGACCACCTCGCCGCGGCTGCGGCCGTCGCCGAACACACCAGCCACCGGCCGAACCAGGTGGAGCTGCTGCTGGCGCGCTCGGAGCTGGCCCGCTTCCGAGGCCTTCACACGGAGGCGCTGGCCCACGCCGACAGCGCCCGGCACCTGGCAGGCAATGGGTACGCCTTGGCGCTGGGCAAGGCACACAGCGCCATCGCGGACGCGCGCCTTGGCCTGGGCGAGCTGGTCTCCTGCCAGGAGCACTGCGAGGAGGCGCTGCGGGTCTTCCGCCGAACGGGGCAGCGGCTCGCCCAGGCCAGAACGCTGATCACCCTGGGGCATGTGCTCCGGGGTATGGGGAGGGAGGGCGCGGCCTGGTCGGCTTGGCGGCGCGCGCACGCCATCGCGACGAAAGCGGACGCACCTGAACAGAGGGAGACATTTGCCTTGCTATACCCGTCCTAGCCCCATTGCCCGGGTCGCGGCCCTCATGCCACGTCGCCGGTGCTACATCTGCCTGATGAACGGGACGTTCTGGTAACCGGCGCGGCGTGCGGCTCGTAGCGCCGTCCCAGGTGTCGTTCCCTGTGCTATGACCGCATCGCCGTCAACGGCCACCCAGGTGCCGGTCGGCGTGTCGGTCGCGGATTGGGCAGTGCGTAGGGCGGCCGCCATCTGGTCGATTCGGCCGGACGTGTCGACCGCTGCCGTCGGCACACCGAGCCATTGGTTGGTGCGGCGTTCCACTCTGCGGATCCTGCGCCAGACCAGATACTGAACAAGGATCGCCGGCCCCAGCACGGTGAGGAACGCCATACCTGAGCGGAGCACGCCGGTGGCGAATCCGATCTGCACCACTATGATCAGGCCGATGCCGCAGGCCGCCCCGATCCATCCCGCGGTCTTGCCGTACGCCTTGGTCGCGACCATCGGCCACAGTGCGAGGATCAGACAGTCGCCGAGGCCCGCCGCGACCGGTATGGCTCCGGTCGTCACGGCGAGGAGCGGCGCGAAGGGATACCCCTCCACCTGAGCCAGGAACCGATCGGTCATGTCGCCGAGGCCGGTCGCGAACAGGTCGTACACCGCCAGCGCGGTGGCGAACGCCGCGACGTGGCCGGCTGTCATCCCAGTCTGCGTCCACAGACTTGTCACACCGATCACGACGATCGCGATGAGGGCCGCATTGAGCACCAGCACCAAGGTGCCGGACCCGGCGATGGCGGCTCCGGCCGCGGCGGCGACGAGTAGCACAGCGGCGACCGTGGCAGGTCGTCCGCCCAGCAACGGCGCGAGGGCCAATTGGACGCTGGCGAGGAACATGACGCCGAACACCGCGGAGACGGCCGGTGCCGCCATGGCGAGGTACGCGATGGGCATCACGACCACCAGGCAGCTCATGATGAGCACGTCGGAGGTGGTGAAACGCCCCACCGGCGGTCGCGGCAGCCGGAACCGGTGCGCGTAGCCGAGGCCGAGCAGCACGATCAGACCGATGAGGAGGTCGAGTAACGCGAAGTTCTGCAGGGTGAACATAGGGATCTCCGGGCCGCCGAGTGAGGTGATCGCCGCTATGAACGCGACGTCTCGAAGCTGTGCTCATACAGGTCCGCGCGTACTCGGCACGGCTCGGGAAGATCTCGGGCCTCTTCGACGAGCACAATGTCGGCGACCTGGAGCGCACGAGCCGTCGCCAGTTCCTCGATCCGGCCGAGCAGACCGCCGCCGCGTGGTGCGACGACGTGAAGATCGGGCTTGAGCGGATCGCCGGCCAGCGCGTACCGGGTCGGCAGCGGGACCTCCCTCACTCCCTGCAGCACCTCCAGGACGTCGCGGGCGGTCGGACCTCCGGTGAAGTGTTTGGCCCGCCCGACGATCGGGGAGGTGGCGGGCAGCTGGGCCAGTTCGCAGCCATAGGGTTCGTCCGCGAGCCGGCGGACGAGATCGCCTGTTCGGTATCGGACGAGCAGTGTCGTGTCGCGGTAAGGAGCGTACGGCGTCGCCACGAGCTCGCCGATCTCACCCACCGCTGCCGGGGTGTCCGCGTTCAGGTCGAGTACCTCGAAGTGGGCCTGCTCGGATGCCAGATGAAGGTGCTGCTGGGTACACACGAGTCCCGTGGTCGGCACCAGCTCCGTCATTCCGTACACGTCGGAGACCGGTACGTCGAACACCTCGCGTACGCGGTCGCGGAGCGCGTCGGTCAGGATCTCCGCTCCGGTCAGTATCTGGCGCAGCCCGAAGTCTCTGGCCTGCCAGCCGTCCTGCTCGGCCCGCTGCACGAGCGCCCCCAGGTATGAGGGGACGGTGTACAGGTCGGTGATGTGTGGTGCCTTGCCGGGTAGGTGCAGCGGCGTGGCCAGCCGGTCCAACGCGATGCCCGGGTCGACCAGTCCTTGTGCGACGAAACCGGCGCCGACGAGGCCCAGCGCCCGCTGTACGGAGATCAGGCCCACCGTTGCTCGCGAGCTGACACACGACATGCTGACGTGGTGTTCTCGCACGCCACCGACCATCAGGTAGGAGATCGCTGACAGCACCGCCGAGAGTTCCAGCTCGTAGCGCGAAAACCAGACGACGGTCGGCGTCCCGGTGGTGCCGGTGGTCTGTGCCATCAGGACCGGTTCGCTCTGGTCGGACACGAACGCGGGACCGGCGCCGCGTAAGGCCGACTTGGGCGTGGATGCGACCTGATGTAGTTGATCGAGACCGATTCGACTCGAATCGACGCCGTGCTCCTTGAACCAGAGCCGATAGTAGGCAGTGTGCTCGGCAGCCTGGCGGATCGCCTGGCGCAGGCGTCGGTCCGCCATCGATCGGCGGATCTCCGGGTCGTCGACACCGCTGCCGGGCAGCAGCTCATTGGCACCGTCACCCGGCTCGCCGAATTCGTCAAGCGTTTGGCGGAGGTCCGTCACCATTTTCCGTAGTGCGTCCACGTCGAATCGGCCCCCGCGGAGCACGGTGGCGACATAGCGAAGCTGTCGAGCGGCTGTGGCAAGCATGGGGCCTCAATTCATCCGACGGCACAAACCGGCCGGTCGGCCGGTCTGTGCGACCGGCCGACCGTGTTCCATTAGCTGCAGGGCAGCTGGAACAGTGCGGTCGTCAGGGTGCTGAGTGCGTACCTGGCATAGCGCAGGCTCATTCTGACCACAGGTTCCTCCATTCGACTCTCGCCCCGGCCTTTCCGCAGCGAGGCATATGGGTGGTGTGGTGACCAGAAGCCGCATTTGGACGATGATGCGCGAGCAGCTAAGAGCATCAAAGCGCTCGACACCGCCCAAACCCGGCCGTCTGCGCACACCGATCGGCGGTTTCCGGTCCGATAGACGGTGTAGGCAGAGGGTCCCCTTGGGACGCGGAGGCGGGGGAGGCCACGCCCAAGGTCGCCGCGGTCGCGCTGAGGACGCCAGTCTTCGCTTGAGATTGACAAACACGGAGCTGCTGTCCCCATTTCGTGAGCCCGGCTCTCCTGGTGCGATCGCCTCACGGTCAACGATTGCGGCGGACTCCACAAAGCCTCCATATGATCACCACATGCGAGAGCCCCCTCCGGCCTGATGAGCGAGAACGTCGATGGCGCCCAAGGCTTGCTGACGTCCGGGCTGGCGAGTCTGCCTGTCTCCCACACGCGCGACCGCGCGGGGTAGGGCTCGTGCCTGGCCAAGACGTACGCGGAGACTGTGGCAGAGGCGCTCACGGCCGCGCGCCAAACGGCGGGCCGGGGCTGAGCGGTCGGAACGCTTCTGCCGGTGGGTGACCAACTGAGTGACAACGACGATGGATCGGGCCGTACTCTGCCTTTGTGTGGACGCTGGCGCGGCGGCGGGCCGTCCTCGACAGCGTCCGGTTCGACCTCGTCCTACAGGCTCGGGATCAGGGGGTTGCGCACCTTGCGAGTGGCCGTCAGGTAGGCCGCCGCCGCCGCGAAGACCAGCAGCGCGGTCCAGACGTTGAAGCGCAGCCCGAGGATGTGGGGGGCGGGATCGATGCGCAGCCACTCAATCCAGGCGCGACCGGCAGTGTAGGCCGCGACGTACAGCGCGAACGTCCGGCCACGCTCGAGCTGGAAGCGCCGCTCGGCCCAGACGACGAAGCCGGCCACGCCCAGGTTCCACAGCGACTCGTAGAGGAAGGCCGGATGGTAGGTGGCCGTGGATTTCATGCCCGGCGGCCGGTGAGTGGGGTCGATCTCCAGCGCCCAAGGCAGTGTGGTCGGCCTGCCGTACAGCTCCTGGTTGAACCAGTTGCCCCAGCGGGCGATCGCCTGCCCGAGCGCGATCCCGGGTGCGGCGGCGTCGGCGAAGTCGCGCAGCGCGATGCCGCGCCGGCGGCAGGCCAGCCATGCGCCCACCGCGCCACCGGCGACGGCGCCCCAGATGCTGATTCCGCCCTCCCAGATCGCGAAGGCACGCAGGGGGTCCTTGCCGGGACCGAAGTACTGCTGCCAATCGGTCGCCACGTGGTAGAGCCGGGCGCCGACTATGCCGAACGGCACGGCCCAGGTGGCGATGTCCCCGACCGCGCCGTGCTCGCCGCCGCGGGCGGACCAGCGGCGCTGGGTCACCCAGATGCCGACGGCGATGGCGAGCACCATCAGCAGGGAGTAAGCGCGAATAGGGAGCGGGCCGAGGTGCCAGACGGCTTGGGACGGGCTGGGGATGACTGTCACGCCGTCGAGTCTGGTTCCAGTACAGCTGCGCGCACATCGAGCAGGACACCGATCGCAAGGTCAGTCGACTGGTTGATGCCGAGCCGACGGATGGCTGATTATCGTCGGTGCCGTGGAGTCCTGGGAGCGGTCGCGGCGCCGGTGGCAGCACGCCTTCTTCGGCTCCTGGCTGGTGCTGACCTCGGCCGGACCTCTGATGGAGGTGGGTCAGGTCCTCCCGGTCCTATTGGTGGGCGGCCTGGCCGTGTGGTACGCGGCGTGGTTCGTGCTGCGGACGCCGCCCTCGGGCGATGTGCCCCTGCCTTATGTGGTCGGCGGGGGGTTGCTCTGGCTGGGGTTGTTCGCCGTCGACTCCTCCTTCCTGGTGGTCTGCCTGAGCGTGCTCGTGCCGTACTGCATGGACGCCGTGCGCGTCGGGCTGGTCGCGGTGGTGTCGTGCGCCGGAGGCTGGTTGTGGCATCGCTACCACGAGAGTGGGTCGATCACCTGGACCGAGATCGCCATCACCGCGCTGATCGCGATCAGCGCGGCCACCGCGGTCGGGTACTTCTATTCGGTGGCCCGGCAGAGCGCCGAGCGCCAGCGGCTCATCGACCAGCTGCAGGCCGCGCAGGAGGCGCGGGCGGCGGCCGAGCGGCAGGCGGGCGTGGCAGCCGAGCGGCAGCGGTTGGCCCGCGACATCCACGACAGCCTGACCCAGGGGTTCGCCAGCGTGGTGATGCTGCTGGAGGCGGCGCAGGAGACGTTGCCGGACAACAAGCACCTGACCCAGGCGTTACGGGCGGCCAGGGAGAACCTTGCGGAAAGCCGCCGGGTGGTGCGGGCGCTGCGACCCGGCGAGCTCGACGAGGGCGGCCTGCCGGAGGCCCTGCGGCGGCTGTCCGGCCGCCTGGCCGACGAGACCGGCATCGAGGCGCACACCGTGATCACCGGGACGCTGCGGCCCCTGGACGCGCACGTCCAGGTGGAGCTGCTGCGCGTGGCACAGGAGGCGGTCGCCAACGTCCGCCGCCATGCCCGCGCCGAGCAGGTTACGCTGACCCTGTCGTACATGGAGGACTTGGTCGTGCTGGATGTTCACGACGACGGCGACGGCTTCGATCCCGAGCGAGCCGGCTCCGGCCACGGCCTGTTGATCATGCTTGAGCGGATGGAGCAGCTCGGCGGCACGTTACTCGTGGAGAGCACATCGGGGGAGGGCACCACGGTCGTGGCCAGCCTCCCGGCGGTGGCGCGATGATCGTCCGCGTCCTGATCGCCGACGATCACCCGGTGGTCCGCGACGGCATCCGGGCGATGCTCGGCACTCAGGACGATCTGGAGGTGGTCGGCGAGGCGGTCTCAGGCACAGACGCCGTACGGCTGGCGCGCGATCTGCGGCCCGACGTCACCCTGATGGACCTGCAGATGCCCGAGGTCGACGGCGCGACGGCGATCAGCCGGATCCGCCGCCACGACCCCGGTGCCAGGGTGATCGTCTTGACCACTTATGACACCGACGGCGACATCTCACGTGCCATCGACGCGGGAGCCATTGGCTACCTGCTCAAGGACACCCGCCGTGAGCAGCTGTTCGACGCCATCAGGGCGGCGGCCCGAGGGGAGAGCGCCCTCTCGCCCGCGATAGCGAGTCGGGTGTTGTCGTGGGCGCGTGCCGAAACGCCCGGCGCCCTCAGCGGCCGGGAGATCGAGGTCCTCGGCGCGGTCGCCCAGGGAATGAGCAACAAGGCCATCGCCGCCCACCTGTGCATCAGCGAGGCCACGGTCAAGACTCACCTGCTGCACATCTTCGCCAAGCTCGGTGTCGATGACCGCACCGCCGCCGTGACCGTGGCGGCCACGCGGGGGATCATCCGGCTCAGCGGCTAAGACTTAGCCCTTGCGCTAACTACAGCCGGTCGTAATACTTAGCCTCATGGCACAGTATTCGGCGCAACTGGACGGCGTGTTCGTCGCCCTCGCCGACCCGACTCGGCGCGCCGTCGTCCGGCGCCTGGGTCACGGGCCCACGAGCGTCGGCGACCTCGCCCGCGAGTTCCCGATGACCCTCCCGTCGTTCATGAAGCACGTGCGGACGCTCGAATCGAACGGGCTCATCCGCACGGTCAAGTCCGGCCGGGTGCGCACGTGCGTGCTCAACCGTGAGCGGCTCGCCCTCATCGACGACTGGCTGGCGGAGCAGCGCCGCATCTGGGAGGAGCGCACCGACCGCCTGGAGCGGTTCGTCACCGACCCGAAGGAGAACACGCAGTGAACCCCGACCTCGACCTCGGCGTGGAGCGGATCATCCGCGCCCCGCGCGCGACCGTGTGGCGGGCTTGGACCGACCCGTCCCGGCTCGAGCAGTGGTGGATCCCGGCTCCGTCCCGCTGCCGGGTAGACCGTCTGGACCTGCGACCCGGGGGAGCGTTCGTGACGCGCCTGAGTGACGGCGGGGCCGAGTTCGTCCTGCATCTGGACGCGTGCTTCCTTGCCATCGACGAACTCGAGCGGATCGTGTTCACCAATGCGATCGACAGCACGTGGCGTCCCGCGAACCCCGCCCCGGTTGCGATGACCGCCACGATCACGCTGAACGATCACCCGGACGGCACGGACTACCGGATTCTCGTACGGCACGGCGACCCGGAATCCCGTGCCCACCACGAGAAGCTCGGCTTCGCCGAGGGCTGGGGCACGGTCGCCGGCCAGTTGGCCGCCTTCGCTGAGAGCACGGTCCCGCGATGAGGATCACTCTCACCGAGTTCGTCACGCTGGACGGGGTCAGCCAGGGACCTGGCTCTTCGGACGAGGACACCAGCGACGGCTTCGCCCTCGGCGGCTGGCTCGTGCCCCACATAGACGGGACGTTCGTCCAGCGAGCCTCCGGCTGGCTCGACCGCGCCGACGGCCTGCTGCTCGGCCGGCGCACTTATGAGGCGTTCGCGCGTGACTGGCCGAAGATCACCGACCCGGCCGATCCGTTTGCCGAACGGATGAACACCCTGCCGAAGTACGTCGTGTCGAACACCCTCACCGAGGGAACCTGGCATCCCACGACCATGCTCGGAGGCGACCCGATCCAGGCGGTCACCGAACTCAAGGCGCGATCGGGACGGGAACTCCAGATCCACGGCAGCGCCCGACTGGCGGACACGCTCCTGGCAGCGGGCCTGATCGACACGCTTCGCCTCGTGGTCGCGCCCACAGTGCTCCGAGCCGGCCGCCGCCTGCTGGGCGGTTCGGGAACCACGTCCGGTCTCCGCTTGGTCCATCATGAGGCGACGCCGACCGGCCTGCTGCTCCTCGAATACGAGACGATAGGCCGAGCACCCCGAGGCGACTACGAGGGCGTCACCGCCTTCCTCTGAGGCAGGGATAAGGATGCGGCGAGCGCTGCAGTCAGTACGAGGAGAATCCCTGTGGTGGTCGTCGGAACCACACTTCGAACCGAAAGCTAGGACCACGTCCCTCAGGATGGCGTGAATCTGCTGGTGGGCGCTCACGTAGCGGCTGTGCCAGGCGCGCAGGATCGACTCGAGGGCGCCGGGCTGGGCAACCTGTTCATGAACGCGCCGCTGCCCTTCTGGATCTCGGCGCTCGCCGCTGACGCCCCGACTGGACTCATTGCTGCAACCGTGGTTACAGTAATAATGGTTGCGGCAAGGAGGTTCGCATGGATCCCGTGGCGGGCACGGCAGGGCAGTGGGTGCTGCTGGCGTACCGCGTCCCGCGCCAGCCGTCGACGTTGCGGATCACGATCTGGCGCAAGCTGGACCGGCTCGGCGTGGCGCGGCTGGGCGACGGGCTGGTGGCGCTGCCTGCCGACGCTCGTACGCGCGAGCAGTTGGAGTGGATCGCCGAGGAGATCGGTGAGGTGGGCGGCAGCTCGACCATCTGGCTGGCCGCGGCCGGCAACGTGGCGCAGGAGAAGGCCATCGCCGCGGAGATGCGGCGGGCTCGGGCGGCCGAGTACCGGGCCGTCATCGAGCAAGCCGAGGCGGCGGTGCGGGCGCGACCCGGAGAGCGCAGCCGGGCGGTCAAACGGCTGCAGGCCGAGCTGCACAGGATCGGGCGTCGCGACTATTTCCCGCCCGCCGAGCGGGAGGCCGCACAGCGGGCCGTCCGTGCTTTGGCTCAGGCGATTGTGGGGGAGGGGGCCGGATGAAGTGGGTCACGCGTGCTGGAGTGCACATCGATCGGGCGGCGTGCGCCTGGCTGATCCGCCGCCACATCGACACCGAGCCCGAGTTCGTGTTCGTCGACGACCCGGCGCTGGTGCCCGCCGATGCGACCGCGTTCGACATGCGTGGGGTAGAGCTGTCCCACCACGGCGATGACTGCAGCTTCGAGACGATCCTCCGCCGGTACGAGCTCCACGATCCGGTGTTGTGGAAGCTGGCCGAGATCGTGCACGAGGCCGACATCGACGATGAGCGGTTCGACGCGCCCGAGGCGCGCGGGCTGGACGTGGTCCTGCGTGGGTTGTCGATGACCTGCGACGACGCCCGCGTGCTGGAGATCACCGCGCCGGTGTTCGACGGGCTGTACGAGTTCCACCGGCGCGCGCTGCTGCTGGGGCGAGAGCCGGCGTGATACGGGATGCCGCAGGCGCTGTGCCCGTCCTACTGGCCGCGCAAGCACTCCGCGGGCTGGGGTATGGCGTCGCGGCGGTCCAGTTGGGCGCGATCTTGCGGATGGAGGGACTGTCGTCGGCCGACGTGGGGCTGATGCTGGCGGCCGTCCTGGTCGGCACGCTCGCCTCAAGCCTCGCCTTGGCGCGGTGGGGTGATCGCGTTGGCCGTCGCCGGGCTTATGCGGCTCTGTATGGTGCGCTGGCCTGCTGCGGGATGGCCTTCGCGTTCGGGGCGCCGTTGTGGCTGCTGGCTGTGGTGGCCATGACGGGGGTGTTGTCGGTCGAGGTGATCGAGTCGGGGCCGTTCACCACGCTGGAGCAGGTCATGATGGCCAGTACGGGCCGTCCGCAGCGCGAGCTGGTGCGGGGATTCGGGGTGTACAACGCGGTCGCGGCGGTCGCCGGGACAGTGGGTGCGCTGCTTGGTGCTCTGCCGGCGGACCGGCGGCTGCTCGGTGGCGTCCTGATCGCGGCTGGGGCTGCTGGCGTGGTGCTGGCCGCTCGCCTGCCTGCTGCTGTCGAGGCGCCGGCGGCGGTGCCGGGCCTGCCGCGTCCTCGGATGCTCGCTCGTTCGCGTGGTCCGGTGGCTCGGCTGGCCGCGCTGTTCGCGGTGGACAGCCTCGCCGGGGGATTCGTGGTGCAGGCCTACATCGGCTACTGGCTGAGCGTCCGCTACGGCGCCACTACCCAGACGATCGGGATCACCTTCGCCGCACTGGGGGTGCTGCAGACCGCCTCCCTGCTGGCGGCGCCGGTGGTGGCGGGGCGGATCGGGCTGCTGCGGACGATGGTGTTCACGCATCTGCCGTCGAACCTGTTGCTGGCCGCCGTCCCGTTCGCGCCCGCTCTGCCTTGGGCCATTGTGTTGCTGATGGCGCGGGCTTGCCTGTCGCAGATGGACGTGCCGACCCGGCAGGCGTACGTGATGGCCCTGGTTCCGGCGGAGGAGCAGACCGCGGCGGCCGCCGTCACCAACACCGCCCGTTATCTCACGCGTCCCGCCGGACCAGCACTGGCTGGGCTGCTGCTCCCGCTCGGCCTGGCGCTCCCGTTCCTGATCGCCGGGGTCGCCAAGACCGGCTACGACCTGACCTTGTGGCGGATCTTCCGGTCCGTCCGACTGCCCGCTGAACAGAGGTCCCCATGAACACTGATGTACGTCAAGATGTGATCCCGTTTCGCGAGGCCGTGCGCGCCTGGTTTCTGATCTCCTTGCAGACGTTCGGCGGCCCGGCCGGGCAGATCGCGGTCATGCAGCGCACTCTCGTGGAGGAGAAGCGGTGGATCGGCCAGCAGCGCTTCAATCACGCGTTGAACTATTGCATGCTCCTGCCTGGGCCCGAGGCGCAGCAGTTGGCGATCTACGTCGGCTGGCTGCTCAACGGCACTCGGGGCGGGTTGGTGGCGGGCGCGCTGTTCGTCCTGCCGGGCATGCTGGCGTTGCTGGTCCTGTCGGCGGTCTACATCCTGTGGCAGGACACCACGGTGGTGACCGCGCTGTTCGCCGGGATCGCCCCGGCGGTTCTGGCCATCGTCGCCCAGGCCGTCATCCGGGTCGCCAAGAGGTCCCTGACCCATCCGGTGTTCGTGGCCGTCGCGGTGGCCGCCTTCGCCGCGCTCGCGCTGTTCGGCGTGCCGTTTCCCGTCGTCATCGCCGTTGCCGCGCTCATCGGCTGGACCGTGCACAGGCTGGCTCCGCACATCGTCAAGAGCGGAAACGGGCATGGTGGCGATGGCGGGCCCGCTCCGCTGATCTCTGATGACGCGCTCCACCACGCCCAGCCGAGTTGGCGTTCTGCGGGGAAGATCCTCGCCGTCGGGCTGGCCGCGTGGTGGCTGCCGGTGGCCGCCGTCGCCTTGTTCCTGGGCACGGACAGCGTCTTCACTACCCAGGGCCTGTTCTTTTCCGGCACCGCGCTGGTCACCTTCGGCGGTGCCTATGCCGTGCTGGCGTTCGTCGCCCAGCGGGCGGTCGAGACGTACGCCTGGCTGACGCCGGGGGAGATGGTCCGCGGCCTGGCCCTGGCCGAGACCACCCCCGGCCCCCTCATCATGGTCGTGCAGTTCGTCGCGTTCCTGGGGGCCTACCGCGATCCGGGGGTTCTCACTCCGTGGGCCGGCGCGGTGCTGGGAGCACTGCTGACGACGTGGGTGACCTTCGTGCCCTGCTTCCTTTTCATCTTCCTCGGTGCCCCGTACGTGGAACGGCTGCGCCACAACTCGGCGATCAGCGCCGCGCTCACCGGCATCACCGCCTCCGTCGTCGGGGTCATCGCCAACCTGGCCCTCTACTTCGCCGAGCACACACTTTTCGCCAGGACCTTCACCTGGGACTGGGGACCGTTCGAGGTCCAGCTTCCCGAAGTCGGCACGGTGAGCCCGATCGCCCTGGTGATCATCGTGCTTGCGCTGGTCATGACGTTCGTTCTTAAGTGGCCGATGCTGCGCATTCTGGGCATCTGTGCCTTGCTGGGCATGGGCACGGTGCTACTTCCGTGACGGATTCAGACGCGTGAGGGAAGCGAGAAGACGACGCGCAGGGTCGCGATCCATAGCAGGCCGGCTCCGAGCAAGTGCATCAGGACCAGCGCTGCGGCCGAGATGGACATCGACGCTCGTATCGACCGGCTGACCGCGCCCGCCAAGATACCGCTCCTGGTCCGCGCCCAACTCCTGGCCATCGTGGCGTGCGGGCGGTGTTGGCTCAGGAGTGGCTGAGGACAAAGGGCACTGTGAGGAACGCAAAGGCGGCTGTCCAGAATGCACCCGGACCTGTCGCCCCCGCGAACGAGCTGAGCAGGGCAACCAAACCTGGAACCACGGGCTGGGCGATGCCCCAGGACGAGCCTTGGAAGGCGAACCAGCGTGGCCGTTCGGGCTCGGGGGCGGCATCGGCCACGAGAGCCTGCCAGCGTCCGAGCAGCAATCCGTTGGCGGCCGTGAACGCGAGATAGGCCACGACCGTCGGCCATACGTGGTCGGTGAGCGCCATGGCAAGGGCGAGCAGGCCGAGAAGTGCGGTGCCAGCGCCGAGCACGATCCCGTGCCCGCGGTTGGCCAGGTGCCGCGCGGCCGCCCAGAGCGCGAGCGGACCGAGCAGGGCCGCACCGGCGAGCGTCAGTCCGGGTGCCCAGGCGGGGGCACCGCGTTCGAGCAGAGCCAAGGGAAGAAACATCATCACGGCCAGATAGCCGATCGCGAACACAGTGCTGGCCAGCGTCAGCCGCAGCAAGGGCAGGGGAGGACGCCAGCGCTGTCTCGGCACGGCGGCCCGTTCTTCTCCTCGGGGGAGGAAGCGCAGCGCGATCCCGGCCGCCGCCAGGCACGTGGCCGCATCCGTGATCACCAGCCAATGCGCGCCCAAGGGCAGCAGGACCGCGGCGAGCAGGCCAGCCAGCGCTCCGGCGACGGACAAGCAGACGCCGAGCATCGCGTACACGTGCTGTCGCCGCGCTCCCGTGGCGAGGCGGGCGAGGAGTTCCTGGGTGGCGGGCTCATACAGCTCGAAAGCCAGGCCCACCAGGACGACCGCACCCAGCACGTGGGCCGGGGCGCGGGCCGCGGCGAGGATCAGCAGCGACAGCCCGGTCAGCCCGAGCCCGAGGGCCAGCACGGTCCGCGGTGGCAGCCGGTCCAGCAGGAATGCTCCGATCCAGCGCGAGACGAGTGCCGCGATCCCGAAACTCGCCAGAGCGGCGGGCGCCAGCTCGGGACCGGTGAGCACCGCGAGAAAGGCCAGGGCGTAGGAGCCGAGCTGGTTGAGCACCCGGATCCACAGCAGTGTCTTGGCGGCCGTCGGGATTGACTCTTGCTGCCACTTGCCCATGAACACCGGTGCAGGCTACCTGGGCACACCGACAGGAAATGAGGAGAGGCGTCTGCTGTCGTGCGCCCGGGCCTGCGCGGCCAACGGCACCAGTGTGCATCTGGCCGACGCCTGCGGCGCGTCCGCACGGCTGCCAGCCATGGGGTCGGTATGTCATGGTGAACCTCTTGAAAGGCGGGGTGGCGATGCCCGCCTGGTGCGGGCCGTGGAACGGCTCGACGGCCGTTCCATCGACGGTTGAGGCGGTCGTCGATGCCAGCACCGGTCGAACTGGTGGGCGGAACGGTCGACCGCTGCGCCGCCGGCGGCGGTGACCGCACTCGCCGCCAGCACAGTGCCCCTGGTCAGCAGGCCACGCCTGCTGAGACCGTACGTGGATGTGTTCGGGCATGATGCCCCTTATGGCCCAGTGTTACCATCTGTAATCAGTCATGTACGTACGGGGAAGAGCGGGGGGTTGGCCACGCTGGCTGGCGTGGCCTTCTGTGCTGCTTGGCTTGCTGGTGGTCGCCCACATGTGGGCGCACGCCAGAGCCGCGGATGAAGTGCTCTTCGCGCCGGTGGGGTCGCTCGTCTACGAACACGGACACGACCACGATCACCTCGCCGACCACGCACATGGGGGCACCTTCCTGCTTCCCGTCGCAAAGGTCGCCTTCCTCAAGGCGATGCCGCTGCTCGTGGCCCTGCCCACCGCCGTTCTTCCGCCGGCGACCGAGCCTCATGTGAGACCGCCCGAGCACGTCCCGAAATGCGGCCACCGCGAGCGAGCCGTCCGGAATCACACGCTCGAGGTCTATCGACCCTGAGGACACGCCTGCCCCGGGTCTGTCCTCAGTCGGTAGCGTCCCGCGCCCGCCCGCGGGAGAGAGCGCGTCTTCGCCATGTCATCGATCTCGTCAGTTTCCATACCTATGGTCGCCCTGGCCCAGCTGGTCGGCGACACCCCTGTGTGCTGGATCGGGGAGCCCTTCGCCCCGGCCGGACGCGGCTTCTGGGCCAAAATCGAGGGAGCCAACCCAGGCGGGTTGAAGGACCGGCCCGCCCTGCACATCATCGAACAAGCCCGCCATCGGGGAGAGCTCGCGCCGGGCGCGATGATCGTCGAGTCCACGTCCGGCACCTTCGGGCTGGGGCTCGCACTGGCCGGCATCGTCTACGGCCACCCCGTCACGGTCGTCACCGACCCGGGCATGGAGACGATCGTGCACCGGCTGCTGGCGTCCTATGGCGCCCGCGTCGAAACCATCGAGCATCCGCACCCGGTGGGCGGTTGGCAGCAAGCACGCCTGGACCGGGTGGCTCAGCTGCTCGCCCGGCATCCCGGCGCGTACTGTCCGCAGCAGTACGACAACCCCGACAACGTGGCCGCCTACGCCGGCCTGGCACGCGAACTCACCGACCAGCTCGGCCGGATCGACATCCTGGTGTGCAGCGTGGGAACCGGTGGTCACTCGGCCGGAGTCGCCAAGGCGTTGCGTGAGCACAATCCGGCGCTGCGCTTGGTCGGCGTGGACGCCACCGGATCGACCATCTTCGGCCAGCCCGCCAGGCCGCGGCTGATGCGCGGGCTGGGCAGCAGCATCCACCCGCGCAATGTGGCCCACGACGCGTTCGACGAGGTGCACTGGGTTGCACCGCACGAAGCGGTGTGGGCCTGCCGCATTCTGGCGGCCACCCACTACACCACCGGCGGCTGGAGCGTCGGCGCGGTCACCGTCGTCGCCGCCTGGGTGGCGAGGACCAACCCGCCGGGCTGCCGGATCGCAGCGGTTTTCCCTGATGGCCCCGCTCGTTACTACACCACTGTCTACGACGATACTTACTGCGCCGAGCACGACCTGCTCGGCAGGCCGCCGGCCGATGAGCCGGACCAAATCAAACACCCAGATGAAGCCGAGGCCACACGCTGGACCCGGATGGTGATGCGCTGATGGGGCGGCGATTCGTTTCCTTCGAGCGCAGCGTCCGGCTGCTGATGGTCAACCAGCTCGCGATCAACGTCGGCTTCTACATGCTCATGCCCTACCTCGCCGGCCATCTGTCCGCCGGGCTGGGTCTGGCGGGCTGGACGGTCGGGCTGGTGCTGGGGGCGCGCAACCTGAGCCAGCAAGGGTTGTTCCTGCTCGGTGGCACGCTGGCTGACCGGCTCGGTTATAGGCCGGTCATCATCGCGGGCTGCCTGCTGCGAACAGCGGGGTTCGCCTTGCTCGGATTCGTCGACGCGGTGCCGGCCTTGGTGGCGGCCTCCATGATGACCGGTTTCGCCGGCGCCCTGTTCAACCCCGCCGTACGCGCCTACCTGGCACAGGACGCGGGTGCGCGGCGCGTGGAGGCGTTCGCGCTGTTCAACGTCTTCTACCAGGCGGGCATCCTGGCCGGTCCACTGATCGGGCTGGCTCTGATCACGGTGAACTTCCGGATCGTGTGTGTGGCCGCCGCCGCCGTCTTCGCGCTGCTCACCATTCTCCAACTGCTCGCCCTACCACCATGCCGGTCCGGGACTCAAGCACGCACGAGCGTGCTGGCCGACTGGCGCGCCGTCGCGGGCAATCGGCCGTTCCTGCTCTTCTCGCTCGCCATGGCCGGTTCGTACGTGCTGTCGTTCCAGCTGTACCTGGCCCTGCCGCTGGAAGTCGGCCAGACGGAGGCCATCGGCCTGCTGTTCGCGGTGTCCGCGCTGGTGGCCATCGCCGGGCAGCTCAGAATCACCGACTGGGCGCGCCGCCGCTGGAGCGGACCGCAGGCCATGGTACGCGGGGTCGCGCTGATGGGGCTCGCCTTCGTGCCCATGGCTCTGTACGGCCTCACCCCTGCCCCGGCTGAAGTACGAACGGTGGCGGTCATCACCTGCACCGCGCTGCTCGCGGTGGGCAGCGCACTGACGTACCCGTTCGAGATGGATGCCGTCGTCAGGCTCTCGGGCGAGCGACTGGTCGCCACTCACTACGGCCTGTACAACACCGTCGCGGGGATCGGTATCGCCGGGGGCAACCTGCTGGTGGGTGCCCTGATCGGGAGCGCCGGAGTATGGATCGTGCTGGCCGTCGTCGGCTCGCTTTGTGCTCTGGCCGTCGGCCTGCTCAACCGCGGAGGAATGCTCACGACAGGCGTCGTGCCGGTTCAGGCCAGGCCCTGACGCCGCTCACTCGTGCCGTGCCAGGCCCGACACCCGCAGCACACGCAGCGGCGCAGTGGCAGGGGTGGCTGGTGGCAGCAGGCCAGGATCTTCACCGCAGCCGTCCTAAGTCGCCTGCTGAAGATGTGCGGGGCGCTTCGGACGGCTTCACCCGGGCCAGAATCGGAGGACGGTGGGCGTTGAGCTGCGGAATGCGCCGAGAGCAGCTCTGACCTGCATGTACGTCGCATGTGCTCCTGCGAAATACGGTGCGGACGTGCCCAAGGTCGCTACCTGTTAACGGTAGGCGGATCGTGCTCGAGCAGCCGACCCACCGCCAGTCTTCCTGCGGCGACGCCGATGCTCGCTACCGTGTTGGCGACGCCGTAATGGGCCGCCACCCGATGCCCGCCCGACAGGGGCACGACGGTGTCCGTCTCGAATCTCTGCGACCCTTGTACTCTCCGTCCACGCGGCTGCACGATGGCCGGGTGAAGCCTTGGGTGAAGGGTGCCGGGGTGGCGCTGTTCTATGTGCTCGCCGCCATCGTGCTCATATGGGCGCTGAGTGTGGTGGTGAATCAACTATGAGTGCGAGGCTTCGGCTTCCCCGCCGACGAACCCGCTGGCCTTCGTCTGTTCCCCGATGCCGCGCGGCATCGGGGTTCGGGGAGACAGGCCGGTGGCGTGCTGGGCATCCATGCCCCATCCCGCGCCGAAGAGATGGTGGAACCCGCTGACTGGCATCTGAAGGGAGCCGACATGCGTTCTGCCATCAGGTTCGTCGTCATGTTCGCCGTAGCGCTGGCCGCCGTCGTGGCTGCGCAGGCCGCAGCCACCGCCGCTACGGCCATCGAGTACGGGCTCATCGCCGCGCTCATTCCCTAGGGCCCGCCGGACAGCGAGCACGCCGGATTCACGAACACTGCGTATGGTGCTGAATACGGTGTCCGGAATCTGGAGGGCTCGATGCCGATGGGCCGCCACGGACCGCAGGGTGCGGCGGACCAGGCAACTGCTCCGCCGTGCCCTGGTAGAGCTGATCCTGGAGAAGGGCTACGACCGGATCACCGTGCAGCACATCATCGACCCCGCGGACGTCGGCCGCTCGACCTTCTGCGCGCACTACATCGACAAGGACGATCTGCTCCTCGGCAACCTGGAAGAGCTGGCGGCGGCGTTCGAGGAGCACATGGAGCGCCACTTCGCCAGCCGTGCCGAGCCGAACCCGGTCCTGGCCGCGTTCCAGCACGCCGACCGTCAGCGCGACCTGTACAAAGCGCTGGCCGGCAAGCGAGGCGCGGAGGTGATGCGGGCCGGGCTGCGCCGCCGGATCAAGGAGGTCATGGCGCGGCGGATACCGGAGTTCCTGCCGCACCGGGACGGCGCGGTGCCGGTGGACGTGACCATGGAGTTCTTGCTGACCTCACTGCTCGGCCTGCTGGTGTGGTGGCTGGACAATGACGTGCCCTACACCGCCCAGGAGATGGCCGAGATGTACATGCGTCTCATCGTGCCCGGCGTGCAGGCCGCCTACGGAATCTGAACACTTTCGCCGATCTGTTGGCTACCGCACTGAACTGCGGTTTCGTCGATTGACCCGTACGCGAGGTCACCAAGACCTACGACACCCCGCAAGGCCCGTTCACCGCACTGCGCCGCGTCTCGCTGAGAACCGATCCCGGCGAGTTCCTGGCCGTGGTCGGCCGGTCCGGCCGAGCGCCCGTTGCGCCGCAAGCCAGGCGATGGCCCAGGCACGCCCGGCCGACGGCGGTTCCCCGGTCCGGCCCGCTGCGGCCCAGGGCTGGGCGAACCAGTCGGCTGCGATGTCCGGACGCTGCCCCGCCTGCGCGGGGGTGACGAGAGTGACGACGATCAGCCCGGCGAGCAGGCCGATCCGCCCGTAGTGAGATGGTCGCATGCTTGACCCTTCTGGTCAGAGATGGATGAGGGCTTCGCGTACGGTGATGCGGGAGGCTCGGGTCGCCGCGGCGTCGGTGGCCAGAGCGGCGCCGACGATGACGAGCGCGACCCAGATGCCCACGGCGAGCATGGAGATCCGGAACGGCAGCGCCGCCGACATGAACAGGTTGCCGAACCCGGCACCGAGCGCCGCGGTGAGCCCGAGCCCGGGCAGGACGGCCACCAGGCAGCTTGCCAGGGCCAGGAAGACGCCCTCCGCGACGACGATGCGGCGCACGCTCGTCGTGCGCGACGGTGGCTATGCGTATTTGGTCGACCTGGATGGGCTTGCCCATGGCCTGGGCGAACCCTTCGGCGGTGGTGTCGAACTCCTGGGTTTCGCGATGGATGGCTGCGTTCCGGGTGCCGGCGGCGTCGGGCAAGCTGCCCTGAAAACGCACCGGGCTTTTCTGGAATACCATAGGGGGGTATAGTGTTGTTCTGGGTGACGAACCCGAGGGAGGACTGACATGGCCGGATACACCAGCAGCAAGCAGGAGCATGCGGTGAGACTGCGCCGCATAGAAGGGCAGATCCGTGGCCTGCAGCGCATGGTCGACGACGACAAGTACTGCATCGACATCCTGACCCAGGTGTCGGCGGCCACCAGCGCGCTGCGGTCGTTCTCCCTGTCGTTGCTCGAAGAGCACCTGACCCACTGCGTCGCGGAGGCCACTCTGAAGGGCGGTCCGGAGGCGGACGCCAAGGTCAAGGAAGCCTCCGACGCCATCGCCAGACTCGTCCGTTCCTGATCGCATTGACCCCGTATTGAAGGAGAGATCGCTATGAGCACCGCCACCTACACCGTCAAGGGCATGACCTGCGGCCACTGCGTCAGCTCGGTCAAGGAAGAGGTCAGCGAAGTGGCCGGCGTGACCAACGTCAAGGTGGACCTGGACACCGGACTGCTGACCGTGGACAGCGACGCCCCCATCGACACGGCGAAGATTGTCGCCGCGGTCGAGGAGGCCGGATATGAGGTGGCGAACCCGTGAACACCGCGGCCAAGCTCGGTTCCTACGTCCTGGGGCTGGCCGTCGTCTTCGGCGGGGCCTTAGGAGTGGGCAAGGTGGTGGGACCGGTCGGGACGCCCCCGGCAGAGGATCACGCCACGATGGCCATGGCGACGCCGGCGGCGAGCGCGGGACACGGGGAGCACGCCACCGACCAGGCGAAGAGCGATACCCCCGGAGGGCTCCAAGTGTCCGAGAACGGCTACACCCTCACCCCGCTCACCGCGGCGATCAAGCCGGATGAGCCCACCGACTTCCGTTTCACCGTGACCGGTCCGAACGGCAAGCCGGTCACCGACTACGAGGTCGAGCACGACAAAAAGCTGCACTTCATCGTCGTCTCCCGCGACCTGACCACGTTCCAGCACCTCCACCCCGAGATGACGTCCGACGGCGTCTGGTCGGTCAAGCTCACCCTGCCGGCCGCGGGGACGTATCGCGCATTCGCCGATTTCGCCCCAACCGGCGGCAGCGCTCTGACCCTGGGCACTGACCTGTTCGTGGCCGGCGACTATGAGCCCAGGGCACTTCCCGAGACCAGCCGTACGGCAAGTGTCGACGGATACGAAGTCACCCTCGACGGCGAGCTGGCGCCAGGGCAGTCGAGCAAGCTCACCCTGAAGGTGAGCAAGGACGGCGAGCCGGTCACCGACCTGCAGCCGTACCTCGGCGCCTACGGCCACCTGGTGGCCCTGCGGGCCCGAGACCTCGCCTACCTGCACGTCCACCCGGACGGCGAGCCCGGCGACGGCACGACCCAACCTGGGCCCGAGATCGTTTTCTACGCCGAGGTGCCCAGCGTCGGCGACTACCGGCTCTTCCTCGACTTCCAGCACGACGGCGAGGTCCGCACCGCCGACTTCACCCTCGGCGCGGGCGACCGGCCGGCGGTCCCGACGCCCACTCCCACATCCACCCCAAGACCCACATCCACTGGGCACGGCGACCACAGCCACTGAGCGAGAGGAAGGAGAACGCTGATGTCCTCGGTCACCGATGACCGGCAGAACGCGGTCGAGCTCTCGATCGGCGGCATGACCTGCGCCTCGTGCGCCAACCGCATCGAACGCAAGCTCAACAAGATGGACGGTGTGACCGCGACGGTCAACTACGCCACGGAGAAGGCGAAGGTCACCTTCCCCGAAGGGGTCGACCCGCACCAGCTCATCGCCGAGGTGGAGAAGGCCGGCTACACCGCCGCCCTGCCCGCACCGCCAAAGACGGAGGCGGAGGCAGCCGAGCAGGAACCGGAGGACGAGCTCCAGCCGCTTCGCCAACGCCTGATCACCTCCGTGGTGCTGGCCGTGCCGGTGATCGCGATGGCGATGATCCCGCCGTTGCAGTTCACCAACTGGCAGTGGTTGTCGCTCGTGCTGGCCGCACCGGTGGTGGTGTATGCGGGCTGGCCGTTCCACAAGGCGGCCTGGACGAACCTGCGGCACGGCGCGGCGACGATGGACACGCTGATCTCGATCGGCACCATCGCCGCGCTGGGCTGGTCGCTGTGGG
>NZ_JBQQBR010000033.1:0-145061 GCF_052245935.1 Nonomuraea sp. 3N208 | reverse complement strand
CCGCTTCAGCTGCTCGATCTCGGCCAGCAGCGCCGCGATCACCGCGTCCCGCTCGGCTAACGCGGCCAGCAACTCCTCACGGCTGAGGCCATCGGGGTCACCAGTGGAGGACACCCTCTCAAACTACGAACACAGCCCCGCAACACCCCGACTCATCCGGAAACCGGCGCGTCTACCCCAAACCCGGCACGATCAACGACGGGCCTGAATGGATACCCATGACTGAGTCCACCTACCTGCATGCCACCCAAGTGGCCTACGACACCGTCGCTGCCGACTACGCCGAGCTCCTCCGGGACGAACTCGATACCAAGCCGCTTGATCGTGCCATGCTGGCGGCGTTCGCCGAATACGTGCAGGCGCCCGATGCCGGGGAGGTCGCCGACCTCGGCTGCGGACCCGGCCGCGTCACTGCCCATCTGCAGTCGCTCGGGGTGAACGCTTTCGGCATCGACTGTCGCCGGAGATGGTCGCGGTCGCACGCCGAAACCATCCGGATCTGCGGTTCGAAGAGGGATCGATGACCGCCTTGAAGCTGGCGGACGAGGCTGTTGGTGGTGCCGTCGCCTGGTACTCAACCGTCCACACCCCGCCAGAGGTGTTGCCGACGGTATTCGCCGAGATTCATCGGGTGCTGGCCCCGGGCGGTCATCTGCTGATTGCGTTCAAGGTCGGTGATCAGCGTCGCCACCTGGACCAAGGCTACGGCCACAAGCTGTCGCTCGATGTCTACTGGATGCCCCCTGAGCACATCGCCGAGCTACTGAGCAAAGCCGGACTTGTCCTGGACGCTCAGCTGATCCGCGAGCCTGATGAGAGCGAGAAGCCCCGCTCAGGCCGACAAGCCTTCTTCCTAGCCCACAAGCCCCACGAGTCCTAGCGGAAGATCCTGGGGGAAACCGGCCCAGCCAAACGTGCTCGCCGCGGTCTGGCGCCCACGCTGCAGCCCGCCGGCCCGCCGGGGGTCATCCTGTTGACCCCCGGTAGCCACCAGACACGGTGATCAGCGCTGTCATGGTGCTCGAACTCATCGACCGATGGCTTGGCAGATCACCGAGAACGTGGACTTCGACAGGCCGGGTGGCAAGGGTTCGGCGTGCTGTCAGTCGTCGATGGTGGAGGGCGGCGTTCCCAGTGCATCCAATGCAGGCCAGAAGTCGTCGGGAATTGCGGTCAGGCGCAGCTCCTCGAGTTGCGCGATCCGTTCTGGCCGGCTCACGCCGACCACGGTGGAGTGGATCAGCGGGCAGCGCAGCGAGAAGTGCAACGCCACGGCGGCCAGGTCGATCGACCACGCATGGCACAGCTTGCGAGCGCGATCGACCCAGGCCAAGAGCTCTGGCGACGCCTCGCGGTAGGCGTAGCGGGTGCCGCGGCCGGCAAGGAGTCCGCCTCCGAACGGGGCGGCGTTGAAGATGCCCATGCCGCGTGCTGCCGCCTCGGCCATCAACTCTTCGGCGCGCCGGTCGATCAGGGTGTAGCGGTTGTGGGTGAGCAGGACGTCGAACGCGCCACTTGTCACGTACCGGGTCATCAGCTGGATTTCGCCGGCGGCGATGCCGATGGCGCCGACCAGCCGTTGCTCGCGAAGCTCGATCATGCCCTGCACCGCGCCGCCGGGGGCGAAGGCCTCCTCGACGGTGATCGTGTAGGGGTCGTGCAGGTGCAGCAGGGGCAACGTTTCCAGGCCTAGCCGAGCCGTGGTCTCCTCGAAGGACCGCCAGACGCGATCCCGGTCGAAGCGTCCGGTCTCGCGATCGGCGTCGGTCTTGGAGACGATGTTGTGCCCCGCCGGCAGCCCGTACGCCGCGATGGCCTGTCCGAGGGCGGCCTCGCTGCGGCCTTGGGCGTAATTGTTCGAGGTGTCGATGACCGCGTACGGAGCCGAGAGCAGGATCCGCGCCAGGTCCACCGACTCCGGCGCAGGGGAGCCATCGGGCTGGGCCGGGTTGCCGAGCGTCCCGGCGCCCAGGCTGATCGCGCTCACAGGAAGTCCGGTACCGCCGAGCGGACGCACGTGGTCGTCGTCAGAGAAGGTCATGTGCTCCATCTTTGCTACTTCAGCCCCGTGGTGACGATCCCCTTGGCGAGGAAGCGCTGACCAACGCGGAACAAGATGAAGTGATTCCCCTTCTGTTCGGCTCATTCAGCCCGGCAGGGATGCGGCGCATGGCTCGATGGGGATGGGGTACATCGCCGGTGCGATGCCGGCATAGCCTCGCTGTCGCCTGCCTCGGCGACTCCACGGGCAGGCTCCTCCTCCACGACATCGCCGCCGTCCTGGACGATTGCGCGCGCGGCGCCGCCACCGGCGACCACCTCAGCAGCACGATCAGGTCATGGGGGGAGAGAAGATGAGCCGTACACGCACACATACACGTACCGGAAAGACGATCGCATTCCTGACCACGCTGACCGTGGCGGTCGCGACGCAGCCGACCACGGCCCAGGCGAGCGGACCGCTGCCCTGTCCGCCATCGGGCACGACCAAACCGACGATCGTCCTGGTCCACGGAGCATGGGCCGACACCTCGAGCTGGAACGGAGTGGTGGACGCCTTGCGCCGGGCCGGTTACACCGCGCGCGCCATCGGGAACCCGCTGCGTAACCTCGACGACGACGCCGCCACCGTCGCGGACTTCCTGAAGACCGTCTCCGGCCCGGTCGTCCTGGTGGGGCACTCCTACGGCGGCTCGGTCATCACGAACGCCGCCGCGAACGCCCCGAACGTCAAGGCTCTGGTGTACGTCGACGCGGCAGTACCAGACACGGGAGAGACCACCGCCCAGCTCAGCGGATCCGGCTCCGCGCTCAACGGTGACCCGGACTCCCTGTACGACAAGGCGTCCTACTCGAACGCGCCCCAGGGGGCGAGCGACCTGTACCTCAAGCAGGACGTCTTCGTCGGCTCGTTCGCCTCGGACCTGCCGCGGGACACCGCCGTACGCCTGTGGGCCTCGCAGCGGGCCGCCTCGACCAGCGCGTTCCAGACCCCGTCACGGGGCGCGGCGTGGAAGAAGATCCCGTCCTGGTACTTCGTCAGCACCGGCGACCGGATCATCACGCCGGCGTCACAGCTGTCCATGGCACAGCGGGCCCGCTCGAAGGTCACCAAGTTCGCGGGCGGGTCGCACCTGACCCTGGTCTCGCACCCGGACGCGGTCACGTCCGTGATCGGATCGGCGATCTGCTCCGTACAGGGGGATTAAGCGATCTGGCGTCAGCGCCGCACCGGCCCGCGCGTGGTCGGCTGCTTGCCGGGCTCCACCTGCCCGTAGAGCAGCGCGTAAAAGGCAGGGTGGTCCAGCCCGAAACATACGTGCCGATCCCGGCCCTGACGAATGTCGTCCACGGGGTCGCCCGGGGGTGCGGCGGCTGGACGTACTGGGTGAACCCGTGGTTGATCACCGCGTCGATCAGGCCCTGCTTGCTGCCGAAATGGTGATACAGCGTGGGCGCCTGAACTCCGGCGCGCTCCCACAGGGCCCGGGTCGGCCGACGACATCACCCGCAAAGGAGACCTGTTGAACCCCGCCATTCCGGATGTCGGCGCCCAGTGCTTCGAGGCGAGCGCCCGTCGCGACGCGGAGCGGATGCTCGGCAGCCCGGTGGAAATGACCGAGCATGAAGGCAACGACGATCTCCGCGGACCAAGGAGTGACCGTCGTTCGGGGTACCGGCGTTACCTCCTTCACTCCCGCCACCTTGCTTACCCTGGGGTTATGGGCCAGATCGACCACCGCGCCGAGGTCCGCGAGTTTCTCAGCTCGCGGCGGGCGCGCATCACGCCGGAGCAGGCAGGACTACCCGCCTACGGCGGCAACCGTCGCGTCAAGGGACTGCGACGGGAGGAGGTCGCGATGCTCGCCGGCGTCTCCATCGACTACTACGTCCGCATGGAGCGGGGGAACCTCTCCGGTGCCTCCGACAGCGTGCTGGACGCCCTGGCCCGCGCCCTGCGGCTGGACGAGGCCGAGCGTGACCACCTGTTTGCCCTGGCCCGGACCGCCGGCTCGGGGCCACGCCGCCGCACGCCGCCGACCAGTGTGCGGCCCGCGATCCAGCAGGTGCTCGACGCCATCACCGACGCACCGGCCTGGGTGCGCAACGGCCGCCATGACATCCTCGCCATGAACCGCCTCGCCCGCGCTCTCTACTCCCCTGTCCTCGCCGACCCCCGCCGCCCGGCGAACACCGCCCGGTTCCTCTACCTCGACCCGGCCGCGCGCGAGTTCTTCGTCGACTGGGACCGGGTCGCCAACGACGCCGCCGCCATGCTCCGACTCGAAGCGGGCCGTAACCCGCACGACCGGGCGCTGATCGAGCTGGTCGGTGAGCTCTCGACGCAGAGCGAGGTCTTCCGGCAGCGCTGGGCCTCCCAGGACGTGCAGTTCCACCGCAGCGGCCAGAAACGGCTGCGCCACCCGGTTGTCGGCCAGCTCGACCTGAACTTCGAATCGATGGAACTGCCCTCCGAGCCCGGCCTGACCCTGAACGTCTACACCGCCGCCGCCGACAGCCCCGCCGCCGACGCACTCAAGATGCTGGCCAGCTGGGCAGCCACGCAGGACCTCGCCGAGGCGCAGCAGGCGGCCGCCCCAGACCAGGCCTGACCCGCACAACAGTCCGTAAACCCCGCTGGGGGGTTCTGCCATTACCTGTAACAACAGGCCCTGCCGCGTAGCCGAGAACGCGCGTTTGATGGAGGTGACCAGGGAAAACCTCGGCTCGACCAGGAGTCTCGGGTCGGGTGGTCACGCAGGCCGGTGCCGACGTGTCCTGGCCTGAGGCCGGCTGACGTGGTGGTAGCGCCGTTCGTGTGGCGCCCGACGCCACCTGCGATTTCTGCTGCCAAACCGTTGCGACGGCATTGCCGCTTTGCCGGTAACGGACCTGGACCAGGCCTGCCGGTCGCACCGCGCTGAAGGTCATCATCCAGCCCTGAACCGAAGGAGACGTCCACGATGGACACCTGGACCAGCGACGAACTCACCGCGATCGGCGACGCCGAAGAACTGGACCTCGCCTCTCGCCGCGACGACGGCACGCTGCGCCGGCCCGTGACGATGTGGGTCGTCCGCGTCGGCGACGACCTGTACGTCCGTTCCATGAACGGCCGCTCCGGCGCCTGGTACCGCGGCACCCAGACCCGCCACCGAGGCCGCATCTCGGCCGGCGGCATGGAGGCGGACGTCACCTTCGCCGACGCCGATCCCGTCGACTCGGCCGTCCACGATCAGATCGACGAGGTCTACCGCACCAAGTACCGCCGCTACGGCGCCGACATCATCGGCGGCGTCGTCAATCCCGAGTCGCGAGCAGCGACGATCAAACTCGTTCCGGAAAGGTGACCATGAAACACACCACGCTGAGAGATCTGGACGTCTCCCGCATCGGCCTCGGCACGATGGGCATGTCGTTCGGCTACACCGGCGCGGGCACCGACGACGCCGAGTCGATCCGCACCATCCACCGGGCGCTGGAGCTGGGCGTCGCTTTCCTCGACACCGCCGAGATCTACGGCCCGTACGTCAACGAGGAGCTGGTCGGCAGGGCGCTGAAAGGCCGCAGGGACGAGGTCGTGCTGGCGACGAAGTTCGGCTTCGTCTCGCACTCGGGCGGGGGCCCGGGCCGGCTCGACAGCAGCCCGGCCAACATCCGCACCGCCGTCGAGGGCTCGCTCAAGCGGCTCGGCACCGACCACATCGACCTGTACTACCAGCACCGGGTCGACCCGAACACGCCGATCGAGGAGACCGTCGGCGCCCTGGCCGAGCTGGTACAGCAGGGCAAGGTCCGCCACATCGGCCTGTCGGAGGCCGGGCCGGAGACGATCCGCCGCGCCCACGCCGTTCACCCGGTCACCGCCGTGCAGTCGGAGTACTCGCTGTGGACGCGCGATGTAGAGGAGCGGGTGCTGCCGGCGCTGCGCGAGCTGGGCATCGGCTTCGTGCCGTACTCGCCGCTGGGTCACGGCTTCCTCACCGGCACGATCCGCTCTCCCGAGCAGTTCGACGACACCGACTGGCGCAAGACCAACCCGCGCTTCACTGGCGAGAACTTCCAGCGCAACCTGGCCCTCGCCGACGAGGTGCAGGCCATCGCCGCCGAGGCGGGCGTCACCCCGGCGCAGGTCGCGTTGGCCTGGCTGCTGACCAAGGGCGAGCACATCGCCCCGATCCCCGGCACCAAGCGAGTCGCCCGCGTGGAGGAGAACACCGGCGCCGACGGTATCGAGCTGACCGCCGAGCAGATCGCGAAGCTCAACAACCTGCCCTCGGCCGCCGGCGAGCACCACAACGAGGAGCAGATGCAAATGATCGAGCGCTGACCTCCGCCTCCCCTCTACCACCGCACCGAAAGGAGTCCACGTATGGAAGTCCTGAAGAAACGGCCTACCAGCAAGGGCCCGGCCGAATGGTTCACCGGTGACGTCTGGTTCGACGTCGTCCATGCCGGCACCGAGCCCTCGCGGATACGGGTCAACATCGTGCGCTTCGCGCCCTGCTCCCGTACCGCCTGGCACCGCCACGCCACCGGGCAGACCCTCCACGTCACCGAGGGCATCGGCCTGGTGCAGTCCCGCGGCGGCCAGATCATCGTGATGCGCCCCGGCGACACCGTCTACACCCCGCCCGGCGAGTGGCACTGGCACGGCGCCGCCCCCGACCACTTCATGGCCCACCTGGCCATGTGGGAGGGCACTGGCAAGGCGGACGTACCCGAAACCGAATGGGGCGAGCAGGTCACCGGCGAGGAGTACCACGCCCATTCCGCCATCGGCTGACACCGCAGGGTCAGCAGGCTCGGCGCCGTCGCCTCGCCCCGCCCGTGCTGCTGCTCCCGACCAGGTCCTGCTGCGGTTCATGGCGGTCCAGAAGCTCGTGGCGGCAGGTATCCCCACGATGGATTTTCGCGAACGAGGCGCAGGATGTTCTGCGCCTCATACAGGCCGGGCAGTGGATCAAGCCCGCCTTCGGACCGCAACAGCATGATGGCTTCGATCAGCCCTCCCCTCTCAAACACGCTCTCAGTCCTCGGGGCTGAATTTCACCGTCCCGCATGGGTTTCCCTTAATGATGGCAAGAGCTCGCACACGCCATATGAAGCCCGCTAGGGCCATGACCTGGACGGATGTGTTTATCGGCAGGCGCAATCTGCAAACACCATGCTGATTTCGCGCGCGTGTGCAGGTTTGTTGCAGCTTTCGCCTTCACCATTGACACGTTTTGACAGCCGCCTCTATGGTCCGAGTGAATGGTAAGCGCTTTCCGGTCGTGTCAGCAGAGAAGAGCTTTTCGGCGTACGGCTCTCGACGTCCCCATTTGCCGTGATGGCAGCACGCCGCACCACTTCGCCGTTTCCGCGCCGCACCGCTTGGAAACGTGTGCCTCTACCCGTCCAAGAGAGGTCCAATTTGGACAGACCTAACTTTCGCGCGCCCGCCACCCTGCCTGTTGTTCGAGTACGCGCACGTTTACGCCAACCACGCGGCAGCCGACGACTGATCGTCACCCAGGGCTTCGGTGACTCCTGCCTCACCTGGGCGTCCAGCATTTCTATGGCATAGCCGCCATCGCCAGGGCAAAACTCCAGCGGCAGCACCATGGTCGACCGGCTGCGTGCCGACGGCAGCGTCGCGCCGCCGCCATATGGCCACAAACGCCGGTTCAACCTCTGCCATCCCGCCGGCGGCCGGAGCCCGCGCCCAGCGGTGACGTGATCCCGTTAACAAGCCCGATGCCGCGGGCGGCCTGCAGCACGCCCGCAGCATCGACCGCACAGAAGAACGCCCCTAGAAGAACGCACCTAGAAGAACGCACCCAGCACTCGAAGACGAAGGTGAGACGAGGATGAGACGAGCAGCCGCATTACGACTCCAGGCGGCGCTGGCCACGGCGGCCATTGCAGCCGCGATCGGTGTGGCCTTGCCGGTAATCCAGGCGTCAGCAGCGTCCGGCAGCGCCACCGGCTACGCGACCGGCAACGGTGGGACCACCGGCGGCGCGGGCGGGCAGACGGTGAGGGCCACCACGGGGACTGCGATCCATGCGGCCCTGTGCAGTCGGGCCAGCAGCAGCGCCCCGATCACCATCCAGGTTGAGGGCACCATCAACCACGGCAACACCAGCAAGGTGTCGGGCGCAAGCTGCAACACCGCCGACGGCGTGATCGAACTCAAGCAGATCAGCAACGTCACGATCATCGGGGTCGGCAACGGGGCGGTCTTCGACCAGCTGGGCATCCACATCCGCGAAGCCAGCAACATCATCATCCAGAACGTGACCGTCCGGAACGTCAAGAAATCGGGCTCGCCCACGTCCAACGGTGGTGACGCCATCTCCATGGAGAGCAGCGTCCGCAACGTCTGGGTCGATCACGTCACCCTGGAGGCCTCGGGTGGGGAGTCGGAGGGGTTCGACGGCCTCTTCGACATGAAGGACAACACCCAGTACGTCACGCTTTCCTACAGTATTCTGCGCAACTCCGGCCGCGGCGGGCTCATCGGGTCCAGTGAGAGCGACCTCTCGAACGGCTTCATCACGTTCCACCACAACCTGTACGAGAACATCGACTCCCGCACGCCCCTGCTGCGTGGCGGCATAGCTCACATCTACAACAACTCCTACGTGAACCTCCACGAGTCCGGCATCAACTCCCGGGCCGGGGCTCGCGCCAAGGTGGAGAACAACTACTTCAAGGACTCCAAGGACGTCCTGGGCACCTTCTACACCAGCGAGCTCGGCTACTGGCAGGTCGGCGGCAACATCTTCGACAACGTGACCTGGTCCAGCCCCGGCAGCGAGAACTACCCCGCCGGCCCCAACCCACAGTCCAACACCACTGTCAGTGTCCCGTACTCCTACAGCCTCGACGGGGCCGGCTGCGTGCCGGACATCGTCCGCCAGACGGCAGGCGCCAACAAGGGTCTGCAGGTGTCGAACGGCAGCTGCTCGCCACAGACACCGACAGCGACACCAACCAGCCCTACACCGTCGACCAGCCCCACACCGTCGACCAGCCCCACACCGTCGACCAGCCCTACACCCAGCGGGACCAACCTCAGCATCGGAGCCGGCTCCGATGGCTCCAGCAAGGCCGACGGGACGAGCTACGGCAACGTGCGGGACGGCAACATGAGCACCTACTGGTCGCCGACCGGCTCGACCGGTGACATCTCGATCAAGTGGGGTTCCGCCACGACGGTGTCCAGGATCATCATCCGTGAGGCGTCAGGCTCCGCAGGCACCATCGGGTCCTGGCAGGTCATCAATGGCGGCACGGGCGCCGTCCTGAAATCCGGCAGCGGGGCAGGCGCCATCACCTTTGCCCCGACCTCGCTGAGCAAGATCACCTTCAGGATCACCAGCTCGACCGGCACGCCGAAGGTCGCCGAGTACGAAACCTACGCCGGGTAGCAGACCGGTCCCGCCGCCCCGCAGCTCATCAGCCGGAACAGGGGCGGGGGCCGTCAGACTGACGGCCCCCGCCCCTCGGCCGTCGCCCTCGCCACGCAGGATGACGCGGTAGGCGGCGCGCTGCGCGGCCGAGGTGAACCTGCGCGCCCGCTCGATCGTGTCTGCCACCGTCACCACCGCACGGGCTCCTGCTCCGGGCCGTCGACGTGGCAACCGACCCAACAACCGGCTGTCGAACAAGGCATCTACAAGTCATACCCAAGCCGCGGCTGTCAGGCTTCCCGAGCCGCATTGCACGGCCGGAAATCCGCCGGTTCAGTGCAGAAATCGTCAAACAGGGGGGCCGAGCTGCCATGACCTTGATCCGTGAAACTCCATCCCGGCAGGAACCCATTGCCGTGGTCGGGATGGCCTGTCGATTGCCGGGGGCCGATTCGCCGGAGGAGCTGTGGGACCTGCTGTGCCGCGGCGCCAACGTGATATCCGAGATCCCCTCGGACCGGTTCCCGGTGGATGAGTTCTACGACCCGGTTCCCGGCACGCCGGGGAAGCTGTCGTCCCGGTACGGGGGCTTCGTCCCGGGCATCGGCGAGTTCGACGCGGGGTTCTTCGGCATCTCGCCGCGTGAGGCCGCGCGGATGGATCCGCAGCAGCGCATGGCGATGGAGGTGGCCTGGGAGGCCTTCGAGGATGCCGGTCTCACGCTGGAGCAGATGCCCGGCATGACCGGTGCGGTGTTCATGGGGGTCATCACCAGTGACTACTGGGATCTCCAGTCCGGTGCCGTGGAGGAGCTGGACGTCCACACGGTGGGTGGCAGCACCCGTGGCGGCAACGCGGGCCGCATTTCCTATGCCCTGAACCTGACCGGTCTGAGCGTGGCCCTGGATGCGGCGTGCTCTTCCTCCCTGGTCGCCATCGACCTGGCGGTGCAGTCGCTGCGCGCCGGGTCGTGCGACATCGCCTTCGCCGGCGGGGTGAACGCGATCCTCACGCCGGACCACGCCGTCGGATTCTCGCAGGGCTCGATGATGGCTCTCGACGGGCAGTGCAAGGCGTTCGACGCTCGCGCCGACGGCTACGTACGCAGTGAAGGCGCGGGGGTCGTGGTGCTGAAGACCCTCACCCGGGCGCTCGCGGACGGCGACCGGATCCATGCGGTGATCCGGGGCGTGGCCGCCAGCAACGACGGACACGGCGAGAGCTTCATGGCCCCGCAGATCCCCGGCCAGCGTGCGGGGCTGGAGACGGCGTACCGCAACGCCGGGGTGGACCCGGCGAGCGTCGCCTACGTGGAGGCGCACGGCACCGGAACGAGCGTGGGGGACCCCGTCGAGATCGCCGCGCTGGACGCGGTCCTCGGGCAGGGGAGGCCGGCGGGGCGCCCTCTGCTGGTGGGATCGGTGAAGACCAATCTCGGCCACACCGAGGGGGCGGCGGGCGTCACCGGTCTCATCAAGACCGTGCTATGCCTCAAGCACGGCTGGCTGCCCGCGAGCCTCAACTTCGAGACGCCCAACCCCGCCATCGCCTGGGACGCGATCGGGGTGCGGGTGTGCGACCGCGGCCAGGCGTGGCCGGAGCAGGACGGCCCTCGGCGCGCCGGGGTGAGCAGCTTCGGCATCGCCGGAACCAACGTTCACGTCGTGCTGGAGGAGGCGCCGCCGGCGCAGGCCGCTGAGGGGAACGCGGACCGGGCGGTGCTGCTGCCGCTGTCCGCGCGGTCGCCGAAGGCGCTCACCGCCCTCGCCGAGCGATACCGCGACCTGCTCGCCTCTCCGGGTACGACCCTGGAACGGGTGGGGGCGGCGGCAGGCGTACGGCGCAGCCATCATGATCTGCGGCTCGCGGTCGTCGCGGACACCCCGAGGGACGCCGCCGACAAGCTGGCCGCCTTTGCCGCCGGCGGCCACGCCGACGGAATGCACACCGGCGAGGCCGACGAGACGGGGCACCGGACCGCATGGGTGTTCCCCGGCCAGGGGGCGCAGTGGATCGGCATGGGCCGCGATCTGCTCGACACCGAGCCTGTCTTCGCCGCGGCCATCGCCGACTGCGACCGCGCCATGTGGCCGTACGCCGACTGGTCCCTGATCGCCGAACTCACCGCCGACCGGCAGACGTCGCGGCTCGACGAGATCGACGTGGTCCAGCCGGCGATCTTCGCGGTGCAGGTGGCGCTCGCTCGCCTGTGGCGCTCGTGGGGGTTCGAGCCCGACGTGGTGATCGGGCACTCCATGGGCGAGGTCGCCGCCGCTCACGTGGCCGGGGCGCTCGACCTCGACGACGCGGCGCGGATCATCTGCGGCCGCAGCCGGCTGATCCGCACCACCAGCGGCCGCGGCGCCATGGCCGCCGTCGAACTGTCGGCCGAGCGTGCGGCGGAGCTCGTGGCAGGGTACGGCGGGCGGGTGAGCGTGGCGGTGAGCAACGCGCCCACCTCGACCGTCCTCGCGGGAGACCCGGAGACGATCGACGTCATCCTCCGCGACCTCGAAGCCCAGGGTGTCTTCGGCCGCCGGGTGCAGGTGGACATCGCCTCGCACAGCCCGCAGATGGATCCGCTGCGCGAGCCGTTGCTGGAGCTCATGGCGCCGCTGCGCCCGCAGACCGGGACGGTGCCGATGTTCTCGACGGTCGCCGCCCGGTTCCTGAGCGGGCCAGAGATGAACGCGGCGTACTGGGTGGACAACCTTCGTGAGCCGGTGCTGTTCGCCGATGCCGTGCAGCAGCTCGCCGAGGCCGGCTTCGACACCTTCGTCGAGTTCAGCCCCAACCCCCTGCTCGCCCGCGCGGTGCAGCAGAACCTGCGCCACGTCGACAAGGACGGGGTTGCCGTCACCGTACTCGCCCGCGACGTGCCCGGCCGTGCGGCCCTGCTCGAGGCAGTCGCCGGGTTGTACGTCACCGGCCGTCGCGTGGACTTCGGGCGGATCCAGCCGTACGGCCCACACGACGTCAGCCTGCCCTCCTACCCCTGGCAGCACGAGCGGTACTGGAAGACCCCCGGTGCGGCTACGGCGAAACGGGGCGGTTCGGGGCATCCGATCATGGGGGAGGCCCTCCGGCTAGCGCCGGGCGACCAGCTCGTGTGGGACTTCGACCTCGGCCTCGACCGGCTGCCGTATCTCGCCGACCACCGGGTGCACCAGATGCCGCTGCTCCCCGGGGCGGCCTACCACGAGCTCGCGCTGGCATCCGGCCTGGCGGCCTACGGGGAACAGCCCTTCCAGGTGGAAGACCTGCAGATCGGGCGCGCCCTGTTCCTGACCGCCGAGACCGCCCAGCGCGTCCAGGTCCGCCTGGACGCCGCCACCGGAGACGACGAAAGCCGCCGCCTGACCGTTTTCGCCGCCGACGCGGCCTCCTCGGGCGGCGAGACCTCGGGGTGGACCGAGATCGCCACGGCGCTGCTGCGCCCGTGCCCCACCCACGCGATCGCTGTACCCGACCTCGCCTCCTGCCCCGAACGGGTGGACGTGGCCGCGCACTATGCCGCCTCTCGGCGTCGTGGCATCGAGCAGTTCGGGTCCTTCCAAGGCGTGGCGGCGCTCCATCGGTCGGACGCGGCCGTTGTCGCCGAGCTCGCCGTACACGACAGCATCAGCACCGGGCTCGGGCGCTACCTGCTCCACCCGGCGCTGCTGGACTCGGCTCTCCAGCCGCTCATGACCCTGCTCGACACCGCCGGCGTCGCCGAGGACACGTACCTGCCGGTGCGGACCGGCAGCTGCCGCCTTTACGGGCGGCCGGAGGCGGGAAAGCAGCTGCGGTCCCATGCGGTACGCACTTCGCCGCCTCAGGAGAAGGACCTGGTCGAAGGCGATGTCGTCATCACCGACGACACCGGCCGGCTGATCGCCGCGATCACCGGCTTCCAGCTCCGGCGCCTGGCGTCCGACCTGCCGGAGGTCGTCGAGCAGCGAGCGCGGAAACTGCTGTACGGCATCGAGTGGACGGCCCTCGAGCCGCTCCCCGATCCCGCACCCGAGGCGGCGCGCTGGCTGGTGGTGGCCGACTCGCCGCTGGGTGCCGAGGTGTGCGCCCAACTCGGTGGCGAGGCCCTGCTCGTCCAGCCAGGTGACGCCTACCGCAGAGTCGGCCCCGGCCGGTGCATGCTGGATCCGTCCTCCGAAGACGACTGGAAGAGGCTCATCAAAGACCAGTCCGCGAACGGGACCTGGCCTCCCAAGGCGGTGGTACACATGCCGAGAGCGGGAGCGCGGACGCTCGAGGGCTGCTTCGATGTGCTGGCTCTGGTGAAGGCCCTGGCCGACAGCGACCAGAGCGCTCCTCGTCTCTGGCTGGTCACCACGGCTGCCCAGGCTCCGCTCGGAACCGGTGATGTCGACCCCGAGCAGACGGCCCTGTGGGGGCTCGGCCGGGTGATCCCCTACGAGCACCCCGAGCTGCGGTGTTCCATGATCGACCTCCCGGCCGGCCCCGATGCCGCCACGCTCGGCGCACTGCGCGCCGAGATCACGGCAGACGGGACCGAGACCGAGATCGCGGTGCGCGCCGGCCGCCGATACGCCGCCCGGCTGCGAGGCCGGCAGCTGCCGTCCGAGCGGCCGATCCCCGTCCACCCCGACGCCTCCTACCTGGTCGCCGGCGGCTTCGGCGGTGTGGGGCTGCTCACCGCGGAATGGCTCGTCCAGCACGGCGCCCGCCATCTCGTTCTCGTCGGGCGGAGCGGCCCGGCACCCGAGGCCGCGGACCGGATCGCGGCGCTGACGGCCGGCGGCGTGGAGATCCACATCGCCAAGGCGGACATCACCTCCCGGGACCAGCTGACCGATCTCCTGGACGAGATCGCCCGGCGCATGCCGCCGCTCCGCGGTGTCGTCAACTCCGCCGTCGTCCTCGACGACGGGACGCTGGCCCAGCTCGATCGCGCCCGTTTCGCCGCCCCGATGCCCCCGAAGGTCGACGGGTCGTGGAATCTGCACGAGCTCACCCGGCATCTCCCGCTCGACTTCTTCCTCCTCTACTCCTCGGCGGCCTCCCTCATCGGCTCACCCGGGCAGGGCAACTACTCCGCCGCCAACGCCTACCAGGACGGGCTGGCCTGGCACCGGCGGGCGTGCGGGCTGCCCGCCGTCAGCCTCAACTGGGGGCAGTGGGCAGGCACGGGACAGGTGGCCAAAGCGAGCAAGGACCTCCGCCTGGACGAGCGCGGCTTCGCCGGGTTCGCTCCTTCCGACGCCCTGACGACCCTCGGGCGCCTGCTCGCCGACCCGCCCGTCCAGGCAGGGGTCATGTCGTTCGAGCCCGGTACGTGGACGCACTTCTTCCCCGCCCTGCGAGCGTCCTCTCTCTTCCAGGGCCTGCTCGAGGAGGGCTCCGCACCGCAGCCGGTCGAACCGGAGCTGACGCGGAGCCTGCTGGCCGAGCAGGATGCCGAGACGGCCGAACGGCTCCTCACCGCATACCTGTGCACGCAGGTCGCCGCCATCGTCCAACTTCCCCGGGAGAAGGTCGACGCGTCGCAACGCCTGCACCGTCTGGGGGTCGACTCCCTCATGGCCGTCCAGCTGCGCAACCGGATCGCGGTCGACCTCGAGATCAACCTGCCGGTCGCGGTCTTCCTGCAACGCCGCGCGATCGGGGACCTCGCAGTCCTGGCCCTCCAGCACACCGATATTCGTTGAACGTGGATACGGCCGGCGTCTGAGGCGCCGGCCGTATGGGTTCCGGCGATGGGTCGGCTTGGTCAGCGCTCCGACGTGGTTTCCCGTACCCAGGGCAATGCCAGTCGCTCGACAAGCACAAGGGCGGAGTAGAGCGCGACGCTCATCGTTGCCAACAAGGTGATCGCCGCCCAGGCGGTGGCGCTGTCGGCGATTCCGCTGTACTGGACGATCTGGTAGCCGAGCCCACCCTCGCCGGCCTGGAACTCGCCGATCACAGCGCCGATTGCGGCCAGCGGCATGGCGACCTTCAGCCCGACGAAGATGTGCGGCAGTGCGGCCGGTAGCCGTACTTTGCGGAAGGTCTGCCAGCGCGAGGCGTCCAGGGATCGGGCCAGTTCGGCGAGTTCGGCGGGCGTCGTGGTCAGGCCGGTCGTGGTGGAGAGCACGATCGGGAAGAAAGAGAGCAGGAACACCATGGTCAGGATCGGCCGCTGCCCCCAGCCGAGTGAGACGACCAGCAGCGGCCCGAGCGCGATCTTCGGCACCGCGTTGATCGCCACCAGCAGGGGCGAGAACATCCGCTCGGCCGCCCGCGAGGCGGCCAGGAGCAGCCCGATCAGCACTCCGGCGACCACGGAGATCAGGAAGCCGGCCACCGTCTCCAGCGTTGTCGTGGTCAGTCCGCCGAGCAGTTCCGCTGACTTCACCTGGAAAGCGGTCAGGACCTCGGCGGGTGGTGGCAGCACCGCCGGATGGACGAGGGGGAACGCCGAGGTGACCACCCACCAGCCGCCGATCGCGACCGCGAGCCCGAGAGCGGGCCACCCCACCGCCGGGACTGTCGCGCGCCCGTTGGGGACGACACGTCGCGGGGGTCGGGGGTCGCCCGCCTCGGTCATGTCACATGCTCCTCGTCCGGTCAGGGCTTCGGTGTCAGGTCTGCGCTGATGAGCTGGTCGGGGGTCAGCCCAGCCGGCATGGCGTCGGCGTCCTGGAGGAGTTTGATGCTGCCGGCGACCCGCTTCGGATCGATCGTGCCGACCACGTCCCCGGAGCCTTCCGGCCGGACGAAAGCACTCATCAGGGTGCATTCGGCGGTGGCGGGGGCGGCCGCCGATGCTGGGACGTTTTTCTGGAGGATTCGGCCAGTCTCGTCCGGGTTGTCGATGCTGTGGACGAGCCCCTTCATCAGGGCCGCGATGAAACGCTTGGCCAGGTCCGGCTGCTCCTGGGCAATCTTGGTCGTGGTGACCAATACGTTGCCGTAGAGATCGCTCATCACATCGCTGTAGGGAAGCACGACCGCCTGCTTGCCCTTGGCCACCGACTCCACCGTCGGCTCGCCCACCACGAACTGACCGATGCCCGCCACGGTGCCGCTTGCCAGCAGGCCGATGAGGTTCGCGGGTGCGCCGTTGACCCAGGTGACCTTCGTCGAATCGATGCCCGCCAGCTTGGCGTAGGTGGGGAAGAGGTTGCGCACCACCGAACCCGGGCTGTCGGCGAGTGTCTTGCCCTCCAGGTCCTTCGGCGTGGCGATCCCATTGCCTTCGAGGCTGATGAGCGCGGCCATGGTGCGCTGCTGAATCCCGGCCACCACGACGACGCTCTTGGCTCCGCCGTTGCCGCGTGCCAGCAGGAGGCCCGTGAGGTCGACCGGGGCGAACATCGCCGCTCCGGCCTCGATCTTCGAAATGTTGTCGCCCGTACCGCTCCCGGGCTTGATGTCCACGTCAAGGCCGACCTCACGGAAGAAGCCCTTGTCCTTCGCGACCCAGGCGTACGCGTCTCGCCCGAAGTTGCCGAACGAGGTCAGATAAGTCACCTTTTCTAGTGGTTTAATGCTAGGAGCCAATGTCTGCGGTTGATTGTCAGAATTGCTGCAACCAACGATGAACGTGCAGGTCAAGGCGAGAGTGGCGACAGTACGGGTGAGCCTGCTCATGCACCGTTTCCTTTCATCCAGCGCCGACCGGCCCGCAAGGGGACGTTCGGGGTCGGAGCCGGGAGATCGTGGGGGAGGTGATGTCGCGGGGGCGGCTGTCGCGGACAGCGTACGAGGTGCCTGAGTCCTCAGATGGAATCGCGTTGAATAATACAACAAATGGTATCTAGCCCCACAAGACTTCCATTTCTTGTCAATCCGTATACTCTGGTTCGACTGGGTTAAAACCGCAGTCAGATGGAGAGCTGCGCGCATGATTGGGCTGTCCGGCGTTTCCCGCAGTTTCAGTGGACGTTCCGGAGTTGTGGAGGCGCTGCGCGGTATCGACCTGACCGTAGCCGAGGGTGAGTTCGTCGCTCTCGTCGGCCGATCAGGATGCGGTAAATCTACACTTCTGAGGCTTATCGCCGGTTTATTGCCGCCGACCGCAGGTGAGATCACGGTCGCCGGCGAGCAGGTCACCAAGGCACGGCGCGACATCGCGATGCTCTTCCAGCGGCCCGCGCTGCTGCCCTGGCGGTCGGTCATCGACAATGTGCTGCTCCCGGTGGAGATCTTCGGCTGGCGCCGGGCGGCGCATCGTGAGCGGGCCATGCGACTGCTGGAGATGACCGGACTGGCCGGCTTCGAGAAGCGCCTGCCGCACGAGCTGTCCGGCGGCATGCAGCAGCGGGTCTCCCTCTGCCGATCGCTGATCGGCAACCCCCGGGTGATGCTGATGGACGAGCCGTTCTCCGCGCTCGACGCGATCACTCGTGAGGAACTGTCGGTGGAGTTGCAGCGCGTGCACATGGAGAACGCGTCGACCATCGTCTTCGTCACCCACTCCATCGACGAGGCGGTGCTCCTGGCCGACCGGGTGGTGGTTCTCACACCGCGTCCGGGTCGAATCCGGGAGGTGGTCGACATCCGCATCCCGCGCCCGCGGTCCCTGGGCCGCAACGCCCATTTCGAAGAGGTCGCACGATGCAGCGCCGATCTGCACGAGCTGCTGATGGGGTGGGGCACGTCGGCGGTGGCCCGGGAGAGAGGACAGTGAGCATGCGCGTCTGTGTCTTCACCGAACCGCATCGCGGCGCCACCTACGACGATCAGCTGCGGATGGCGCGGGTGGCCGAGGACGGCGGGTTCGAGGGCTACCTCCGCGCCGACCACTACCGGTCCATGGAGCTCGAGGGTGGCCTGCCCGGCCCAACGGACGCCTGGGTGACTCTGGCCGGCCTGGCCAGGGAGACCTCCCGGATCCGGCTGGGCACGCTGGTCTCCTCGGCCACCTTCCGGTTGCCCGGTCCCCTCGCGGTGACCGTCGCGCAGGTGGACCAGATGAGCGGAGGCCGGGTGGAGCTGGGCATCGGCACGGGCTGGTACGAGCGGGAGCACACCGCCTACGGCATCCCGTTTCCCTCGCTCAGCGAGCGCTTCGACCGGCTGGAGGAGCAGCTCGCCATCGTCACGGGGCTGTGGGCCACGCCGTCCGGCGGCCGGTTCAGCCACCACGGCAAGCACTACCGGCTGGACGACGCCCCTGCCCTGCCCAGGCCGGCGCAGCGGCCCTGGCCACCGATCATCATCGGAGGCCGCGGACCGAAGCGCACCCCGCGGCTCGCCGCCCGCTACGCGGACGAGTTCAACCTGCCGTTCAGGAACGTGTCAGAGACCGCAGAGGCGTTCGAGCGCGTCGTCGAGGCGCAGGAGCGGATCGGCCGGACTCGCGACGGCCGTGCTCCGCTGGTGCTCTCCGTAGGCATCGTCGTCGCGATCGGGCGCAACGATGCGGAGGCCCGGCGCCGGGCGGCCCCGTTGCACGTGCCGAGCGCGCTGCCCCCGGAGGATCCGGTGATCGGCTCACCCGCCCAGCTCGTCGATCGGATCGGCGAGTTCGCCGCGATCGGCGCCACCCGGGTGCATCTGCGCCTGCTCGACTTCGCTGATCTCGATCACCTGGATCTGATCGCAGCCAAAGTGCTGCCGCAACTCGACGGTGGGCGTTGACGACCGCTGTGCCTCCATCTCTTGCGGCCTGCCGGACCGTTCAGCGCTCGCCACGACCTGCAGAGCAGCGACCCGACGATGTGCAGCTGAGCCGGAATTTCTCACAGGTAGGAGGATGCCTGGAGGTCGTACAAGCGGGCATACCGGCCGGCGAGGTCGATGAGCTCGGCGTGCGTGCCATATTCGATGATTCGCCCGCCGTCGAGCACGACGATCAGGTCGGCCATCCGGATGGTGGCGAATCGGTGCGAGACCAGCAGCGTGATCCCGCCGGTGGCATGCTGCCAGTCCTGGGCCGCCTCCGCGTACCGCTGGTAGACCTCGTACTCGCTGGCCGCGTCCAGCGCGGCTGTAGGTTCGTCGAGCACGGCGAGGAGTGGCGTGGGTCGCATGAACGCCCGCGATAGGGCGATCTTCTGCCATTGGCCGCCGGAGAGCTCGACGCCGTCGCCGAGGGCCTTGCCGAGCCGCGTCTCCGCGCCCTCCGGTAGGCGGGGGAAGACCTGGGCGGCGCCACCCTTCTCGGCGGCCTCCGCGATCTCGTGCATGGTGGGCAGGTTGCCGACGCCGACGGCCTCGCGGGCCAGGAACGGGAACCGGCTGAAGTCCTGAAAGGCCGAGGTCACGCGTTCCCGCCAGGCCGCAGGATCCATCTCGGTGAGGGGTGTCCCGTCCACGGTGATGGTTCCGCTGGTCGGCTGGTGGAACCCGCAGAGCAGCTTGACCAGTGTCGTCTTCCCGCTGCCGTGGTCGCCGACCAGCGCCACCGTGGCCCCGGATGGGAGATGCAGGTCGATGCCGCGCAGCACGGGCGGCCCGCCGTACGAGAAATCCACGCCGGAGAGGGTGATGCCATCGCGGAGCTGGTCGGGCGGGGAGAGCGTGCCGCGGGAGCCTGCCCCGTACAGGTCGCGCAACCAGAGGTAGTGGCCGGCCATAGTGAGGCCGCGGCCGGCGAGGGTGAGCGCATGGGTGAGCAGGTCGAGCTGGCCCCTGATCTGGCCGCCGAGCGTGGCCACCAACAGCAGCGCGCCCGGACTGACCGTGCCGGAGAGTGCCAGCTGGACGGTGAGGAACAGCGCCCCGAGGAAGGCCACCACGAAGATGAGCGAGCCGATCAGGGTGAGGCCACTGACAGCGAGCGTGGTCCGCCAGAGGATCGCGGCCCGCTCCTCGCGCAGGCGGCGCGCGATTGCGGCGGCGTGGGCGCCGGAGGTGCCGAGCCGGAGCTCCTTGGCCGAGTTCGCCTCGGTGATCATCGTGAAGAGGTGCTGTTCGGCCCGGTTGCGCTCGGCGGTCTTCGCTCTCGCCTCCTCTGTCCTGCGCGAGGTGGTCCGGGTGAGCAGTATCGACGGCACCGCGAACAGCGGCAGCGCGAGCAGCACGGGATGGACCCTGGCCAGCAGGATCGTGGTGATGACCAGCCAGAGCCCGCTCTGCACCACGCTCAGGGCGGCCAGTCCGGTGGTGACGGTCCGCCCGCCGAGCCCGCGGATCTGCTCGATCCGGCGGAGCGACTCGGTGTCCTCCAGGTGCGCGGTCGTCGGCAGGGTCGCGCACCACCGTATGATCCGCCGGTCCAGTACGGTGCCGACCTCGCTGCCCAGCAGGCCGGCCTGCACCTGAATGACGCGACCGCCGGCAAGGACGAAGGCACCGGCCGTAGCCGCGCAGAGCGCCCCGCCGATGAGCAGCGACCGGGACCCGGTGAGCACACCGTCCACGATCCATTGCAGGCCGAGGGCGGTCAGCCCGGGGGTGATCGCGCCCAGCGGGGTCAGGATGAGCAGCAGCCATGTGCGTCCTGGCGCATGGCGCAGACACTCGGCCAGCAGGGTACGGATCTCGGCGAACCTCATGCGCCCTCCTTGAACTGCTGGGCCTGGAGATGGAACATTTGCGCGTATTCTCCGCCGGCGGCGAGCAGCTCGTCGTGGGTGCCGTCCTCGGTGATCCGCCCGCCGGACAGTACGACGATCCGGTCCGCCTTCCGCACGGTGGAGAATCGGTGGGAGATCAGGACGACGGTCGCCTGGCCGCGCACCTGGCGGATGCGGTCGAAGGCCTCCAGCTCGGCCTCGATGTCCAGGTTGGCGGTCGGTTCGTCCAGCACGAGAAGACGGGCTCCGCAGGCGGCCGCCAGCGCCGCCCGGGCAAGCGCTATCTTCTGCCACTGGCCACCGGACAGGTCGCCACCGTCGGCGTACTTGGGCGAAAGCACCGTCTCCCAGCCCTTGGCCATCTTTTCGATCAGCTTGGTCGCGCCCACCGCGGAGGCCGCCGCCTCGACCTGCTCCCGCGTCGCATCCGGCGCCGCGATCCTGATGTTCTCGTACGCACTCAGCTCGTACCGGTTGAAGTCCTGATAGACCGCGTACGCCGCGGGCTCGGTGACCACGGTGCCGCTACGCGGCCGGTACTGGCCGGTGAGGAGCTTGGCGAGGGTCGTCTTTCCCGCCCCGTTCACGCCGACGACCGCGGTCACCTCGCCGGACCGGAGGGTCAGCGTCACGCCGTTCAGCACGGGGACCTCCCCGTACCCGAAGTCCACGTCGCGAAGGGTGATCTCTCCGGCGGTGTCCGAGCGGGGCGGCGGCTCCAGGTCGGGGGCGAGCGCGCGAATCCGGGTGACCGCGTCCACGGCGGGCATCGCGACCTCCTCCATGTCCTCGCCCTGGCTCGACATGGAGATGACGAACATGGCGGAGACCGCGCCGATGGTAGCGGCGATCCGGCCGACCGACACCTCACCAGAGGTGGCCACCGCCACGTACACCACCGACGCGGTCGCCGCCCACCCGAGGAAGACCGACATCTCGCGCCGGAGCAGGGCCACCCTTGAGTTGATGACCCGTTGCATGGCGTCGGCGATGTTCTCCTGCGCGTGTTTCTCCAGCCAGTCGGTCAGCCCGAAGATCCGGACCTCCTTGGCGTCCCGGTTGTCCGACATCATCGCGGCCCACGCGCGTCCGCGCATCGCGGCCGGCATGGTGCCCGACACCACCCTGAAGAACTCCCGCCACATGCCGGATCGGTAACGGCCCAGCAGCAGCGCCATCGCGGCCGTCGCCGGACCCCACCACCACACCACCTGGGAGAGCACCAGCATCGCCGTCACCAGCCCGGCCATGGTCAGCCCGGCCCGGAACCGGCCCACCGCCCCGGCCCCGATGCCCTCGTCGGTCCAGGTGAGCAGCGGCGAACGCATGGTCGTCAGCTCATCCTGGACGGCGACGTCCTCCACCCGATCCAGGGTCGGCAGCGCCAGCACCCGGGAGGTCAGCTCCTCACGGACCGCGGCGTCGATCCGCCTCCCCACCCGCTCGGCCAGCGGCCAGCTCATCGAGCGGAGCACGTTACCGGTGACCAGCAGCCCGCCGAGCAGCGCCAGCAACGGCAGCACCGTCTCAATGCCAGCCCTCGCGGCATCCTGCGGAGCCGCGTCCGTGGCGACGCCCTGCGCCAGGCGGCCCACTAACTCACCGGTGGTCAGGGCCACCGCGGTCGGCTCCACTAAGAGGAACAGCTCGAGGAAGGAAAGGGCCGCCAGCCACGGCCAGCCTGCCAGCACGAGGAAACCCAGGAATCGGCGCTTGGGGGATGAGGGCACGAACCGCACCCTATCTACGATGTCAACGAACTTTTTCGCGACCTCATTGTGCCGCGCACCTGCGTAAAGCTGCGTATCGACGCCTCGCTGCAGAAAGTTTCGCCGGGTGTACCGCTCGAATATCGAGTTACATGACCTGAGGCCGGCCCTACACCCGTTCTGGCACCACACAGGCATTGCCCATGTCGCGGTGGATGGGGAGATCCTAAGGGATGGTCATGAAATGCCCATACCGATTTGACTTTTCCCTGAAAGGTCTCGATAGAGTCGTTGTGAGAACTGGCCACGACGGTTTCCTACGCCCCACCTCACGAGCTGAGTGGTCGCACCTCGTAGATCAAGTAGCGGCGATGACCGCAGGACCGGAGAGCGCGCACCCGTACGACGGAAAGGATCCCTACAAGACCGGATGCGCCAAGGCCACGGGCAGTGCTTGCGAAGGCCGGGGCCGGCTGTGCCAAATCAGGCGCGTCGCTGGGTGCGCAGCCGCTCGCGTTCGGCGTCGGTGATGCCGGTCAGTTATGTGATAGGGACGCCGCTGCGCTGGTATTTCACGCTGAACAGGTAGGGCATGTCACGCGGGCAGCTCAGGTAAGCCGTGTACGGGCCATCCCTCCAGGCGCCCTTATGCCGTTGCCAGTATGTGTCGGTAGCCTTCTCCTTGCACTGGATGACAACCCGAAAAGTAACCCTCGTCAGGCACTTGGCCCAGCCGCGGTCGGCCGCAGGCCTGGAATTGCGTTTGAACCCTGTGGTGCAGGCCGGGTAAGCCGCGCTGGCGGCGCTGGCCGCGCTGGCACTGACCAGCAACGTAGCTGCTGCTGTCAGGCTTAGCGTGGCTACGGCTACGAGCTTCCTTGCGAGTCTTGGCATTGTTCTCCGGTTCCCCAACATTTGACTTTGTCGCTCCGGGGCAAGATCAGACCACATCCCGGTATGCCGCGGGTATGTAGCAATCTCTGAGTGCCTCGGGTCCGCTTGTGGCGGCCCGACGCCAGCGTTGTGCTCGCGAGAGCGCTTAACACGACTGGACGAAGACGCTCACCGTTCGGGCGGGGACGGTCAGCGTGCCGGTCGCGGAGTCGTGGGTGGACTGTTTGACGACGGGGTCCCCTGCGGCGGCCTGGACGGGGTGCAGAGTGACCGGTTCTCCCGCGAGCGAGGTCATCGCCTGGGTGTGGGTCACAGGGGTCGCGTTGAAGACGATGATGATCGACTTCCAGTGCGGGTCGATGCCGGACGCGTCGATGTGCATGGTGATGACGCCGTCGGCCGAGGAGGGGAAGGTCACGCGCTTCTGGATCTCGCTGAGAGAACCGAGCGCGAAGGCGGGCGAAGATGAGCGGATCTTCAGCAGGTCGCCGAAACGCGCTCTCGCCGTGTCGATGGCTGCGCAGTCGGGCTTCAGCGACGGATCGGCCAGCAGCGGCTTGGCGTAGGCCCATTTGGACTCATTGTCGGCTCTGGGGGGCAGCCCGGCGCCGAAGCCGTTGCCCTGCGCGCAGTCCCACAGCAGCCGGTTGAACCAGTCGCCGGAGTCGTAGGAGTTGCGGTCAAGCGACTTCGAGCGCAGCCGCTCGCTGCCGGCGTGGACGAACGTCGTGCCCTGCGAGAGCACGGCGGTCGCCAGCGAGAGCGACTGCATCCTCACCCGGTCCGCCATCGTCGTGGACTGGGAGAGCTTGTAGGCCAGCGCGTCGAACAGGGTCTCGTTGTCGTGCGCGTCGACGTACGTCACCGCCTCCCCGGGCGCGGCCGTGTACCCGGCGGGCGAGCCGTTGTAGTCGACCTCCGAGCCCTTCTTGCCTGACGGCAGCACATAGTCCTTCAGGTTGCCGGTCAGACCGATCCGGATCAGGTCCGCGTAATTCCTGAGCCTGGCCAGCTGCTGCTCGGGCGTGCCATTGGCCGGGGAGCCGTTCGGCGCGCCGGCCAGCCCGGAGCCGAAGCCCTGGACCCGGGGATCGGCGTCGAACGGGCTGCCGCCGCGTACGGCGTCGCGCAACCGGTCGTTGAACGTGCCGATGCCGGTGCCGGCCATGTTCGCCTGCGTGGCCTGCTCGAAGCGGGCGCCGTCGGCCACCTCGCCGAAGTTCCAGCCCTCGCCGTACAGGATGATCGACTTGCCGTCCACGCCGTCCCTCTCGAGCGTCAGCTCGTCCAGCGCCTTGCGCACAGCCAGCATGTTCGCCTTCGGATGATGACCCATCAGGTCGAACCGGAACCCGTCGATCTTGTACTGCTTCGCCCAGGTGACGACCGAGTCGACGACCAGCTTGCCCATCATGGTGTGTTCGGGCGCGGTGTTGGCACAGCAGGTGGAGCTGGCCACGGTGCCGTCCTCGAGCAGACGGTGGTAGTAGCCGGGCACGATCCGGTCCAGCACCGAGGTCGGATCCTGGCCCGCGGCGTGGGTGTGGTTGTAGACCACGTCCATGATCACCCGCAGTCCGGCCCTGTTCAGTCCGGTGACCATCCCGCGGAACTCCTTGACGCGGTTGTCGGGGTCGGCGGCGTAGGAGCCTTCCGGCACCGTGTAGTGGAGCGGGTCGTAGCCCCAGTTGAAGGAGTCCTTGGCGGCGGTCTTCGCCACGCACTCCTGCTGCTGTTCGGAGTCGGGGGGCATCGATGCCAGGTCGCAGGACGGCTCGGTCCGGTCCGACTTGCGCTCCGGGATCGTGGCGATGTCGAAGACCGGCAGCAGGTGGACGTGGGTGAGCCCATCTTTGGCGAGCTTGCGCAACTCCTGCATACCGCGCGCGTTGCCGGTGAAAGCGGCGTAGGTGCCGCGCTGCGCGGCCGGGACGGTGGCGTCGGAGGCGGAGAAGTCGCGCACGTGCAGCTCGTAGATCGACGCCTTGTCCTGGCGGACCGCCTTGGGCTTGGCCCAGCCCAACAGGTCCCAGCCGGGCGGCTTGAGCAGCGGACTGTCCAGCGAGACCAGTTGGCTGCGCACGCCGTCGGCGGTCAGCGAGACGCTGTAGGGATCGGTGACCTCGTTGGTCACGACCTTGCCCGCGGCCGGCGAGTAGACCGTGACGAGGAAGGTGTAGTGCATGCCCTTCCACGTGGGCAGGCCGGACACCGACCAGACGCCGCTCTCCTCGTCGCGTCGCATCCCGTGCACGGTACGGCGAGTGCCGTACAGCGCCAGTTCGACCTTCTGCGCGGTCGGCGCCCACAGCGCCAGCTTGGGGATGACAAGGCCGGTCGGGCCGAGCGTGGCCGAGGCGGCCTTGGCGTACAGATCGTCCAGGACCCCGGGGATCTGCACGCCGGTGGCGGTGAGCAGCACGCCTGCGGCGTCCCGCTCGACCGCGACCACCTGACCGCGCAGGGCCTTCTTCACCAGATCGGCGTCGCGGGGGTCCACCGTCAGTGCGGTGTACGAGGCCAGGTGCGGCCATTTACTCTTTTGCGCGCCGGTCAGCGCGCCGGTCAGCGCGCCGGTCAGCGCGCCGGTCAGCGCGCCGGCGGTCAGCCGGATGAGGCGGATGTCGCCGGTCAGGTCGCCCCCGGCGTAGGCGATGTCGCCGTCGGCCGAGAAGGCCAGGGAGTAGTGCAGCGACGGGGACGGCCCCACCTTCCATGCGAGGGTCGCACGGTCGATCCAGTGCGCCTCGGCCTTGCCGAGCTCGGCGTCCGCGCCGGTGGCCGCGGACTGCGGCAGCACGTGGCCCTCGGTGGCGGCCAGCCGCCACAGCTCGTGGCCGACCGTCGACACGTCGAGCGACTGATCACCTGGCAGGTCCTTGTCGTCGCCCCTGTGGATGATGTAGCTCAAGTTCTGCGCCCCTTCAGCCAACGGCACCGCTAGTAGACCCCGAATCCGTCGGTGCCGGCGGGCGACGCTCTGGTAGAGCGGGTGCTGAGGGACGTAGTTATCGGTCGCGTGGGTGGCGGAGGTGCCGATGAGATCGTCGGTCAGGTAGCTCTCGGACGTGCTTGGCGGTGTCGATGCGGAAGCCGTCGATCCCGGTGTACTTCACCCACGTCGCCACGGCGGCAGAAAACCTTTTCGCTCGTGTTTTAGATAGGCCCATTGACAGGGGGATGACGTCGATTTACCGTACCGAAAACGCTTCATAATGATTCGCTGCAGTCGTTGCCAACAGCGATGTTAGCGCTAACATGGCGCTGTCGAACGTGTACCGGGCCCAGGAGCGTTTACCCGGCGCGCCCATGGGCCCGGTACCGCATCACGCTCAGGTACGGTTCCAGCGCTGATAGGTCTGGCTGCCGCAGTCGTACAAGACGATGGGGGTGTTGTCCGCCGTGCCGCCGTTGGCGGGCGTGAGGCAACGGCCGCTCTGCGTGCCGCCGATCGTGCCGTCAGACCGTAGTGTCCACTGCTGGTTGGTTCCGCCGTTGCATGTCCACAGGATGATCGCGGTTCCGTTCGCGGTGCCCCTGCCGTAGGCATCGACGCACTTGCCGAGTATCTGCAGGGTCGAGCCGGACTGGGTCACGGTCTGGCCGGCCCCGCCGTTGCAACCTCGCAGGGTGAGCTGGACGCCGTTGGCTGTGCTGCCGTTGGGGTCGTCCAGGCAGGTGCCGGAGGCGGCGTTGGTCAGGAGGAAGGTGGTCGGCGGCTGGGACGTTCCGCCGCCCTTGATGAGGAAGAGGTTGTCCGCGACGTTGTAGTACGTCGCCAGGTAGCTTCCGGGCGACGGGTTGGTGTGGTAGTAGTCCTCGTGGCCGCAGTCCAGGAGCCGGTCGTGGCTCCGGTCAGGGCAGTTGTAGATCAGGGTGACGTCGGAGGCGTCCTTATAGCACATGACGTCGTATTCGTCGACGCAGTGGGCGTGGCCGGAGGCGTGCGGCGCGTTGTTGTTGACCGCGCCGAGCGTGTGGCCCACCTCATGGGCGGCCACGGCGGAGTCCCAGCAGCCGCTGTCGACGCGGGCGTATTCCGGGCCGACGTTGGAGCGGTTGGCGTCGCTCTTGGAGGTGTCGCCGGCGAAGCCGCCGATGCCGCAGTACACCTGGGCGTCGACGAACTGCAGGTACTTGCGGTCGGTCCGGGTGTAGCCGGCGGCCTGCACGGCGTTGAGCAGCGGCGCCCAGTCGTTGGCGTTGAGTGCCGAGTCGGAGATCTGCACGTCACGGACGACGGGACGGCACAAGCCGTTGACCGTTTCGGTGACGAAGCGGACGTGTCGCTCGCCGCCGGTCTCGGCCGCGCTGGCGTTGTAAATGGTGTCGACGCCCTCCGCGAGGGTGCGGAAGGTCTCCAAGTACTGCTGGTAACGGCTGGTGGAGCCGTGGATGTAGAGCACCTCCACGCGCTTGCCGGTAACGCCGTCGCCCTCGCACACGGCCAGGCTCGCGGCCGCCGCGGTCGGGGAGACGGGTGCGACCCGCCGTTTGACGTCCAGGCCGGGCGGGGGAGCGTCGGGGCCGTGAGTGCAGATCAAGTGGTGGGCGGTCCTGATCTCGTACGTGCCTTGGGGGCAGGACGCCGCGTGAGCCGTGGTCGCCCCGGAGGGGGCGACCATCGCTAAGACCAGGATCAAGGCAGCCGTGAGCAGGGGGGTGCGGATGGACATGCGGGTTCCTTTCGGTGGGCATGGGTGAGCGCACGATCGCGCCCGCCCGGAGGAGGGCCGCCGCTGGGCGAGTCGTCGGCGTGGTAGACGATCCGGTCCTCAGCGCCGTCTGGTGAGATGAAGAATCCGTTGTGACCCGGGCCGTAGACGCCGTTGGCGTCGGAGCGCTGGAAGATCGGGTTGGGATTTCACCCAGGAGGTCGAGTCGAGCGGATCGCCGCCGGCGCGCCGGCCGTACCGGGGATTGGTACGGCGATGGCGGTGAGCAGCGTGCGGAGCGCTGAGGCAGGGCGTGAGCGTCTCACTGAACCCCCATGCGGGTAGGCGTGACGATACTCACGTCGGTGGAAAGCGTGGCTTCCAGGAGAAGTACGCCTACCCGGCCCACCGGCGGGTGCCTAGATTGTTGATGATCACAACAAGTCTGACAAGAGCTCTTCACAACTTTTCACGAAATGACGCTGGACGGCCGACGGCCCCTACGGCAACGACGTGGCCACCGATCGCGAATGCAACAGACTGGTCCGAGCGTGAGTCAGCCTCGCCGCGACGGCGGCGAGGCTGACTCACGGGAGCGGCCGCTAGGTCCGGCCGGTGATCGGGTTGCGGACGTTTATGGGCGGCCGTTGGCGGCGCACCAGTTTGCCCAGGTGGTGGCACCCTTGCCGAGCTGCTTGTTGTAGAAGGACGTCCAGGAGTTCTCGCTCGGCCCCGGCGCGGTGGGAGCGGTCGTGAACAGCGGGTGGTTCGCCTCGACCTCGGCCCGCAGCCACGGCTCGATGTCGGAGTAGGAGGCCAGTGACCAACTGCGGGCATGGTACGTGAGCTGGCCGCGCACGTTTGTCTCCGCCAGGCACATGAACGGCGTCCATGGGCTGGTCCGCGCCCAGCTGATCTTCGTCTTCATCGCGCCGAACGGGACGCCGGACCCAGTGCGGGCCGCCACCTCGCGATCGTCGACGGAGAAGTCGAACATCTCCTGCGCGGCGTACACGCCGCCCGTCAGGCCGAACTGCTCGCCGAGCGTGGTGCCGAAGTTCGCCCGCACGGGGATGTCGCTGGTCCACACGGTCTCGTCGTGCAGCTGCTGCAGCGGCGGACCCGTGAAGGAGGAGGTGATGGTGAACGGGCCGAAGTTCACCGAGTCGTTGTTGATGGGGACGACCGGATACGTCTTGCCGTCGATCGGGTTCTTCCACTCGCGCACGATGCGCCGCGGATCCGCCGGGTCGGTGTAGAAGACGATCTCCCTGGAGAGCTGGTAGAGCTGGTTCGTGTCGGGGACCCGGTAGAGCCGCCGGATGTTGTAGCCCTCGATGTTGAAGAGTTTCTGGCCGTGCCGCATCGCCGGGTCCAGGCTGTTGCCCTCAATGTTCGCGTACACCGAGCCGGAGATCCGGAACACCATGTCCTTCCCGTCCGGACGCCCGAACGTCTGGAGGGACAGTTTGCCGCTCTTGTCGGTGACCATCGCGTAGACCGGCCCGGGATGCGTGGAGTTGGCGGATCTGTCGTCCGCCGCCGCGCCCGGAATGCCGGTACCGATGAATAGGACAATAGGGACTAGAAGCCCCGTAATGCCTCGTTTGACCACTTGCGCCCTCCGCGCGGAGAATGAAGCGAATAGCCCCATATTGTGATCATGTCGGGCGAAGGATTGTCCAGACCGCCGATCAGCTGCCCGACAAAGGCGAAACCGTACATTCCTACTCTCCGGCACACGAACCGGTCGGAGAACTCCGCCAGGGCTGCCCGCTGGACCGCGACGCGGGAAAGTGGCTCGCAATCGGACTGGCGAAGCGGGGCTTTCGACTCAACTGCCGTATGGCTACGATCGGGCACCAATCGCCTACGTTGGCGATTCTCGTCATGGACTCACCGATCGGCGGAGGAGAGTGTCCGGCACGTGGCTAGATTGGGCAGGGTCGGGCGACGACGGACGAAGACTATGGGGGACGGGGCGGGGTTAGCGGGGTCAACCAGCGGCGGGCCGCGCCGACTGGCCGGTGTCCGCCGGCTGCCGTTGCGTACCGTGCTGCTCATTGTCGTGTTCGTGCCGAGCCTGACTTTTACCCCACTGTTGGCTTCGGGCATGTTCCAACTGTCGTCTCAGTGGCGGGCGGAGAAGGCCCAGATGGATCTGGCCACCAAGACCGTCGGCAGACCTGCGGGCAACCTCTTCTTCAGCCTTGATCGGGAGCGACGCCTCACCGCGGAGATGCAGGCCGACCCCCGTAGCGCCGCCCGCGACAAGCTCGCCAAGCAGCGCGCGACGACCGACCAGGCCATAAGCGCCTTCCGCCCCCTGGCAGCCCTGGACGCCCCCAACGGGCAGGAGGGGCTCACCGACGCCATCGCCCGGACCGAACGCAGCCTCGGCCTCCTCGATCAGCAGCGCCGGGCGGTGGACGCCGGTTGGTCCAGCGCGCAGAATGCGTTCGACTACTACAGCGGCCTCCTCGAGGCAGACCTCAGCGTATTGACCGCCCTCAGCAACACCGACGAGGGCCAGGTGAACAGCCAGGCGCAGACACTGGTCGACCTTTACTGGGTCGTCGACATGATCGGCCGCGAAGACGCCGTTCTGGCTCGCGGCTGGAAGACGGGAGGACTGGCGCGGGGTGATTACGGCCTTGTCGCCGACGCCATCGGCACCAGGAAGCACCTCATGGAGTCCCGGGTGCTTCCCAGTCTCACAGGCAACGAGACCCCGTACGGAAAGCTGACGGCCAGCAAGGCGTGGGAGACCATGGCCGCTCTGGAAGGGCGGTTGGTCGCCTCCGGGAGCGGCGCCGGGGACAACCAGGTGACACTCCCCGACGACCGCGCCGAGTGGCGCTCCTCGGTGGACACCGTCACTGCGCAACTGCTGAAACTCCTCAACCTCCGGTTCGAAAATGTCGGCAAGATCGGCTACGGCCACGCCGACATGCTCTTCACGGTCTTCATCAGTGTCACCACCGTGGGTCTGCTCGCCTTGGGGCTGGTGATCTTCACCAGCTGGCGCCTCACCGCCATTCTTCGCCGGCGCATCCTCCACCTGCGCCAGGATGCCCAGGGACTCCAGGAACGGCTGCCCAACGTGGTCGCCCGGCTGGAGCGTGGCGAGGACGTCGACGTGGACGCGGAAGTACGCATGGTCGAGCCCACCCCCGACGAGCTCGGCGAGCTCGGGCAGGCCCTCAACATGGCCAGCCGCAGCGCTGTCTTCACCGCCGTGCGGCAGGCCGAACAACACCGTGGCTTCCAGCGCATGCTCCAGCGCATCGCCCGCCGTACCCAGATCCTCATCGGCCTTCAGCTGAAGAAGCTGGACGAACTGGAGCGTAGGCACGAGGACCCCGAAGTGCTGGAGGGCCTGTTCGACCTGGACCATCTCACCGCCCGGCTGCGCCGCTACGAAGAGAACCTGGTGATCCTCGGCGGCGGGCAGCCGCAGCGCCGCTGGCGCAAGCCGGTACACCTGCTCGATGTACTGCGCGCCGCGCAAGGCGAGGTTCAGGACTACCGCCGGATCTCAATCGACGTCGAGGGGGAACCCTGGATAGCCGAGCGCGCGGTGGGACCGCTGGTCCACGTCTTGGCGGAACTCATGGAGAACGCCACCACCTTCTCCAAGCCGCAGACCCCCGTCGAGGTACGGGCCGCACCGGTCAGCCGGGGCATCGCCGTGGAGATCGAGGACCGCGGCCTGGGCATGGAATCCGAGGAGTACGCCGCCGCCAACGAACTGTTGAAGTCGCCACCGCAGCTCGATGTGATGACCCACGCCGACGATGTGCGGCTCGGCCTGTACGTGGTCGCCCGGCTCTCCGCGGGCCTGGGCCTCAGGGTGGAACTGCGGTCGTCGGCCTTCGGCGGCACCCGTGTCATCGTGCTGCTCCCGAAATCGCTGGTGGTTGACCGCCCCCGTGCGGTACCCGTGCCGGCCACGATCCCCGAGGAAGTCCCCCAGGACGCCACCGGTTCGCGGCCACGCGCGCAGGAAGGTCAGGAAGGTACGGTCGGTCCCCGCCCGCCTCAGGAGGACGGGCAGTTGCCGACTCGCTCCAGGGGACGCGCGATGGCGTACATGGCGGCACCTGCCGGATCGCCGGATCGGGACGACGCACCGCCATCGTCCGACCGCCGGCCGCTGCCCCAGCGGGTGCGCCAGGCCAGCCTTGCCGACGAGCTCAAAGTCCCGGTGGACAGGGACGAAGGAACCGACCAGGAGACCTGGGCCGTACGCGACCGGCCCAGCCGATCCAGTGCCACGATCGGCGCATTCCAGCGGCAGTCCCGCAGGCGCCGGAGCGGTGACGACGCCCCCCAGCCCCGGCCGAGCGGATCCCCTGAGCCCAGTTCCCCTACGACGGAAGAGCGAAGATGACGCAGCGAACCACCGCCACCAACATTGACCTGGACTGGCTCCTGGACAGCCTGGTCGATCAGGTCGCGGGCACCCGGCACGCCATCGTGTTGTCCGACGACGGACTGGTGATCAGCCGGTCCCGGAGCATCGAACGCTCGGATGCCGAACGCCTCGCCGCGATCGCCACCGGCCAGCAGAGCCTGGCGCGCGGTGTCGGGCAGCTCTTCAGCGGCGGGCCGGTCCACCAGGTCATCATCGAGATGGCCGACCTGTGGCTGTTCGTCACAGCCGCGGGCCGTGGCACCCATCTGGCCGTCGTCGCGTCCCAGGACGTCGACGCCGAACTGATGAGCGTCGCGATGCACACCCTGATCCAGCAGGTCGGCCAGAAGCTGGGAACCGACGCGCGTCCCCCGCAGGGCCGTGACGTGGGGGGACACGGATGAAACACTGGACGGAGGGCTTCGAGGACGATGACGCCGACGAGCCCCTTGTCCGTCCCTATACGATCACCGGCGGACGAACCGCCCCCGAGCGGGACGACTTAACGCTGATCACCCTGGTGACGGCGGCTTCCGAGGTCTCTTCGGAAACCAGACGCGGTCTGAGGAGAATGCAACCGGAGCACCGCACCATTTTCGCTCTGTGCAATCGGCCCCTGGCGGTGGCCGAAGTCGCCTCCGCGCTGAACCTCCCGGTGTCAGTGACGAAGATCCTCATCGGCGATCTGATCGAGACCGGTCAGATGCGGGCTCGGCCACCGCTGGCGTTCGCACAAGCAGGCGGCTTTCCCGATATGGCAATCCTTGAGGCGGTGAGGGATGGGTTACGCAAACTCTGACCACGGGGACGATGCTCCCCTGGCAGTGAAGATCCTTATCGCCGGTGGTTTCGGCGTCGGGAAGACCACGCTGGTCGGCGCGGTGAGTGAGGTCGCCCCATTGCGTACGGAGGAGTACCTGACCCATGCCAGCGTCGGTGTCGACGATCTGGAAGGGGTGAGCGGCAAGTCCACCACCACCGTCGCACTGGACTTCGGGCGCATCACCATCAACAACGAGCTCGTGCTTTACCTGTTCGGCACCCCCGGGCAGGAACGCTTCTGGTTCATGTGGAACGACCTTGTCAACGGAGCGATGGGCGCGGTCGTCCTGGTCGACACCCGCCGGCTGGATGTGAGCTTCGCGTCGATCGACTTCTTCGAGAGCCGCGGTATACCGTTCGTGGTCGGCGTCAATTGCTTCCATGGTGTCAGGGACCGGACACAGGAGGAGATCCGAAGGGCACTCGATCTCGATCCGCAGGTGCCGCTGGTGCTCTGTGACGCCCGCGACCGGACGGCAGGGCGCGATGTGCTGCTAGCACTAATCGACCACCTGATGGCCGCCCCATCCCGCACCACACCGCATCCCGTGGCCTGACCGTCCCGGCACCGGGGCGCCGGCCTCGGCCCGTCCCTGCTCCCGCCCGGCGGCGAAGGAGGCGAGGCACCCTCGCAGCGAGGCCGGCTGGCTTTCTGTGAACCGCAAACAGCGACGCCGGCCGGTGTGCTCGACGCGACGTCATCGGCGGGGCTTCCGGAGGCCTGCGTCACGCCGCACTCAGGTTGAAGCGCGGTGGATGACGTGCGGAGACAAGGAGGTGGGGGTCAGGCGCGGCTTGCGGCCTGACAGGCTCGCCACCACTGCCTCGGCCAGAGTGCGGCCCACCTTCTCCAGGTCGAAGGCGACCGTGCTGAGCGGTGGATCGGCCACCTGGGCGAGGGGGATGTCGTCGGCGCCTATGACCGCCAGATCCTCGGGGGCGGTGAGCTTGGCGTGGCGCATGCCCGCCAGGAGAGCGATCGCGACCTCGTCGTTGTAGGCGCACACGGCAGTCACCGACTCCCGTCGCCACCGCCGCGCTGCGCGTGCCATGGCAGCGGTGTCGAGCTTGGTGTCGAGCGCCAGCGGAGGGTCGATGCCGGCTTGCGCGCAGGCCTCGGCGACCCCGAGCAGCCGCTCATCGGCGATCTTGCGGAGCAGAGCGTGCTCCGGCATGGCGTAGCCGAGGCGATCATGGCCCAGGGCGATGAGATGCTCGGCCTGGAGGCGGCCCATGCGCCGCATGGTGGGGTGGGCCTCCACCTCGGTGGTGAACACGATGTCCGCGCCCGCCCGGCGGACAGCCTGCGCGATGTCGTCGTCCAACGGATCGATGCTGGCAACCACCGAGGCGTCGATGGCGGCGCAGACATCGGGAAGCGACCGCCCGGGTGCTCCGGCCAGATGAGTGACCAAGGTCAGACCGGCGTGGGCCAGCGATGTGGCGAACTGTTCCACGAATCGGGTGATCCCGGGGCCGATCGACAGATGCGGGATGGACAGCAGGACGACGTCGCTGCGCCCGGCTGCCAGAGAGCGGGCCGAGCCGCGCGGCCGGTAGTCGAGCTGCTTGACCGCCTCCAGGACCCGGCGCCTCGTCTCTTCGGGGATCGACTGCCCTGGCGTGTCGTTGAGCACAAAGCTCACGGTCGCGCCGGAGACGCCGGCCGCTCGGGCGACATCGGTGATGGTGACCCGCTTTGCTGGGCGCCTCATGTCGGCTCATCGTAGGGGACTGTTGGACACATATGTGAACGGTGTCTCGTTGCGTAGTTGTTACGGGCGGATGTCTTGCGATCCGTGCGGCAGCCAACGATAGGTTACTAATGCGCTTAAGTAACGAGCTGCAGTTTCTCCGGCCCTGACTTCATTGGGAAGGGTGTTCATGGCGACTCCCCCCTCTCTCGAACCCCCCGACACCGAGGCGTCCGACGACCTGCCGCGGGTCAGCGCGAGCTACATCTTCTGGATGATGGCCGCCAACTTCGGCATCTCCATGGCGTTCGTGGTCCCGCTCGCCTTCTCGCTGGCGGTGCGGATCGACGAGCTCGCTCCCGGACGCGAGGAGGTGCTCGGGTACGTCACGGGCACCGCGCAAACGATCTACCTGGTGCTCAGTCCTCTACTCGGTGTGTGGAGCGATCGCACCCGCACCCGCCTCGGCCGTCGCCGCCCCTTCATGTTCGCCGGCCTGCTCCTCGGGTTGGCCGCGCTGGTCGGCATCGCGATCGCGCCGAACCTGCTGCTCGTGGGAGCCGGCTGGATTCTCGCGATGCTCGGCTGGGCGACCGCGTCGCAGGCGATACTCAACGTGCAGGCCGATCGCATCCCCGAGGCCCAGCGCGGCAAGATTTCCGGCTTCACCGGGCTGACCGGCCAGATTGCACCCATTATCGGGATCGGCATCACGTCCGCCGTGACGGGCAACACGTTCCTCGTCTTTGTCCTGCCCGGCCTCATCGGTGCCGTGCTGCTGGTGGTCTTCCTCTTCGTGGGCAAGGAGGAGGACACGCGCGGCGCCGTCCACACGACGGCCGTGTCGATACGAACGCTGGCGTCCAGCTACGTGTTCAATCCCCGCAAGCACCGGGACTTCGGCTGGAACTGGCTGGGGCGCCTGATGTTCTTCATGGGGCTGTACTTCAACACGACGTTCAGCACCTTCTTCTACGCCCAGCGCCTGGAACTGCCGGTGCGGGAGGTCGCGGGGACGGCGGCCATCATCGGAGTCCTCGGCGTCGCCGCGGCGGCTCTCGGCGCGATCGGCGGTGGCTTCCTGTCGGACAAGCTGCGCCGGCGGAGACTGTTCGCCCTCATCGGTTCGCTGTTCTTCGTCGCCGGCGGGCTTGTCGAGGCCTTTGCGTACTCCTTCCCGGTGCTGATGCTCGGATCCGTCCTCATGCAGCTCGCAATCGCGTTCTTCAGCGCTGTCGACCAGGCGATCGTGCTCGCTGTGCTGCCCAGCCGGGAGGAGGCCGGGCGGTACATGGCCGTGGTGGCGTTCGCGCACAAGCTCCCGAGCGCGATCGCGCCGCTCGTCGCTCCGTTCATCATCACGATCGGCGTGATCGACGGCGACAAGAACTACACGCTGCTCTACCTCACCGGCGCGGTGCTGGCGCTCATGGGTGGATTGCTGGTGTTCACGCGCGTGAAGTCGGTGCGATGAGCATGGGTGAGCGCGCACCGTACGACCTTCGCATCGCCGGCGGCGGCGACCGGTTCCCGGTCGCCGAAGAGCGACCGCTGCTGTCGTGGAAGTTGCCGCGGACGTGGAGCGGACAGGACGGCTACGACCTTCAGTTCCGCGTCGACGGCGTCGAGGAGATGGTGCAGAACGTCGTCTCGGCACGGCATCTGTTCGTCGAGTGGCCGCTGGCGCCGCTGCGCAGCCGGCAGTGCGTCGCCTGGCGGGTCCGTGCGCGTCGAAGTGGGCGGTCCTCGGAGTGGTCACCGTGGTACGAGTTCGAGACCGCTCTGCTGGACGGGGACTGGTCGGCGCGATGGATCTCCCCACAGGAAGACGACGCGGAGCCCCGTCCCGCCTACATCCTCGCCGGCAGCGTGGCGCTGCGTGAGGAGATCGCCCAGGCCCGGCTCTACTCCACCGCCCTCGGCGTCTATGAGGCGTTCGTCAACGGCAGGCGGGTGGGGACGGCGGAGCTGGCGCCGGGGTGGACATCGTATGCCGCCACGCTCTACGCCCAGGCGGCGGACGTCACCGCGCTGCTGCGCGGCGGCGTCAACGAGCTGGAGATACTGCTCTCCGACGGCTGGTATCGGGGCAGTGTCGGCACCTGGCGCAAGCGCGACTCGTGGGGCACCACCACCGCGGCTCGGCTCCAGCTCCACGTCCGCTACGTCGGCGGCACCGAAATCGTGGTGGGCACGGACGAGAGCTGGACCTCGCGCCGCAGCGCCATCGTCGCGGCCGACCTCATGGACGGCCAGACGACCGACTTCACCACTCCACCCGATACTCCACGCCCCGCCCGAGTGGATGCCGTCAGCGCGCCGCCGATCAGCTGGTCGCCGGCCCCGCCGGTGCGACAGGTCGAGCAGCTCGCTCCGCGTGCGGTAACCCCGCACGACAACGGCACCTACATCGTGGACTTCGGCCAGAACGCATCTGGCTGGATCATGCTCACCGATCTGGGCCCGGCCGGCACCCGCACCGTGATCGACTACGGCGAGCACCTCGACCCGACCGGAGATCTCACGACCACCCACCTGGACAGCCAGCGCCCGGGTGAGGTCGCGATCCCGTTCGTGCAGCGCGACGAAGTCGTCTCCTCCGGAAGGCCTGGCGAGGTGTTCGAGCCCCGGCACACGCTGCATGGGTTCCGCTACGCGCGCGTCCGCCGCGCCGGCGGAGACCTGGATCCGGCGAGCATCATCATGCAGGTGGTGCACACCGACCTGCGCCCGATGGCGACCTTTGCGTGCAGCGACGCCGACCTCAACCGCCTGCACGAGGTGGCACGCTGGAGCTTCCGCGGCAACGCCGTCGACATCCCGACGGATTGCCCCACGCGTGAGCGTCTCGGATGGGCGGGCGACTACCAGATCTTCGCGCCGACCGCGGCGCGCCTGTACGACGTCGACGGCTTCAGCCGCAAGTGGCTGCGATCGGTCCGCGACGACCAATTGGACGACGGCCGCGTGGTGAACTCCTCTCCGGACGGCAACCGCCTGAAGGTGCACGACGACCCGATGGTGAACGGGATCACCGGCTCCGCGGGGTGGGGCGACGCGATCGCCTTGGTCCCGTGGGTGCTGTATGAGACGTACGGGGACACGGCCGCCCTCGCCGAGAACTGGCCGGCGATGCAGCGGTGGGTGGAATGGGCACTTGCGACCGCGCGCGGCGCCCGGCATCCGTCCCGCGTCGAGCGGTCGGCCGAGCCGCTCGCGCACGAGGAGTTCATCTGGGACGGCTCCTTCCACTGGGGCGAATGGCTGGAGCCGAAGCAGCGCGCGGCGGACGGGTCCCTCATCGATCCGGTGATGAGCGATCCCATGGCGTGGTACATGGCCGACAAGGGCGAGGTAGGTACGGCGTACCTGTTCCGCTCTGTCCGTACCCTCGCCGCCGTGGCGGAAGTGCTGGGGCGCGCCGACGACGGGGCCCGCTACCGCGAGACGGCGGAGAAGGTACGGCAGGCGTGGCAGACGGAGTTCCTGGACGCCGAGGGCCGGACGCAGGCCGGCACACAGGCGAGCTACGTGCGCGCCCTGGCGTTCGACCTCGTGCCCGAGGACCTGCGCGACAAGGCGGCTCGGCACCTCGTGGACCTGATCGACGCCGCCGACGGCCACCTCGGCACGGGCTTCCTCTCGACGGCCGATCTGCTCCCCGTCCTCGCCGACTCCGGCTACCCCGACGTCGCCTACGCGGTGCTCTACCAGCGGACGTCGCCGTCGTGGCTGGGGATGCTCGATCGGGATGCGACGACCATTTGGGAGGATTGGGATGGAGTGTCCGAGGACGGCACGGCCACGGGATCCCTCAACCACTACAGCAAGGGCGCGGTCATCCGCTTCCTGCACACTCACACCCTCGGCCTCCGTCAGGCGCCGGACTCCATCGCGTGGGAGTCCTTCGTCGTGGCGCCCGTGCTCAATGAGGCGATCACCTGGGCCAAGGGCACGTTCGACAGCCCGCAAGGGCAGATCGCCGTCGACTGGCGGATCGAGAACGATCGCCTGGCCATCTCGGTCGACGTGCCCGGAGGCTCCGAGGCGCAGATCCGCTTCCCGGACGGCAGCACGTTCCACACCGGCCCCGGCCACTTCTCCGCACGACGCCCCCTTGCCTGACCACCACGCAAGTTCCCAGGTTGACCAGAACAGAAGGAGACCATCCATGTCCACCGCCGATGTATCGAGCAGATCCCTGGTCGAGCTTGTTTCCTTGAAGGGCCGGGGTGCGGTCGTGACGGGAGGCGGTCGCGGGCTGGGCAAGGCGATCGCGTCGCGCTTGGCGGAGGCCGGCGCCGACCTGCTGATCGGCGACATTGACGAAGAGCTCGCCGTGACCGCCGCCAAGCAGCTCGCCGAGCGCCACGGGGTGCGTGCGATCGGCGCCGCCATGGACGTCGCCGACACGGTGTCCGTGGCGGCGGCGGCCGACCGCGTGGTCGCCGAACTCGGCGGCCTGGACATCTGGGTGAACAATGCCGGCATCTTCCCGAGCGTTCCCCTGCTGGAGCTGAGCGAGGAGACGTGGGACCAGGTCTTCGCCGTGAACGCGCGCGGCGTCTTCGTCGGCGCCCGTGAGGCGGCCCGGCGCATGGCGGCAGCGGGCACGGGCGGTGTCATCGTGAACATCATCTCGACCGCCGGCTTCCGCGGTAGTGCCCCCGGTCTGGCCGCCTATGTCGGATCGAAGCACGCCGCGCGCGGTCTCACCCGCGAGCTGGCCCTCGAACTCGCGCCGCTGGGCATCCGCGTGCTCGGTGTCGCACCGAGCTACGTCCCCACGGAAGGCAACATGATGGCCGCCGCGGCCATGATGACCAGCGACACCCCGCCGACCGACCTCATGCTGAACAGCCCCATCGGCCGGGTCGGTGTTCCTGATGACATCGCACGCGTCGTCCTGTTCTGCGCATCGGACCTGTCGACCTTCATGACGGGCAGCACGCTGCTCGCCGACGGCGGCGAGACCGCCTGACCAGCTGTCGGCGGGCTCCACGCGAGAGCTGCGTCCCGTCGAATCTCCCTCGTGGCAGGTGCTGACCCCGCGGGCGGCCCTGTGCGCCTCGTGCGCCTCACGCCGGAGTGACCGCTACAGTGCCGTGAAGCGCGCGTCCAGCAGACGGGGGTGCCCCTACTCCGTGCTCGACGGTTTACGGCCCGTGAGCGGCTTCCAGCGTGCCCGCAGCGCGTGGGCCGCGGCCTTGGGTCTGCGGTCGCGGGTGAACACGCCCTTCTTGTTGCCGTCGACCCGGTGGATGCCGTGGGAGGTCTGGAAGTCGGCGAAGTTCCACACGTGCTCGCCGACGAACGCCTCGATCCGGTCGAAGACGCGGTGGTGCATCTCGAGGTAGGCCTGCTGGTACTCCTCGGTCCACGGGGTGTCCCAGACCGAGTGCAGGCCGGGCATGGTGTCGGCGCCGTACTCGCTCATCATGATCGGTTTGCCGTGCTTGCCGGCCCAGCCGCGCAGGTCGTGCTCCAGGTAGGTCTCGGCCGTGGCGAGGTCGCCGGTGGCGACGTACCAGCCGTAGTAGCGGTTGATGCACAGGACGTCGAAGAGGTCGGCGAGGCGGTCGTTCTCGTGCGTGGCGAAGATCACGGCCGCGTAGCTCACCGGGCGGGTGGGGTCGAGCTTGCGGGTGAGCTCCACCAGCGGCTCGAAGTACTCGCGCGCGCCCTCCTCGTTGGAGGACGGCTCGTTGGCGATGCACCACATGACGACGCTGGGGTGGTTCTTGTCGCGGGCGATCAGCTCGCGGATCGCCTGGGCGTGCGCCTCTTGGGTGGCCTCGCCGAAGGTCTCCGGTGAGAACGTGGGCTGCGGCGGGACGCCCGTGAGCCCGCCCTGCACGGCCAGGTTGAGCCCGACGGCGGCGGTCTCGTCGATGACGACGATGCCGTGCCGGTCGGCGAACTCCATCACCTCTTCGGCGTAGGGATAGTGCGAGGTGCGGAAGGAGTTGGCGCCGATCCAGTCCATGAGCTGGAAGTCGTGCACGAGGTAGGCGTTGTCATGCCCCTTGCCGCGCACGGGCGTGTCCTCGTGCTTGCCGAACCCGGTGAAGTAGAACGGCTCGCCGTTGATGAGGAACTGCGTGCCACGTACCTCCACCGTCCGTACGCCGAACGGCTCGGTGTAGCTGTCGATCACCTGATCGCCGTCGAGGACTTCGACGAGCAGGTCGTAGAGGTAGGCCGCGCCCGGCCGCCACAGTGTCACGTCGTCGATGCGCAGCATGCCGTGGGCCCCGTCCGCCGCCGCGACCTCCGCGCCGGTGGCGTCGAGCGCTCGCACCCGGACCGGCGCGGGCGCGCTGGTCTGGACCGAATACTGGACCGTCCCGGTGCTTGCTTCGAGGCCCGTCACGATCGTGATGTCCTCGACGTGGACGGCGGGACGGCTGTAGAGCCACACCGAGCGGGCCAGGCCCGCGTAGTTGTAGAAGTCGTGCAGGTACGTCTGCCGGCGCCGCCCGTCGGCGGTCACGGTGATCGTGCCCGGCGGGATCGTCGTGTTGGTCAGCTCGTTGTTGACGCCGATGGTGAGGCGGAACTCCTGCCCGGCGCGCACGTGCTCGGTGATGTCGGCTTCGAAGGGCGTGTAGCCGCCCACGTGCTCGGCCACCAGGACGTCGTCGACGTAGACCTGGCCCTGGTGGGTGGCGGCGTCGACGCGCAGGACGACGCGCTCGCCGGCCCAGCCGCGCGGCACCCGCACGTGGCGCTGGTACCAGACCCAGCCCACGTGGTCGCGGATCGCGCTGTCGGTGAACAGATCGTTGTAGCTGGCCGGGACCGCTGCCTCCAGTGTGGTGTCCAGCGGCCCGGTCCATGGTTGCGTCCCCGCGACCGAGAACCGCCAGAGACCGTCGAGATTCACCAGCTCACGGGAGGGGGTGGATCGGGGCTTCAGCATCGACATGTCAGATCTCTCCTCGGCGGGCGACCTCGCCCAGCCAGGCCAGGCTCGGCTTGGGGTGGCGTTCGAACGTCGTGCGATCGACGGCCATGAGACCGAAGGTGGGCTCCCAGTGGCCCCACTCGAAGTTGTCCAGCGCGCTCCAATGCAGGTAGCCCCGGATGTTGATGCCGTCGTCGATCGCGGCGAACACGTGACCGAGGGCCTCTGAGGTGTAGGCGATCCGTCGCGTGTCGTCAGGGGTGGCGATGCCGTTCTCGGTGATCAGGATCGGCGTGCCGCCGGTCGTCTCCCAGGCGTGCCGGACGGCGATACCGATCGCGTCGGGCCGGTAGGCGTTGCCGGTCATCGTGTTGTCCGGGCTCTGCGGGTGCGGGACGACGCCGTTCTCGTCAACGGCCTGGCTGGAGTAGGACTGCACGCCGATGAAGTCGTCACCGCGGGCCGCCTCCAGGTAGAGGTCCTCGCGGACGTGGCGCACCTCGCGGAGCTTGTCCTCGTTGCCGGGCGTCGGGGTGAGCGCCTGGCAGGCCACCGTCCACCCGACGGCCGCCCCGGTGTGCTGCTTCAGTACCGCGCGGGCCGCGTCGTGCACCTCGACCAGCCGCGCGCCGATCTTCGGGTCGGGGTCGGGAAGCACCGGCCGTGCGGCGCCCTCGACGGTGGGGCTCATCCAGTCCTTGGTCGACCGCTGGGCCTGAGCCTGTGCGTCGCGGGCCATCCCGATCATGAGGGCGAGCATGTTGGGCTCGTTGATCGTGCACACCCATTCGACACCGTCGAGGATGCTCGCGGCCTCCCGTACGTAGGTCTGGAAGCGCTCGATCGCCTGGTCGCCCAGCCATCCGCCGGTCTCGGCGAACCAGCGCGGGTTGGTGAAGTGGTGCAGGGTGACGACGGGGGTGAGGCCCAGGTCCAGGGCGGTGTCGATCATCCTGCGGTAGTGGGCGAGCTCGGCTCGGGAGAATTCCCCGGGAATCGGCTCGATGCGGGCCCACTCGATGCCGAAGCGGTAGGCGTTGAGCCCGGCCTCGGCCAGCAGGCGCATGTCCTCGGCATAGCGGTGGTAGCTGTCGATCGCGTCGCCGCTGTGCTGCATGCCGGGCATCTGCTGTTCGAGTGCCCACCAGTCGCTGTTGACGTTGTTGCCTTCCACCTGGTGCGGCGCGGTCGCCGCACCCCAGAGGAAACCGGAGGGGAGCTGGGGCATGGTTGGTTCCTTGCTCGAGACCATAGGTGTGACGCTGGCGACGGCGTAACGCTAGCATGAAAACCGAATCGCGCTACTAATTTGGAGGGACGTCCATGACGGCACCCGGCAACCGTGGTCCGTACGCGAAGACGGCGGCGGTGCGGCGGCGCGTTCTCGAAGCCTGCGTGGACGCGTTCGGCGAGACCGGCTTCTACGGCGCGACCATGAAGGACGTCGCCAAGCGCGCGGGCATCAGCCACACCGGGCTGCTGCACCACTTCCCGCGCAAGGAAGACCTGCTCCTCGGGGTGCTCGCGTTGCGTGACGAACGCGGCACCGAGTTCCTGGAGTCGGCCAAGGTGCTCGACCCGACGGCCGACCCCATTGAGACCCTCAACGGCATGATCGCCGTCATCGTCGACAACGAACTCCAGCCAGGGCTCATGGAACTGCACTGCGTCGTGTCAGGCGAGGCGACCTCTCCCAACCACCCCGCGCACGCCTACTACGCCGAGCGTTACCGTAATCTCCGCCGCTTCTATGCGGACACCTTCACGGCCCTGGCCGAACGCAACGGGCTGCGACCGTCGATCGACTCCGAGACGCTGGCCACCATGACCATCTCCCTCATCAACGGCCTGCAGGCGCAGTGGCTCTTCGACCGCGACTCCGTGAAGGTCGAGTCCGCGATCCGCCAGTTCTTCCTCTCGGTCATCCCGGGGCTGGCGAGCGAGGCCTTTTCTTAGGGCGGCATGACGACGAGGTCGTGCAGATCCCGGTGGGCGGCGCGCGGTGCGACCGAGGTGAGCTTGCCGTCCGCGTCCAGCAGCGCCTCAAGGAAATCGCGAGCACGTTCCGGAGCTCGTCTCCCAAGCTGTTGTTCGAGAGCGTCAACGAGCCGACTTTCACCGGCAGTTCCGGAGACGCCCAGAACGCCACGCTCCTCAATGAACTCAACACGTCCTTCCGGACCATCGTGCGCCAGTCGGGCGGCAACAACGCGACTCGGTTGCTCGTCCTGCCGACCCTGCACACGTCGGCCGACCAGGCCAGAGTCAACGAGCTGGTCAGCACGTTCAACGCGATGAACGACCCCAACCTCATCGCGACGGTCCACTTCTACGGATACTGGCCGTTCAGCGTCAACGTCGCAGGTGGCACGCGCTTCGACGCCACCGTTCAGCAGGACCTGACCGGCGCCTTCGACCGGGTGCACAACGCCTTCACCGCCCGCGGCATCCCCGTGATCATCGGCGAGTACGGCCTTCTGGGCTTCGACCGGCACACCGGCACCATCCAACAGGGCGAGAAACTGAAATTCTTCGAGTTCCTCGGCTACTACGCACGTACCAAGCAGATCACCACCATGCTGTGGGACAACGGCCAGCACTTCAATCGGACCTCGTTCCAGTGGGCCGATCCCGAGCTGTTCGCGCAGATCAAGTCCAGCTGGACGACGCGCTCGGGTACGGCTTCGTCGGATCAGGTGTTCAACGCGAGGTCGTCCGCCATCACGAGCAAGACACTCACGCTGAACCTGAACGGCACCTCGTTCGTGGGGATCCGCCACGGCAGCACAGACCTGGTACGCGGTACCGACTACACCGTCTCGGGCGACCAGCTCACGTTCACGGCATCCGCGCTCACCCGGCTGACGGGCTCACGGGCCTACGGCGTCAATGCGACGCTGTGGGCTCGGTTCTCCCAGGGCGTCCCGTGGCGGATCGACATCGTCACCTACGACACGCCGACCGTGCAGAACGCGAGCGGAACGACGAGCCCCTTCGCCATCCCCACCGCCTTCAGGGGTGACCAGCTCGCCACCATGGAGGCCAAGTACGCCGACGGCAGCAACGCCGGCCCCCACAACTGGACGTCCTTCAAGGAGTTCGACGTCACCTTCGCGCCCGACTACAGCAGCAACACCATCACACTAAGGCCGGCCTTCTTCGCCGAGGTCAATGACGGCTCACGGGTCACGCTCACCCTCCACTTCTGGAGCGGCGCGACCGTAACCTACTTCGTCACCAAGTCCGGAACCGCGGTCACCGGCACCACGACCTGATCGAGCGGGCTCCGCGTCCCCGGCGGGCCACGGTTCACGAGACTGGATCGTGGCCGGCCTGTATCCCCGGCCACAGGGTGTAACACCTCGGCCGACCGGATCCGCGGCGCAGGCCGCCTGAGTGTCTGACCTACGGTGCGGCGGATCGGCATCCAGGTGGGAGCCGGGATGCCGGTCAGGAAGTCGCCGACCAGCCGAGCGCACAGCTCGGGCCTCTCGTGCAGGAGCAGGTGAGAGGTCTGGGGGCTCGCGGCTAGTCACGATCAGCGTGGCTATCTCACGACCAGCAGGTGTTCGCCGCGAGGGACGAGTTGGCCTATCACCGGGAATCCGGGGATCTCGCCCGCGACGAGCAGGCCGCCCGAGGTCTGCGCGTCGGCGAGGAGCAGCCGCTCGTCCTCCGGCAGGTCGCCGAAGTCGCTGTGGGGGGAGATCCAGTCGAGGTTCCTGCGGGATCCGCCGCTGACGTAACCGTCGCGGATGGCCTCGCGGGCTCCGTCCAAGTAGGGCACGGCGGCGCTGTCGACGACGGCGGAGACGCCGCTCGCCCTGGCCAGCTTGTAGAGGTGGCCGAGCAGGCCGAAACCCGTGACGTCGGTGGCGCACCCGATCCCGGCGGCCAGTGCCAGCCGCGAGGCGTCACGGTTGAGTGTCGTCATCATGGCGACCGCCTCGGGGAAGACCTCCCCGGTCGCCTTGTGCCGCGTGTTGAGCACGCCCAGGCCGAGAGGCTTGGTCAGGGTGAGGGGGAGCCCGGCCTTGCCCGCGTCCACGCGCAGCAGGCGGTCGGGTTCGGCGAGACCGGTGACGGCCAGCCCGTACTTGGGATGGGGGTCGTCGATGCTGTGGCCCCCCGCGAGATGGCACCCCGCCGCCTGCGCCATCGCGGACCCGCCGCGCAGCACCTCGCGGGCGAGCTCCAGGGGCAGGACGCCGCGGGGCCAGCCGAGGAGGTTCAGGGCCATGACGGGCTCGCCGCCGACGGCGTAGACGTCGGAGAGCGCGTTCGTGGCCGCGATCCTTCCGAAGTCGTACGGATCGTCCACGACAGGGGTGAAGAAGTCCGTCGTCGCGACGATGGCCCGGCCTTCGCCTTCCATCTGGAGCACCGCGGCGTCGTCCCCCTGGTCGATCCCCAGCAGTATCCGGCCCGCCGCTGGAGACGAGGCCGGTGTGAGCCCGGCGACCAGGTCCTCTAATTCGCCGGGAGGGATCTTGCAGCTGCAGCCGCCCCCGGTGCCGTATTGCGTGAGCCTGATGGCGTTCATACGGTCTATGATCCGCTTTGGAGGCGTTTAGGTGTCTGGTGGCCCTCCTGGTCTTCAAAACCAGTGGCGCCGAGCATCTCGGCGCGGCGGGTTCGATTCCCGTCCGCCTCCGCTGATCAGTGCATTCGGGATGGTCGTGAGTGGATCGACGCAGTTCTGTGCCGCGGACGGACGTCATCCGGGCCGACCACTCGGCCGGCTCGATTTCCTCCGCCTTCCCTCATCGGATCCGCCCGGGGGATTACTCGGTGCCGGTGCTCTCCTGATCGTCCCAACGGCGGGCGTTGTCGTCGTTGAGCGTCCCCGGAGGATCCGGTATCACGCAGAACGGCAGGCCCGCCGGGTCCTGCATGACCCACCAGCGGCCGTGCACGTATTGCACGCGTTTGGCGCCCAGTCTTTCCAGCCGGGCGACCTCCGCGTCCAGATCGTCGGTGTGGATGTCGACGTGCACCCGGCTCGAGCCTTCCCCGAGCCGCTGGATCAGCAGCCCGAACTCTCCGCTGCCCAGGTCGGCGCCGTGGTACTCGGGATAGCGGGCGTAGTGCGTCAGCGTCTGACCGGTCGCGGCCTGCCAGAATCCGACCTCAGCAGCGTGGTCGGCCTCGTTGACATCGATCACGATCTTGCAGAGCCTGCTGTAGTGCGGCACGCGGGTCCTCTCTGCCTCGTCGAGCCCGACATCGATCAAGGCTCTCTCGCACCTCACGTCAGCGTACAAGAACCGGTCAGCGCTGGAACTGCTCCGTTGCCGGGGAAGGCGGCGAGGTTTCAGCCGGGGTGATGTTGAAGTTGTCGCGGAAGACGTTGTCGGGGTCGTAGCGGCGTTTGAGCGCGCGCAGCCGCCGCAGGGTCTCACCCGGGTATGCGTCGTGGAGGCGCTCGGGCCGCAGGTCGGTCTCGAAGTTGATGTAAATCCCGGAGAAGTGCGGCCGCATCTCATCCCAGAGGCGGTCCAGCCGGGCGCGGCTGGAGCCGAAGGCCACCAGCTGGAAGTTCGCCGACCGGCCCGCGTACGCGGTCGCGTCCGGGGGGACTTCGGAGGCGGCCCCGCCCACGGCGCGGATCTGGAAGAAGTACGGCTCACCGCCGGCGATCAGGCGGGCGGCGGCGTCCGCCAGCTCGGGCGTGAGGTGGTCGGCGAGGGCGGAGCGGGTCACCGGCTCGCCCTGGCCGGCGTGCGTGCCGGGTGGCACGTTCATGATCGTCGCGTACGGCAGGATCTGGATGCTGTAGTCGAGCAGCGGGGCCACGTCGGCGATGGGCTGGAGCCGGCTGATCACGGTCTCGGCGTCGCCGGCGTCCACCACGGTCATGAGCTGGGCGATCAGCGGCTGGCCCGGGCGGGGCCGGCCGATGATGAGTGAGCCGGTGACGTCCCGGGGCGCGGCCTCCATGGCGGCGCCCCAGCTTCGCAGGAACCCCGCCGTGTCGGAGGCGTCCATCACGAACTGCGCGAAGCCGACGTCGCCGACCTCGTCCACCTCGAACTCGAAGGCGGTGACGACGCCGAAGTTCGCCCCCGCGCCGCGCACGCCCCAGAACAGTTCGGGGTGCTCGGTGTCGTCGGCCCTGACCATGGTGCCGTCGGCCAGCACCATCTCCACGGCACGCAGACGGTCGATGGTGAGGCCGTGCTCGCGTACCAGCCAGCCGATGCCACCGGCGGTGGTGAGGCCGCCGACGCCGACGCCGCCGTAGTCGCCGGAGCTGAGCGCCCACCCGTACGGGGCCAGCGCCGCTGCCACGTCGCTCCAGCGGGCGCCGGGACCGACGCGGATGCGGCGGGTCCGCTCGTCGAGGATCTCGATGGCGTTCAGCCGGGAGACGTCGATGACGATGCCGCCGTGGTTGGTGGAGCGGCCGCTGATGCCGTGCCCACCGCTGCGGACGGCCAGCTTCACCGGTTGGGTGCGGGCGAAGGCCAGCGCGTCGGCGATCTCGCCCGGTGTGCCCGGCCGCAGGACCAGGCCGGGAGATCCGCCCCGCAGGTAGGTCGAGCGCACCCGGGCGTACCCGGCGTCACCGGGCTCGACCCGTACCAAGTGCGCGGGCACGGCGTCGTAGTCGATGTCCCGATGACGCCGCCGCCGTACCCGCAGGCTGGGGATCGTGGCCTCGGCCACGCCGCGTGCGGCACGGTCGGTGGCAACGGCCGCCCTGACCGCGGGCGCGATCTGCGCGGCGAAACGGCGCAGGTCGTCGACTCCTGCGCCGGCGAGCAGGAACGTGCTGATGCCGTGCTCAATGGCCAGGGCCGCTAGTTCGCCGGCCGAAGGCGGTCCGGAAACCGGGATGACGGCCAGCCGGCGGATCTCCCGTGGGTTCCGTCCGGCGCGAACCGCCGCCTCGTCGATGATCTTCTGCCGGACGGGCAGCTCCGCCACGTCGCCCAGGACGGTCAGCCAGCCGTCGGCCTGGGCGCCGGCGAGTTCCAGGAGCTCCGGCTGCGTGCCATCGAGCCATACCGGGATGGTGTGGGCAGGCGCCGGCCCCCGCTCGGCGCCGTCCAGGCGGTAGTGGTCACCCGTCAGGCGCAATGGCGCCTGCTCATCGGCCGCCCAGATGCCGCGCACGACCTCGATCGCCTCATCCAGCGCGGCGGCGGCCTGCGCGGGAGGCAACTGTACGGAGCCTTCCGCCTGGTCCGCTTCCCAGCGGCCCGACCCGCTCAGCGCCAGTCCGAGCCGGCCGGAGGCCAGCAGGTCCAAGCTGGCGGCCGAACGGCCCAGCACCGCAGGGGGCCGCGCTCCGGCATCGAGCAGGCCCGTGATGCCGATCGTGCGCGTGCGGGCGGCGACCCAGCTCATCACCGTCCACACGTCGAGCGCGGCGTCGTCGCCGAGGTTGCCGAGGGCGACCAGGTCCAGGCCGAGCTCCTCGCTCAGCGTGGCGTGGGCGACGGCCTCCTGCGGCGAGGAGGTGTCGATCAAGGCGCCGAACCGCAGGGGTTGGCTGTAGTCCACGGTCAGACCTCTGCCTTCGCCTGGCGGGCGGCGGCCACCAGCTCACGGGTGGCCGGCGCGACCTGCCGGCCGAAGATCTCCACGGTCGCCGGGTCGTCGCCCATGAGGATGTAGCCGGAGAAGCCGTACTGCCGGGTCAGCGTGGCGAGTTGCTCGGCCCACTGCTCCGGTGGGCCCGACAGCAGCCGGTCGCTGGGCGGGCCGAACTGCCCGCCGATGTTGAGCAGCCGGCGGATGGCGGCGGGATCGCGGCCGGACTCGACCGCGGCGGCGTCGATGGTCGCGTTCGCCTCGGCGAGCTGGTCCAGGCTCTGGAAGTACGGCAGCGACGGCAGCCAGCCGTCGGCCTTGCGGCCGATCAGCCGCAACATCCGGGGCTTGTAGGCGCCCAGCCAGATCCCGATGTCGTGCGCCGGGGCGGGGCCGCGCTTGGCGCCCTCGACCTGGTAGTACGTGCCGTCCACGCGCAGGCGGGCCTTGTTGCCGGCGTCCCAGACACCGCGGATGATGTCGATGGCCTCATCGAGCGCCTGTACGGACTCGGCGGGGCTCAGGCGGCGCCCGCCCATGGCCTCGATGGCGTCCCAGTACGCCCCCGCGCCCAGCCCGAGCTCAAAGCGGCCGCCGCTGAGCAGGTCCAGGCTGGCCGCCGCGCGGGCGAGCACGGCCGGCGGCCGCAGCGGAAGGTTGATCACATTGCCCGTGACGCGGATGCGCTCGGTGCGGGCCGCGACGTAGCTCAGCAGCGTCCAGGTATCCAAGAAGCCCGGCTGGTAAGGGTGGTCCTGGAAGGTCGCCAGGTCCAGTCCCGCCTCTTCGGAGGCCTGCGCCAAGTCCAGCACCTGCTCAGGAGCGGTGTTGGCAGGGGTGATGAACGACCCGAACAACAGGTCGTGGCCGTAGTCAGCCATGAGTCCCCTGACTCCCTTCATCGATCTGCCGCACAGACGTGTGGCTGCACAAACTGTATGTGGAGAATATGTGTTGTTGAACCACGCATCTTCCTCGGCTATTCCAGGCCATGGCAGCACGACAGCGGCCTCCGGCGCCGAAGCGCCGGAGGCCGCGATGACGACATACTGCTACGCGCCGGGGGAGGCGGAACCGGTGCTGAGCACCTCTTCGACCACTACACAGGGATCGGTGTCCGGCGCGATGTCGCGCACGCCGCAAGCCGCCCGCCGCAGCAGCTTCCGGAACACCTCACGGTCGTCCGCGTCCAGTGCCTCGAGAACGCGGTCTTCGATCGCCCGCACCCGCTGCTCGAGGTCGCGCAGCGTGGCGGTCCCCTTGTCGGTGGGGACGATCTTGCGCTGCCGCCGGTCGGCCGGGTTGAGCCGGCGCTCCACCAGGCCCGCCTCGACCAGATCGTCGATGAGGTACGTCAGCACGGTCCTGTCGATCCCTAGATGTGCCGCCAACGCCAGCTGACTGGGCTGATTACCGTGGACCACGGTGGACAACGTCTGATAGCCACGCGGTCCGTGCGGCAGATCACCCAGCACCGACTCCAGCGAGTCGTGGAGCGCCCGCAACAGCACCCCAAGGGACCAGGCGAAGTCTCCCTCGGCGTGCTCGGCCGCCGGTGACGACGTCCCGTTGGTGCTCATGAATTCGACTATACGGCCGGCGTGCCGCCGCGCCGCCCTGCCGCCCACACCGGCCACGACGCCTTCATGGTGGAGAACCATTTCTGGCGCAGCGTGACCAGCGTGCCCGACAGGGCGGACCAGGGCAGCCGGACCCGTACGTCAGCTCTGGCAGTGGACCGGGTAGGCGACTTCCATGGACGGCTTGTTGTGGTTCAGCACCTCAAGCCGGACGACGCCGTCGGTCTTCGGGTTCCGGTCCCAGTGGAAGGCCTGTGCCTGCAGGAACCCGGCATCCTGCGTCTTGCTCGTGACCGTGTTCTGCGCCTTGCCGTCGACGACCCACCGGTACGAGATCTCCGTTCCCGGGGCGGCGAGGAGCGTGGCGTGGGCGGTCGGGTACGGTGCCGCGGCGCAGTCGCCGTAGTAGGCCATCGGGGTGAAGCTGCCGAACCGTACCGTGCCGGGTTCGGGGGTCTGCGTCCAGCACGTGCGGCGGTAGGGGGCTTCCTTGGCCACCTTGCTGTGGTTGAGCAGCTCGATGCGGACCGTGCCGGTCTTGGTGCCCTTCGTCCAGTCGTACCAGAAGTCGCCGATCGACAGGAGGCGCCCGGCTCTGAGCTTCTCGGTCCTGGTCACACCGGGCTTGCCGTCGACCACGACACGGTAGCTGATCTCGGTGTCCCGGTCGGACATGACCCTCGCTCTGGCGGTGAGCGCGTAGTAGGAGGTGCAGTCACCCTGGTAGACCGGGCTCAGCACGTCGTGCATGACCACCTTGGCGGTGTCGGGCTCCTCGCACTTGACGGTGAACTGCCGCTCGGCGGGCTCGGACGGGCCGCCCTCGGCCAAGATGCCCACGCTGTGGCGACCGCCGGCGCTGATCGGCCAGATGGCGGAGATGTGCTGGGAACGGGGTTGGTCACTGGCCGGGAGGTCCACGGTGTGCTCCCGCCACTTGACACCGTCCAGAAGCCACCAGAAGGTGACCTTCTGCGCGGCTCCGGCCGGGAGGTTGATGCTTCCCGTGGCCTCGTACGCGATGGGCTCCGCGCAGCTTCCCTCGTAGTCCCCGGGCCAGAGGCTGAGGATCTGCGGCGTCGGCTTCTGACCGGGCTGGCCGGTGGGCGTCGAGGTCGGCGTGCCGGTGGGGGTGGGGGTGCCGGTCGCGGTGGGAGTGCCGGTCGGGGTGGGAGTGCCGGTCGGGGTGGGAGTCCCGCTCGGGGTGCCGGTCGGAGTCGGTGTCGGGCCGGGCTTGCAGGTCACGTGGTACGCGGCCCGCCCGGAGTCGTGGCCGCCCGGGTTGAGGATGTGGATGGCCTTCCAGCCGCTCATGGAGTTCCCCACGCTGAGCGGCAGTGTGACCTGGCGAACGCGCGGACCGCCGGCGGCGAAGTACAGTGACGCCGGCCGTCCCTCGCCGGTGGCGCTGTCGATCCACTGGTAGTCGACCTTGGCCGGGGTCCGCGACACCTGGATGGCGCCGGTGAACGTCACCGTCGTCGGGCAGGCGCCGTTGTAGGCCGCCGGGCTGACGTCGACGTCGGCGGCGGACACCAAGGGCTTGCCCGTGCCGGCCGGCAGCGGGTGGGAAGAGTCCCACACCGCGGCGGGCCCCTCACAGGCGAGCCTGAACCGGGCCTTGCTCGACAACCCCCGCTTACCGAGGATCTCCACCGCCTGCCACCCGGACGTCGTGCGGTCGAACGTCTGCCGATCGCGTACGACAACCTTGCGCGCGCCGTTGACGCGGAAGCTCTTGATCGCGCCCTTGCTGCCGTCACCGCGTACCCACCGGTAGCGAACGGTGCCCTTGCCCTTGGCCGCCACCACGGCGGAGAAGCCGACCGTGGTGGGGCACTCGCCGGAACGCTTGGCGGGGCTTGCCTTGACCTGCGCCACCGCCGTTTTGATCGCCGGCGCGGCGAGCGCGGGAGGAGCGGCCAGCAGACCACTGAGCACCGCGGCGCCCAGCAGCAACGCTGTCCTCTTCATGGGGGTCCCTTTCTCTGCTCTGGAAAGCCACATGATCGCGAACAGCGCTTGGAAATCACTGCAATCTCACTTGTAACAGAGGTTTTGGAATATATCATTCCGTTCCGCAGTGCGGCGGTCGCGACCTCAACTGTCCGAACCCAGCTCAAAGCGGTCGTGATGGCGTTTGGGGTGGGACGAGGAGGTGGTCCTGACGCCTCTTGACTAGGCATTGACAATCTTGCTGGGAGCTATGACACTCTGCGAAACACGTCAGAAGCGGTGACGCGATCCCGTCGTCATCGTCCGGCCGGGATGGTCGCCAGATCCTCAGCTGCCGGGGCGTACGTCGGCACGGGATGTTAGCGCAAACATTGATCTTCGTGGACCTGATGCGATCTGCCTCGTAGAAGGGTGCCCGTCGTGGCCCTCCGCCGAATGATCGTCGCGGGCGTCGCGTTACTGACGGCTGACGGTCTCAACTGGATGCCGCTCAACCAAAACAATCCGGTCGCCACACCGACCGCCGGCATGCAAACCCGCAATCAGCACGCGGTCATCTACTCCGCGAACAACGGCACCCGCGACGTGTTCATGGTCAACTACAGCGCCGGCTCCGACCTGACCGCCCGGCAGGACGCCACTTTCCAGGTCACGTACTAGGAACGAGTTCTTCCAAGGGAGGATCAGCATGACCAGAGGGTTATGTGTGAAGGCCATGAGCCTGTTCCGGGTGATCGCGGCCGCAGCCCTGCTCGCCGGAACTGTCATCGTCCATGCCGTGTCACCGGCACACGCTGCTCCGGTGACCATCACCAACGGCACCCAGTTCCGTGACACCAGCGGGAATGTGCTGCACGCCCATGGCGGCGGCGTACTGAAGGCAGGCGATTACTACTACTGGTTCGGTGAGCACCGCAATCCCGACAACACCTTCCGCGCGGTGTCGGTCTACCGGTCCACGGACCTGCTGAACTGGGAATTCCGCAACAACGTCCTCACCCAGTCGTCGCACGCCGAGCTGAACGTCGCCAACATCGAACGACCGAAGGTCATCTACAACAGCTCCACCGGCAAATTCGTCATGTGGATGCACAAGGAGAACGGATCCAACTACAGCGAGGCGCGTGCCGCCGTCGCCTCCTCCTCGACCGTGGACGGCAACTACACCTACCACGGCAGCTTCCGCCCGCTGGGGCAGCACATGTCGAGGGACATCACGCTCTACAACGACAACGGCACCGCCTACATGATCTCGGCAGCGGATGAGAACTACGACCTGCACATCTACCGGCTCACGCCGGACTACCTGAACGTCAGCTCGCTGGTGGGCAACTTCTGGAACGACGCCCACCGCGAAGCCCCTGCCATGTTCAAACGGGGCAACGTCTATTTCCTGCTGACGTCGGGAGCGACGGGCTGGAATCCGAACCAGGCGCGATACGCGACCGCGTCGAGCATCTCCGGCCCATGGACCGGGTGGACCAACGTCGGCGACGGCACGACGTTCAGCTCCCAGCCGGCGTATGTGCTGCCGATCCAGGGCTCGTCGACCACTGGCTACCTGTACATGGGGGACCGCTGGGCCGGTGCCTGGGGTGGACCGGTGAACGATTCCCAGTACGTCTGGCTACCGATCACGTTCCCCTCCGCCACCAGCATGAGCCTTACCTGGTACCCCCAGATCACCATCGACACCGCCACCGGCGTCATCACCGGGAGTGGCTCCACCCTCTACTACCGGATCACCGCCCGCCACAGCGGCAAGGTGATGGACGTCGTCAGTGCCTCGACGGCGAACAACGCCGAGGTGAAGCAGTATCCGTGGAACGGCGGCGGCAACCAGAAGTGGCGGTTCGAGGACGCCGGTGGCGGCTACTACCGGCTGGTGAGCCAGAACAGCAGTAAGTGCCTGGACGTGGCCGGCAGTTCCACGGCGGATGGGGCGAACGTCATCCAGTACACCTGTGGCGGTGGTGCCAACCAGCAGTGGCAGTGGGTGGCCACGGGCAGCTACTTCCAGCTCAGGGCCCGTCACAGCGGCAAGTGCCTGGACGTGGCCAACGCGTCCACGGCCGACGGCGCCGACATCCAGCAGTGGACTTGCGGGAGCGGCACTCACCAGCAGTGGTCCCGCACACAGTCCTGAGCCGACCCCAGGCACCGGACGCACGAGCAACCGGGGGCCGGGAGCGGGCGGCCCTCGGCGTCGAACAGTACGCGCGGGACGCTACGGTAGCGCATCGACGCGGCGTCAGCCTCAGCTGGATGGGCGTGTCCGGGTTAGGCCTGCTGCGGGGAGCGGCCGGTGCGTCATCTGACGACCCGGCCGCGGTGAATGACGCGCACGGGACTGTCCAGGACTGTCAAGTCGGTACGGGGGTCCTGGTCGAAGGCCACGACGTCGGCGGACGCTCCCGGCTCCAGACCGGGATATCCCAGGAAAGATCGTGCCGTCCACGACGCTGCGCCGATCGCTGCCACTGCGGGCATCGGCGCTGCCGCGAGGTGGCGTACCTCGCCGCTCACCCGGCCGTGCGGGAGTACGGGCGTCCCGTAACTGTCGGTTCCGGCCAGCACCGTCACGCCTGCCTCGTGCGCGGCGGACACCAGCGGCCCGAGGCGGGCGTGGGCGGCGCGGAACCAGTCGCGGAAGCGGGCCGAGCGCGAGACGCGCGTGACGTGCTCGAAGGTGCGCCAGACGGTGAACGTGGGCACGAGCGCCGTGTGCTGGGCAGCCATCCGGTCCAGGAGATCCACCTCGAGGCCTAGGCCGTGCTCCAGGCTGTCCACCCCGGCCTCGACCGCTGCCCTGGCGCCCTCGGCCGTCTGCGAGTGCACGGCGACCCGCCCTCCTACGGCGTGCACCCGCCGGGTGGCCTCGGCGAGCCGGTCGGCAGGCAAGTGGGGACCGTGCAGGCCGCCTTCGTCGACCACCCAGTCGGCGTAGATCTTGCACCAGCCGCCGGAGGCGAGTGCCTCCTCGACCGCCGCGTCGGCCATCTCCGCCTCGCCGACGTGCCGTATCCAGCCTTCGTAGAACATGCCGGGCAGCCCCAGCCAGCGGCCCGCGGACAGCACCCGCGGCTGGTCCGGCTCCGTGCCGAACCAGCTCGGCAGGCGATCCGCCGAGCCTGGCACGCGCAGCAGCGTCACACCCGCCGCCAGATGCTCCCTGCCGTGCCGCCGGAGCAGGTTCGCATCGAGCGGGTCTCCCGGCTGTTCGGCGCCGGGGTGGGTGTGGGAATCCACGAGGCCTGGCAGCAGCCAGGCGCCGTCCACGACAGTCGTGGCGCCCGGCACCAGCTCATCCGTCAACAGGCCGTCCTTGATCCAGAACTCGACGACCTCCTCCGACGGCAGCGCGATGCCGCGCAGATGCATCGACTCGGTCACGAGGACCGGTTTCCCCAGGCTGCGCTGTGGGAACCTCTCCGGACGTTTCTGCCGCCGGCATCGCTCTCGGCTCGATCGGAGTTCTTGACGCAACCGCCCGGTTGCCATAATGTGGCAACCGAACGATTGCTACTTGTTAGAGGTCGTCATGGGTTTTCCTGATCGCATCGAGCGGACCGTGGAGCTCGCTCACCCGCCGGACAAGGTGTGGGCGGCGCTCACCACGGCCGAGGGGCTCGGCGCCTGGTTCGGTAACGAGGCGACGATCGACCTGCGCCCGGGCGGGGCGGCTCAGATGAGATGGTCCGACGGGTCCACGGTCGACATGCGCGTGGAACGGGTGGAGGAGCCGACGGTGTTCGGGTTCACCTGGCAGATCGACGAGCTGCCCGACGATGATCCCCGCCGTTCCTATGTCGAGTTCACGCTCGAACCGGCCGGTGCGGGCACGCGGTTGCGGGTGGTCGAGACCGGTTTCGCCCAGCTGCCGGAGGATGTCTACCGCGAGGCGTATGACGGCCATGTCCAGGGGTGGGAGCGCGAGCTCGGCGAACTGGCCGGCTACCTCGGTGCCGGCTGATATCGAGGCGATCGCCGAGCAGGTCTTCATCGCCCTGGCCGACCCGAGCCGGCGTGCCATCCTGGCCGCGCTGGCCGCAGAGGGGCCGGCCACGGCCACTGACCTGGCCGGCCGGCTGCCGATCACGCGGCAGGCGATCGCCAAACATCTGGCGCTGCTGGCCGAGGCCGGCCTGGTGACGGCCGAGCCGGGGGAGCGGCGCCGGGTGCGCTACCGGCTGCGTTCCGCGCCGATGCAGGTGGCGCAGCAGTTCCTGGCTGCGCTGGCCCGTGACTGGGATGGCCCGCTCGAGGCGTTGAAGGACCACCTCGACCGAGATACGCGCGGGGACGCCACAACACCGCACGGCGAGAACCGAGGACGTCATCGCTGACCAAGGAAGGTGAACATCACGATGAAGACACCACCGATCGTCACACCGAGTGAGTGGGAGGCAGCGCGCCAGCAGCTGCTCGTCAAGGAGAAAGAGCTGACCCACGCCCGGGACGCGCTGGCCGCGGAGCGTCGGCGGATGCCGTGGCTGGCCGTGGAGAAGGACTACCAGTTCGACGGACCCAAGGGTAAGGCGAGCCTGCTGGACCTGTTCGAGGGCCGTCGTCAGCTGATCGTCTACCGCGCCTTCTTCGATCCCGGCGTGGAAGGCTGGCCCGACCACGCGTGCGTCGGCTGCTCCATGGTGGCCGATCATGTCGGCCACCTCGCCCATCTGAACGCCCGCGACACCACTCTCGCCTTCGTCTCGCGCGCACCCCAGACGGACATCGCGCGGGTGAAGGAGCGGATGGGCTGGACGATGCCCTGGTACACCCTGACCGACGAGTTCGACGCCGACTTCGGCGTGGACGAATGGCATGGCACGAACGCGTTCATCCGCGATGGCGACAGGGTGTTCCGCACGTACTTCATCAACAGCCGTGGCGACGAGGCGCTGGGGAGCACGTGGAGCTACCTCGACATGACCGCGCTCGGACGGCAGGAGGAGTGGGAGGACTCGCCCGAGGGCTATCCCCAGACTCCGCCGTACGAGTGGTGGAACTGGCACGACGAGTACGGCGCCGCCAAGCCGGCGCAAGGCTAGCCGGCGAGGCCGGCGGGCCCTTCCTCTGCACGGCCTCTCACGGTATGAACGAATCATCAACCGCCTGAGCAGGTCGCCTCGGAGGTGACGGCAGATGCGCCGTCGGAGCCTGATCCTGTCCGCCATGGCGTTATCCGCCGTGTTGCTCACCTCCACCGCCGCGGACGCGGCACCCGGTGGCCACGTGCGGGACGACCAGCCGTTGCCCGGCTACACGATCGACAACCCGCCCCTGGAGCCCATGATCGTGGCGGGGCGGCCCAGCCGGGTGCTGCAGGGCGTGCACGGGCATGCGGCCTTCGACATCGAGGTACCGCCACGGTGGAACGGTGGTCTGCTGATGTGGGCCCACGGGTTCCGCGGCGACACCCGAGTGCTCACCGTGGACCCGCCCGGGTACGGGTTGCGGCGGCGGCTGCTGGATCAGGGCTATGCGTGGGCCGCGTCCTCCTACTACGCCAACGACTATGACGTGCGGGCCGGCGTGCTGAGCACCCGCGGCCTTGCCGATCACTTCGGGCGCGTGGTGGGCAAGCCACGGCGGACGTTCCTGGCGGGGGTGTCCATGGGGGGTCACGTCACGGTCCGTTCACTCGAGCAGTACCCGGGCTACTACGACGCGGCCCTGCCGATGTGCGGGGTGCTCGGCGACCACGAGCTGTTCGACTTCTTCCTCGACTACCACCTCGTCGCGCAGGATCTGGCGGACGTGCCCGCCTACCCGTTCCCTGCCGACTACGCCACCTCCGCCGTGCCGAAGATCCAGGAACGGCTTGGGCTGGCCGGCTCGGGTCCGGTGAATGAGCTCGGCGAGCAGTTCCGCGCCATCGTCGTCAATCTCGGCGGCGGCGAGCGCCCAGGGGCGCATGCCGCGTTCGCGTACTGGAAGGACTTCCTGTTCGGGCTCGCAGGGCCGGCCGGGGAAGGCACGCTGGCGCAGGAGCCGGGCAGGGTGGCGACGAACCTCGACACCAGCTACCGCCCGGACTCGCCGGTGAACGTCGACGCGAGCGTGCAGCGGGTGCCTCCCGAGGATCCGGTGGCGCGCAGGACGCATCGGTTGACCGCCGTGCCCGCCGTCTCCGGCAGGATCGACGTGCCCGTGCTCTCCTTACACAACCTGGGCGACAACTTCGTGCCGTTCTCCATGGAGCAGTACTACCGGGCCGACGTGTCCCGTCACGGGCGCGACGAGTTGCTGGTGCAGCGGGCGATCCGGGCGGTGGGGCACTGCGAGTTCAGCGACGCCGAGGCCGGGGCCGCGTGGGACGACCTGGTCAGATGGGAACGCGGCGGTCCGCGACCTGCGGGGGACGACGTGACCGATGCGGCCACGGTGTCGAACCCCGGCTACGGGTGCCGATTCACCGACCCGGACGCCTGGTCCACCGGCACCCGCCCGCTGTTCCCTGCCTGCCCGGCGCAGGAGGAAACGGGAGCATCGTTCCGTGCTCATCTCGACCCGGCACGGCCATCATCCCCTGGGGTGGCTGCGCGTCAGTGAGGAGGGCTGGCGAACATGGACGCCTCGAATTGAGTGGAGTGCGGCGATTTTGGCTGACCACGGCGATCGTGATCGACGCTCCCGATGAGCTGGGTCAGTCGCGGCTGCGCGGTGCGCCGTACCAGCGCCAGTTCGTCCGGCGGGGGCGATCAGGCGTCTCCATACGTCCGGTAGCCCACAGAAGGGTCGACCACGGAGTATCGGTGATGGGTACGTCGGGGAACAGCCGCGCAAGGGCTCGCTCGCTCAAGTCCTGTGGGGGCTCCCAGGCGCGCTGCATTCCCTGAGTGATGTCGTGGGTGTGGACGAGGATCTCGACGACGCCCATCGCGGCGAACCCCTCCGGATCGGAGGCGCCGAAAACGTGCGGGGCCAACGCGGTAGGGGCGGTGGTGTCGACGACGGTTGCGAGCAGTCCGCCGCAAGCCTCCAGAACGGTTAGGAGTCCCTCAGGTCCCGCCTCCTTGTCGCCGAAGATGACATTGGCCGGCCCTTCCGGCCGACCGCGGGAGATTCGCAGCGGCACGCGTGGCACGTCCATCGGCTTCGCGAGTCCGAACCGCAGAGCGTAGGTGAGCAGGTCGTCCGCGAGGTGTTCGAGGGTCTCCCAGCATGTCCACTCCAGGCCGCTGGCCCGGACATGCCATTGGGCCGCAGGGACGCCAGTGAGGCCGTTGACACAGTGGGCGACGGCCTGGCGTACGTGCTTCCCGCTCACCAGCATGTGCGGCTCTCCGGACTGCGGCATGCCGCAAGCCTAAAAGGCCGGGTCGGTAACCTGCGCCCATGCCGAATGGTGAAACGTGAACGTGCTTCCCGTGCGCGCGGGCGGTCGCCTCGACGCTCTCGCCGCACCACACGGTGCTTCAGTAGGTCCAGTCCGAGTCGCCCTCCGGTGTGACGCCGTGGGGCGAATTGCGGAGCGGTTCGCCGCTCTCCAGTGCGTGCGCGACGTCCTCGAGGAAGTCCACGTAGGAAGGCCAGGCCCAGCTGCCGGTGAAGGTCAGGCCTTCCTCGTGGTAGAAGCTGCCGACCCGGCCCTTGCCGTCGAGCACCAGGTTGTCGCCGCCGCCGTCCATGGCGAAGGGGATCGCGCTGCCGTGCCACCAGAACCCTTCGGGGCCGACGTACCCCTTGGGCTCCTTGGGGCTCGACGGCATCATGTCCTCGGACACGTCGCAGCTGACCTTCCAGTCGTTCACGATCACGCACGCTGAACGCCAGCCAGGTGCCGCGCAGATTGCCGGCGATCGCCCAGCGCACCCCGAGGCCGGCCCCGACGTGGCCGCGACTGCGGGGGGGGGGCTTGTCGTGCCGCACGTGGGTTCCTTCCGTCGAACGCTGCCTCCATCATGCCGTGCCCGGCGTCGTGATCGACGACGCCGTTTACCCAAGCGCTGCTGGGGCCGATCCAGTCATGGCCCCTGATCAGTTTCGGCTGGTCGTGGGGCGTCGGTCCGGCGGCGTTGGATGCGATCGTGGCGGGGCCAGTGCACGTCGGTGGCCCAGCCCAGCCGCTCGAACAGGCGGATCACGCCGGCCGTGAGGTCGAGCTGGCCGCGTTCCCGGCCGTGCCGGGCGGAGCTGGGGTCGCTGTGGTGGCCGTTGTGCCAGCTCTCCCCGAACGACAGCAGGGCCAGCGGCCACAGGTTGGTCGAGCGGTCATGGCGGCGGGTCGTGAACGGCCTGCTGCCGATCACATGGCACAACGAGTTGACGCTCCACGTGACGTGCTGCAAGAGCGCGACGCGGACCAGACCGGCCCACAGGAACGCGGTCAGCCCGCCGTAGAGGGTGCCGGTGATCGCCCAGCCGATCAGGAACGGCAGCGCCAGCGAGACGGCGCACAGCGCGGGGAAGGCGCGCCCCACCCGAACCATCGCCGGATCGGCCAGCAGGTCGGGAGCGTAGCGTTCGGCGGAGGTCCGGTCGTCGATGAACATCCAGCCGAGGTGGGCATGGGCAAGCCCCCGTAGCTGCCCGCGCAGGCCGGTGCCGTACCGGTAGGGGGAGTGCGGATCTCCTGGCCGGTCGGTGAAGGCGTGATGGCGACGATGGACCGCTACCCAGTCGATGACATTGCCCTGGAAGCTCATCGACCCGGCGATGCCCAGCGCTACCCGCAGCCACGGCCGTGCGGCGAAGGACCTGTGGGTGAGCAGCCGGTGGTATCCGATCGTCACGCCGAGCCCGGTCGCCACGTAGAAGGCCACGGCCATGAGCAGATCCGTGAGCGTGATGTGCCGCCCCCACCCCAGGAAGATCGCGATGCCGAGGGCGACGAACGGCAGGACCACAATGGCGGTCGTCAGTCCTGCTTGGGCCTTGCCGACCGGGGCGTCCTCCGCTGTTTCCGGGAACGGAGACGCGCCGTCATAGTCCGTTCGGCGATTCACCGGTTGTTTGGTCAGAGTCATGGGTCTCCTTCGTTTCGCTACACGGTCCGCCCGTGTACGTAGCACCAGCGCCAGGCCGACCCGGGCTCCAGCGCACTGACCACCGGGTGGTCGGTCTCCCAGTAGTGCTCCCTGGCGTGGCCTCCCGGTGAGTCGTCGGAGCAGGCCACCCAGCCGCATGTCAGGCACATCAGCAGGCGTTGCCAGGTCCAGCCGAGTGCCAGACAGGGTTGGCATTCGGGCACGCCGTGCTGCGCAGCCGGGAGCCGGTCGAGGTGATCGCAACGCGGTCGCTGGCCGTTCAGGCCGGGGCCTGTCGTCGCGTTCGCGCTCTCTGCGCACGGCGTCATCGCGGCCCTCTCCGGTGACGGCGGCGCGGGGTGCGCCGCCGGTCGTTCACCCAGTCAAGGTGCTCAGCGAGTTGCCGGAAACGGCCAATCCGAGCAAGCTCCATCACCTGGGGCGATGGCGAGCCGGATGATCGAGCCAGCCGAGTTGCCGGGCCAGCCGCCTGGCGCTGTCGAGGACGGCGGCGATATGGGGAGAGGGATTGGCCTCATGCCACAGGAGCGACCAGGGGTAGTGGACCGTGGGTTCGGTCAGAGGGCGCCAGCTGGTGCCCGGCAGGTTGGAGCTTCGCGAGGAGGCGGGAAGACAGAAGACGCAGCGGCGCGCGAGGACGAGGTCGGCGGCGGCACGGCTGCTCTCGACGGTCCCCTCGTAGAGGGTCGGTGTGAATCCGGCGGATTCACACATCTCCCCGATGAACTGGTTGAATTCCGGGCTCTGTGCTTCCTCTCCGAGGAGCAGGGGTTCGTCCGCGAGCGCGGCGACGGGGACGCGGTCCAGACCCGCGAGGCGGTGGTCGACCGGGATCAGCACACCGAACGGGTCGAGCCGGATCAGTTCCGTGGCCACGCCGGGAGGGGGCTGGGACGCGCGGCCGATCCCGACGTCAAGCCGTCCGTCGGCCAGTTGCCGGTACTGCTCGGGGGCGCCCGCCTCGACCTGGTGAATGGTTAGGTCGGGATGGTGGAGCTGCACGTGGCGCAGGATCTGGGGCATCGTGTCGTAGCCGGCGTCGATGATGCCGGCGCGAAGCGTGGGCGTGGAGGCGGCGGCGTTGCGTGCGGCCTGCCCGGCCCGGCTGACGTGGTCGAGGATCTGGCGGGCCTCGGCGAGGAAGGTGACGCCGGCAGGGGTGAGGTTCACATGGTGGCTGCTGCGATCCAGCAGCCGCACTCCCAGCTCGCGTTCCAGCCGCTGGATCTGCTGGCTCAGGGCGGACTGCACGATGTGCTCCCGGGCCGCCGCCCGGCCGAAGTGCAGTTCCTCGGCCAGCGTCACGAAATAACGCAGCTGACGTAACTCCATGGCCGCCACCCCTTCCCATGCTGGGCGGCGCGGATGCGGACCGACATCACCACTTTAGGATGGGTAGCTGAACAGCATATTGCCTGCCCAGTGGGGTGTAGCTGCGCGGGCTTGGCGACGTGTCGCGGTGGGATCCCGATGGCGCAGCCGAACGAGGTCCCGTCAATACGATCCGCGTCCGGCCGCTACCCTTGCTGCGGAGGCCCGAGTGTCCCGCCGATGTTTTCGGGGGCGTCGGCCACAATCTGAGAGCGAGACGAAACATGAGTAGTGCTCGCAAAACCGGTGACCAGGCCGCCACGGATCCCGTCCAGCGCAACAAGGCCGACCAACAGGCTGAGCACGCGGCCAACGCGCAGTGGCTCAAGGACAACCCGGTCGCAGTGCCACAGGTGGGCGCATGTCGCTGGGCCGTCTACGATAACGCCGGCCACCTGCGTGGTCACCTCGTCGGCGACGGTCCGACCCGCGATACCCGTTTCAAGGCGATCGCCGCGGAGGATGAGGAGATGCCCGACGACAGCGCGCCGGGCGCCTACGGCATCACCCTGCACGATGCCGGGGCGCATCTTCTCGACGGCCGCGGTGAGCGCGATGACCTCGACCAGGGGGAGAGCGCCTGAGCATCGTCGTACCGGTGCCGCGACTCTACGGCACCGGTACGGTCTTGTCCCCGGCCTTTTTGGAGATCGTCCGCCGGAATCTTCGACGAAGACTTGAGCCGGTCAGGCGGTCAAGTCACCGATGCGACCCCGTCCGCCCTGGGGTCGCTGGCCGCGGCCCGCCCTTCAGGGGTCAGTCGGGCTGTCTGGACGTGGCCCGCATCGTCGTGGAGTGCGGGAAACTCGGCGGGATGGGGCAGAGCGTGTGCGGCGGCCTGAATGTTTCGGACAACCAGAGCATCTCGCGCTCGAACGCCGGCCCCTCCTGCCCGCCGGAAGAGATCCTCCTTTTGGGACTTCTTGGTGCCATTGGGGAAAGGAGTTCATCTGGCCGAAACCTAAGGCGGGATCAGTCTGGGTAGAGTCCCGCCATCCTCGACAACGTTGATCCCTTCATCGGCACCGCGGCGACCGACCTGCCTTCAGCACGCGGTCTGGCCGCCACTTGGTGGTGGCCGAAACCCCAGGTGGGCAACACCCACCCCGGTGCTACGTCGCCGCTGGGCATGGTGTCGGCCTGCGCCTACTCCGGCGCGTACCCGACCGGGTACGGCCGGTACGCGAAGAACACCGAGGGTGTGCCTGAGGAGATGTTCGAGCAGCTACAGGCATCCGGGTTCACCCATTTCCAGCAGTCCGGCACCGGCGCGATCCGCAAGTACTACAACTACGTTCGGGTCACCCCGATGGTGCAGCCGCTGGACGTGCTCGGGGAGGCTTGGCGGCTGCACGACGAGGTGGCGGAGGCGGGCTACTACGCGGCCACCCTGGACACCGGGATTCGCTGCGAGCTCACCGTGGGCACGAAGGTCGCCGTGCATCGGTACACCTTTCCTGAGCACAGCAGCGCCCGCGTAGTGGTCGACCTGTCCTGCGGTGGCCTGGCCATCGAGCTCGGCCAGACCGTGCCGTTGCGGGCACAGGTGGAGAGCCACGGCCACGGCCGAGCCCAGGGCACGGTGGTGATGGAGGGTGTCCCGCTGTCGGTGTACCTGGACGTCGACAGCCCTGGCTGGCGGCAGATGCTCTGGTACGACCGGCGGCTCATCGACGGCGGCACTCGCCTGGACTTCGACAGCATCCGGCACACCACGCTGCGACCTTTCGGCATGCTGTTCATGGGCCCGGCCGTAGCGGGGCAGACCATCGAGGTGCGGCTCGGGTTCTCGCTGCGCGGGTGCGAGCAGGCGCGGCAGAACCTGGAGCGCGAGTGCGGGCACGGGCAGCCGGCGTTCGACGTGGTACGTTCCCGGACCCAGGCCCGCTGGCGCGAGCACCTCGACCGTGTCCAGGTCGAGGGTGGCACGCCCGCACGCCGCACCGTGTTCGGGACAGCGCTCTACCATGCGCTGATCAAGCCGTGCATCGCCGACGACGAAAGCCCGTTCTGGCCGACCGCCGGACCGTTCGCGTTCGACGTCTGCACCATGTGGGACATCTACAAGACACAGCTGCCGCTGCTCGCGGCCATCGTCCCGGACCGATTCGAGGACCTGCTGGAGTCGCTGATCCGGGTCTGCGAGGAGGAAGGCAACTTCCCCGTCGGGTACCGGATGTCCCGCGGCGCCGACCGGTTCTTCCGCCAGGCCAGCGCCCTCGTCCACACCGCGCTGGCGGACGCCCACGCTCTCGGCCGGGCGGACCTGGACTGGAGCTGGGCGCTCGTGCACATGGTCGGTGACCTGCGTCGCCTGTACGGCGAAGACTTCTTCGAGCACGGAGTCGTGCACCCGATCACCCATACCCTCGACCTCGCCTACGGCCACCACTGCACGGCACAGGTCGCCCGGGCGCTGAACGACCGGCGCCTGGCCGACGATCTCGAGGACCGCAGCCGCCAGTGGTCCAACGCCTTCGACCCGAGCACGGGACTGCTGCGCGACTCGGAGTTCTACGAGGGCGGCAAGTGGAACTACTCGTTCCGGTTGCTGCACGACATGGCCGCGAGGATCGCCCTGGCCGGCGGTGACAAGGACTTCATCGACAAGCTGGACAGGTTCTTCGGCTTCGACGCCGCACCGGTGACGCAGCCCGGCCGGCGCCCGCAGGCGGCGGAGATGGCGGCCGGATACGCCCTGAACCGGTTCGAGGGGTTGAACAACGAGCCCGACATGGAGGCGCCGTGGGCGTACCACTACGCGGGCCGGCCCGACCGCACGGCCGAGGTGGTACACGCGGCGCTGACCTGGCAGTTCGGCACCGGACCCGGCGGGCTGCCCGGTAATGACGACTCCGGCGGCCTGAGCTCGTGGTACGTCTGGGCGTCGCTGGGGCTGTTCCCGATCGCGGGGCAGAACCTGTTCCTGGTCAACGCGCCCGCGTTCGCCCGGGCCGTGCTCCGGGCCGGTGGCAACGAGTTCGTCATCGAGACCAGCGGGCACCGCGAGACGCCGATCGGCGTCGACGGCATCGATCGTGACGCACCGGCGCAGTACGTCCAGTCGGCGACCCTCAACGGCAAACCCCTGCACGCAACGCACCTGAGCGCCGCCACCGTGCACCGTGGCGGCCGGTTGCACCTGCGGCTGGGCCCGGAGCCGTCAGAGTGGGGGCGCGGGATCCGCCCGCCGTCCCTGTCCGATCCGCCCGCGACACCGGAGGAAGCGCGATGACCCATACCAGTCGCCGTCTTGTCATCGTGGTCAGAGCTGACCCCGTCATCTGTGGTCACTCCGGCGAAGCCCGTAACCTCGCCGAGGTGGCGCTGACCCGCGGGTTCTCCGACGTACGGCTGTTGACCTGGCCGATTCCGACGCTGCAGGCGGTCGGACTGCCGCTCAAGCCGCTGGACCGGCTGCTGCCGTACAGCGCCGGGATCACCGTGGAGCGGCCGGAGGCCGTCGGGGACTACCGGGTGCCGGACGGGCGCCACCAGGCCGGCCTCACCGGCCGCCTCGTCGAGCTGCTCGCCGAACCGATCCCTACGACCTGCCTGTCCATGTACCTCTCTCCGCACACGTCGGTGGTCGTGGACGCGGTCGCAGCGGCGCGCGCGGCCGGGTTCGCGCCGAACGTCCACACCGTCGCGAAAGCAGTCGGCTCCGACGTGACCAACGTGATCAAGTCGTGCCTGCGGGAAGGCCGGTTCGGCGCGGCGACCGTGCTGTTCACCACGTTCCTGGCCAACGACGAGGTCGTCGCGGTCTCCGAGTACACCCGACAGGAGATCCTTGCCTCGGCCGAGCAGGTGGACGCTCAGTGCGGCACCACGTTCGCGGAACAATGCCGGCGCCGCGTGACCATCAGCTACCCGCCGATCGACTCCGCCGCCTTCCTCGACCTGGATCCGGCAGACGTGGACGCGGCACTCGCGCAACGCGGTCTGGAGCGTGACAGGTACATCCTGTTCCTGTCCCGGGTGACTCCGGCCAAGGGGATCTACGACCTGGTGTCCGCCTTCGGGCAGATGCGCTGCCGGTCGCGCGTGAAACTGGTCGTCGCCGGCACCGGGCCGGTGCTGGAGCACGTACGGGCGATGGCCGCGGGGGACGACCGGGTGGTCTTCCTCACCGATGTCGACGACCACGAGAAGCCGCTGCTCATGCGCGGATGTGCGGCCTACGCCCTGCCCACCAAGCCCGAGCCCGACTTCGTCGAGACGTTCGGCATCGCCCTGGCCGAGAAGATGCTGGCCGGCGGCGGACCGATCATCACCACCATGACGGGCGGGACCCTTGAGGCGGTCGGCGACACTGCCGTCATCGTCGAGCCGGGGGACATCGCCGGTCTGGCCGCGGTCGTGGACCGGGTGGTCCTGGACATGCCCGCCGCGGAGCGGCAGGACCTGGAGCTTCGCGCCCGCGCCCGCGCGATGTCCTTCGACCGGGTCGCGGTGTTCGACAGCCTCTTCCCGCGGAAGGCGCCCGCCTTTGGGGTTCGCTGACCGGCAGGCGCTCTGTGGGGCCGGCTGGGCGGCGCGCTCAGCTGACCGGCACTGGTCGGCTTCTGGCCGGGCGCGCTCTCACACTGAGGCCGCCTGCTCGTTCTGGACGATTTCCCGCAGCCTGTAGTGCTGCAGCTTGCCGTTCGCGTTGCGCGGCAGGGAGTCGCAGAACCGCACGTCGCGCGGGTACTTGAACGGGGCCAGGACCTGCTTGACGTGGTCCTGAATCTCCTTGGCCTTGGCGGCGTCGCCGCTCGCCCCCTCGCGGAGCACGACGAAGGCGCAGACCACCGAGCCGCGCTCGGCGTCGGGCCGGCCGACGACGGCGGACTCGATCACGTCGGGGTGGGTGTCGATCGCCGCTTCGACCTCCGGCCCGCCGATGTTGTAGCCCGAAGAGACGATCATGTTGTCGCTGCGTGCGTGATAGTAGAAGTAACCGGCCTCGTCCCTGGAGAAGATGTCGCCGGTGACATTCCAGCCGTTGAGGACATAGTTCTTCTGACGTACGTCGTCGAGGTAGCGGCAGCCGACGGGGCCGATCACACCCAGCAGTCCCGGCTCGCCGGGACCGAGCTCCGAGCCGTCGGGGGCGAGGACGGCGGCGCGGTAACCCGGCACGGGCTTCCCCGTGGCGCCGGGGCGTACGTCGTCACCGGCGGCCGAGATGAAGATGTGCAACATCTCGGTGGCGCCGATGCCGTCGATGACCCTGAGGCCGAGCCGGTCTCGTAGCTGCTCCCACGTGTCCTGAGGGATGTGCTCGCCTGCCGAGACCGCGGTCCGCAGCCCGGCGAGCCGCTGTTCCCTGCCTTCTCGCAGGATCGCCTTGTAGGCCGTGGGCGCCGTCGCGAGAACGGTGACGCCCTCCCGCTGGACGATCTCCGCGAGCTGCGGCGGGGTGGCGGCCTCGGTCAGCAGGGCGCAGGCGCCCGCTCGCAGCGGGAATACGACGAGCATGCCGAGGCCGAAGGTGAAGGCCAAGGGGGCGGAGCAGGCGACGACGTCGTCCGGGACCAGCTTCAGCGCATGGCGGCCGAAGGTGTTGTCGATGGACAGGAGGTCGCGGTGGAAATGCATGGTGATCTTTGGGGCGCCGGTGGTGCCGGAGGTCGGTCCGAGGAGCGCCACGTCATCAGCGGCGGTGTCTACGGCGGTGAACTCGCCCGGCTTGGCGGCGGCGCGGATGATGAGATCCTCCCGGACAGTGCCGCCGTATTCGATGACGGTCAGCGACGGCAGGACGGTGTCGCGGAGGGTGTGGACGTCTTCGGCGCACCGGTGGTCGACCAGTGCGATCGAGGGCCTGGTCCGTTCCACGATGGGGGCGAGCTCGCGAGCACGCAACGCGGCCATCGTGGTCACGACGACGCCGCCTGCTTTGAGCACGCCGAGCCAGGCAGCGACCGTCCACGGGGTGTTGGGCGAGCGCAGCATGACGCGCTGGCCCGGAACCAGTCCGAGGTCCTCGGTGAGCACGTGGGCGACTTGATTGGCCCGGGTCCGCAGCTCGCCGTAGGACCAGGTCTCTCCGCCCGGTGTCCGCAGCGCCGGCCGCTCGGCCCCGTACGTCGCGACGGGGACGTCGATGAGCTCGGCGGCGGCGTTGAGACGGGCCGGATACCGCAGCTCCGGCGTGGTGAACTCGATCGTCGGCCACAGATGGGCGGGGGGCAGGTGGTCGCGAGCAAAGGTGTCCAGGTGTGCTGAGGCCGAAGGATGCAACGGGGGATTCCTTCCAGAAGAACCGCCGAGCGGGGTCGGCGGGTCAGGCGGTGCGGGGGATCACCGGTCCAACCAGTCGCGCAGGTCGGCGTCCGCGACATCGGGCAGGTTGACCACGATGTTCTCCGGCGTCCGGGTGGTCATCCACACCAGCGGCTTGGTGCGCGAGAGGTTGCACTCGACGTGCGGCATGTACGGCGGTACGAAGACCCAGTCGCCCACTTCCATGTCGACGTAGTCCTCGAACTTCTCGCCGAAGTAGATGCGCGCCCGGCCCGACAGGACGTAGCCGCCGGTCTCGGCCTCGCCGTGATGGTGGGACACCGAGCGGTAGCCGGGCTCGTTGCTGACCTTGCCGAACCAGAGCCGGGTGGCGGGGGTGTGCTGGATGCTGACGCCGGAGACACGGACGGCGCCGCCTGAGTCGGCGGTGTTGATGTCCTCGTGACCGCCGCGAGTCACCACCGGGGCGACGAGACCGCTGGGCAGCCGGTACATCGAGTTGTCGCCGTCGAGGCGGTACTTGCTGAGGTCGGGCTCCATGAGGCCGGCTCCCTTTCGGTCGCTGTGGTCGGCTGGATACTTATCTCGTATTTTTCACGGTCGTCATGAATTGTCAATGAAGTGCGTGGCGTTCAGCACAAAGAAGCGAGCCAGGAGGCCGGCCATGGACGGCTCCGGTCCTCGTCCCGGGGAGCGTGCACGACCACGTAGCGCCCTGTCGCGGCCCGCCGCCGGGGGCGTCCGTCGAACTCCTCCCCCCAGACCTCGAAGCGGAAGGTCATGGAGGACGTGCCGACGGCTTCGACGTTCAGCATGACGGTGACCTGCTGGCCGAAGAACAGGCGTTGCTCGAAGTCGACCTCGTAGCGCACCCGAGGCGCGTTGCCGAAGTAATCGGTGATCCCGCGCTCGCGCATCAACGCGGCCTCGGCCGCCTCCACGAACCTGGTCACAGCCGTGTTGTGGTGGTGTCCTGAGGCGTCGGTGTCGCTCCATTCGACCCGCGCCACATGTTCGACGGCGGCCTTGCCGGTCACGCCCGGTCGCCGGTCGGCGAGGGAGAGGCCGTGGTCAGGACACACGGATGACCCCTTCCTGCGCGACCGTGGCGAGGTGGCGTTCTTGGCGGTCGAAGAAGCGGCCAAGTCCCAGACCACGGCCGTTCTGGGCCGCATCGGCCTCCTGGGCGTAGAGCAGCCAGTCGTCCATCGTGGCGGGGCGGTGGAACCACATGGCGTGGTCGAGGCTGGCGGTGGTGAGCCCCGGGCGGGCCCACGGCAGGTCGAGGACGCGCAGGATCGGCTCCAGGATGGTGTAGTCGCAGACGTAGGCGAGGGCGGCCAGGTCGCGTGCGCGTGAGGTGAGCCCTTCGACGGGTCGGAGCGGGTCGAAGGGCCGGACCCAGATCGCCTGGTGCGGGACCGGGTCGCCGTCCACCTGGAGATAGACCGGGCCGGGCACGTGCCGCATGTCGAAGCCGCGGCCCGACGACCAGTACTCCTTCGACTCCTTCGTCATGGTGCCGCCCGCCTCCGTACCCGGATCGGTCGCGTCCAGGTAGGCGGCGCTGGTCGGCAGCGCGTCGGGATCGGGGAGGCCTTCCGGCGCGGTCGCGGCGTGCTCGCCCCCTTGCTCCACGGCGTGGAAGGAAGCCATCGCGATGTACGCGAGCTTGCCGCCGGAATACCCCCGGACGTGCCGCGTGGAGTAGCTCCGCCCGTCCCTGAGGCGTTCGATCTCGTAGCGGATCTCGGCGCTGACCTCGACAGGGCGCATGAAGTAACTGTGCAGCGAATGCAGGGTCCTGTCGTCGCTGACCGAACGCATCACCGCGGCTGCGGCCTGCGCGACGAGGTCGCCTCCGTACGCCTTGGGCCAGGGGCAGTCCTGCGACCTGGCGACGTAGGCCTCGTCGAAGTGCTCCGGAGCCGTCGGGGTGAGGCTGAGCGCCGCCGTCACGATCTCCGAGGTGGGGCTCATGGATGTGGCTGTCCCTTCAGATCGATGGTCCGCGGATGCGGAACGGGTGAACCAGCGCGAATATATCGTATTCTTCGCGATCGTCAGATAATGTCAATATGCACACCGAGTCGAGGAGGACCGCCGTGAAGCCCATCGCCGTCAATCCCGCAGCCCTTCCGGCGCCGAGCGGCTACTCGCATGGCACGCTGCACGGGAACACGCTCTACCTGGGCGGCCAGACCGCGCTGGACAAGGACATGCGCATCGTGGACGGGGGCATCGTCGCCCAGTTCCGGCAGGCGTTCGGCAATCTGCTGACCACGTTGCGCGAGGCGGGCGGAGAGCCCGAGGACCTGGTCAGCATCACGATCTACCTCACCGACATCGCCGACTACCAGGCGCACGGCAGGGAGATCGGCAAGGTCTGGCGGGAGCTGGCCGGGCCTGTCTACCCGGCCATGGCCGGCATCGGATGCACCGAGCTGTGGCAACCGGAGGCCATGATCGAAATCCTCGGCACCGCGGTGATTCCTGACGAGAGGCTGAAGGTTCCCCAGGAGTGAGGTGCCGATCAGGTGTGGGACATGGAGCAGTCGGCCTCTAGAAATTACGCTTAATTGACGATCGTTCAGAAAACGCGATAACTTGGGAGTCCGGCCCGTCGTCACAAGAGGAGGACATCGTGCGGATTGCGGTCATCGGGGGAGGCCCTGGCGGCCTGTACTTCTCCGTGCTGGCCAAGCAGCTGGGACCGGGACATGAGATCACCGTCTGGGAGCGCAACGCCCAGGACGACACCTTCGGATTCGGTGTGGTGTTCTCCGATGAGACCCTCGGCGGGATCGAGCACGCCGATCCCGGTATCTACCGCCGGATGGAGGCGGAGTTCGCCCGCTGGGACGACATCGACGTCCACTACCGGGGACAGGTGCTCACCAGCGGCGGTCACGCCTTCGCGGCGCTGAGCCGCAAGCGCCTGCTGGAGATCATGCAGCAGCGCTGCCGGGAGCTCGGCGTCACGATCCACTTCCTCACCGACGCGCCGGACGTGTCCCAGCTCGCGGCGACCCACGACCTGGTGGTCGCCGCCGACGGGGTGAATTCGGCCGTCCGCTCGAAGTACGCCGACTCCTTCCACCCCGACCTGGAGCAGCGGGCCTGCAAATACATGTGGCTCGGCACCGACAAGGTGTTCGACGCCTTCAAGTTCTACGTCGTCGAAACGCCGTACGGCGTGATGCAGGGGCACGGCTACCCCTTCGACGCCCACGGCAGCACCTTCATCGTCGAGATGCACGAGGACGTCTGGCGCCGGGCCGGATTCGACGCCCTCGCCGCCCGCCCGTTCGCTCCCGGCGAGTCCGACGAGAGGTCCATCGAGCGGGTCAAGGAGATCTTCGCCGAGGAGCTGGGCGGCTGCTCGCTGCTCGCCAACAACAGCAAGTGGATCAACTTCACCACTGTCCGGAACGACAGCTGGCGCCACGAGAACATCGTGCTCCTCGGCGACGCCGCGCACACCGCCCACTTCTCCATCGGCTCGGGAACCAAACTGGCCATGGAGGACGCCCTCAGCCTGGCGGCATGCCTGCACGAGCAGCCCACCCTCGACGAGGCGCTCACCGCGTACGAGAGCGAGCGCAAGTCCGTCGTCCGGTCGACCCAGCGGGCGGCGCAGGCGAGCCTGGAATGGTTCGAGAACCTCGGGCAGTACGTCGGCCAGGAGCCCGAGCAGTTCGCGTTCAACATCATGACCCGCAGCCGCCGGGTCACCTACGACAACCTGCGGCTGCGCGACCCCGAGTTCGTGGCCCGCGTCGACGCCTGGTTCGCCGGCCGGCAGCCGCACCGCGCGGGAGACGGGTCCGGGACGCCGCCGATGTTCCACCCCTTGTGGCTCGGCGAGCTGGAGCTCCCCAACAGGGTCGTGGTGTCGCCGATGGACATGTACCGGGCCGTCGACGGCATGCCGAACGACTTCCACTTCGTCCACCTGGGAGGCAAGGCACTCGGCGGCGCCGGGCTGGTCATGACCGAGATGGTCTGCGTCTCCGAGACCGGCCGCATCACGCCCGGCTGCACGGGCATCTGGAACGACGAGCAGGCGGCGGCGTGGCGCCGGCTCACCGACTTCGTGCATCGCGAGAGCGCGGCGAAGGTCGGCATCCAGGTGGGCCATTCCGGGCGCAAGGGCTCCACGCGCCTCATGTGGGAGGGGATCGACCAGCCGCTGCCCGACGGCAACTGGGAGGTCGTCGCGCCGTCCGCGCTTGCGTACAAGGAAGGGGTCAACCAGGTGCCCCGTGAGCTCACCCGCGCGGACATGGAGGAGATCAAGCGGCAGTTCACCGACGCGGCGCGGCATGCCGACGACGCCGGTTTCGACCTGCTGGAGCTGCACTGTGCGCATGGCTACCTGCTGTCGTCCTTCATCTCCCCGCTGACCAACCGCCGCGCCGACGAGTACGGCGGCGACCTCGCAGGCCGGCTCCGCTACCCACTCGAGGTCTTCCGCGCGATGCGCCGGGTCTGGCCGCGGCACAAGCCGATGACCGTGCGCATCTCGGCCACCGACTGGGTCGAGGACGGCATCACCGGCGACGACGCCGTGGAGATCGCGCGCGCGTTCGCCGACGCCGGCGCGGCGGCCATCGACGTGTCCACGGGCCAGGTCACACCGGAGGAGAAGCCGGCCTTCGGCCGGTCGTATCAGACGCCGTACGCCGACAAGATCCGCAACGAGGTTGGCATCCCGACCATCGCGGTCGGCGTGATCTCCTCCTACGACGACGTCAACTCGATCATCCTGGGGGGCCGGGCCGATCTGTGCGCCCTAGGCCGGGTCCACCTCTACGATCCCAGCTGGACGCTGCACGCGGCGGTGGAGCAGGACTACGCCGGGCCGGGTGCCGCGTGGCCCGACTCATGGCGGGCGGGCCGCCGCAAGCCGCAGACGGGCCGGACCGACGGACCCAAGCCACGGCTGCAGCTCATCCGCGAGGGCGCGGCCACCACCCGGCACGCCCGATGGAGGCCCGAGCGCTGAACGGCGGCCCGCGACGTCAGGGCGTCTTTGTGTCGACCGTCAAAATCTCGCACCATTGAAGGGGGCGGGCTCTGGCGAGTCGGTACGATGAAGACCGTTTGATGCCGGGTAGGGAGCACGCCATCCGCCGGAGTGCGTCCGTGAGCGCGCAAGAGGTGCACCATGGTGGCCAACGAAGACGACGAAGCCAATGGAAAGGGCCAGAAGCCCCGTGCTCTGATCGTCACCGTCTACGGCCTCTACGCACGCGAAGTCGGCGGCTGGATGAGCGTCGCCTCGGTCATCAAGCTGCTCGCCCGGTGCGGCGTGGACGCGCCGTCCGTGCGTTCGGCGATCTTCCGTCTCAAGCGGCGTGGTCTCCTGGCCGCCGCCAAGGTCGACGGGACGGCCGGATACGCGCTCACCGAGGAGGCCTACCAGATCCTGCGCGAAGGTGACCGGCGCATCTTCGAGCGGCGACGGGCCACCTCCAGTGAAGGGTGGCTGCTGGCCATCTTCAGCGTGCCCGAGACCGAACGGGACAAGCGGCACCAGTTGCGCTCCCGGCTGTCCTGGCTCGGATTCGGCACGGTTGCCGCGGGAGTCTGGATCGCGCCCGCCCATCTGCTCGAGGAGACGCGAGACGCCCTCGAGCGCTACGGGCTGAGTGCTTACGTCAATCTCTTCCAGGCCCGCCATCTGGCGTTCACCGACATCAGGGAGCAGATTCCGGGCTGGTGGGACCTGTCTCGCCTGCAGCGCCTCTATGACGAGTTCCTCGATCAGTACGGCCCCGTGCTGGACCGTTATCGCGATCGTAAGGCCCTGGATCCGGCCCAGGCGTTCGCGGACCACGTCAGCGCCCTCACAGACTGGCGCCGGCTGCCGTACTCCGACCCGGGCCTTCCCGCCGAGGTGCTGCCCCCGGACTGGAACGGCGTCAAAGCCGCCGAGACCTTCTTCGAGCTGCACGATCGGCTGGCCAAGCCGGCCCACCGGTTCATCGAAACCGTACTGAAGGACGCGTAAGCCGCTTCCGTCGTGCTGGGCGCATGCCATGTGACCAGCGCGAGCTTCGCCATGCCCGTGGTCGCTCCGGTGGAATGTAACAGGTTCTTAATAGCGAAACCGTGACGGTCGATAGAAAAACGCTATAGCCTCATCGAACTCAAGCGACTCGCTGACCTGTGTCCACCCCCTGAGGAGACCTCATGTCCGAGGAGATCCCACTGTCCGCCACTCTGCCGCTCCGAGCCGCGGGGAGGGAATCGTGAGCAACAACGCGCCGCCTCCCGACTCGAGGTCGAGGCTCGTCGTCGTCGCGCTCTGCAGCGCGGCGATCATCATTGACGGCTACGACCTGATCGTTTATGGCACCGTCGTGCCGACGTTGGCCGACGGGTCCGCCGAGTGGACCCTGGGCGCGGCCGAGATCGGCCGGATCGGTTCGTACGCGTTGATCGGAATGTTGATCGGCGCGATGCTGATCGGCACGATCACCGACCTGGTGGGGCGCAGGCGCGTCATGCTCGGGTGCATCGCGTGGTTCTCGATCGCGATGGCCCTGGCGGCCGCCGCGCCGACCGTGGAGTTGTTTGGACTCGCCCGCTTCGTGGCCGGTATCGGCCTGGGCGGGGTCGTGCCGACGGCCATCGCGCTCACCATGGAGTACGCCCATCCGCGGCACCGCAGCACCACGAACGCGTTCATGTTCTCCGGCTACTCGATCGGCGGGATCCTGGCGTCGCTGACGGCGATCGCCGTGATCCCAGCGCTGGGCTGGCGGGCGATGTTCTGGATCGGCGCCATTCTCGGCGGGCTGCTGCTGCCGCTGGCCTGGCGGATGTTGCCCGAGTCGGCCAACTACCTGCTCCTCCGCGGCCGGGACGCGGAGGCCGCCGAGCTCGCCGCGCGATACGGCGTGACCCTGGAGGAAGCCCCCGCGCGGGCCAAGCAGGGACCGGCCGCAGCGATCAAGTCCCTCTTCGAACGGCGGTTCCTCGCCGGGACGCTCCTGTTCTGGCTCGGCACCGGCGTCGGGTTGCTGCTCGTGTACGGATTGAACACCTGGCTCGCGCAGATCATGCGTCAGGCCGGCTACCCACTGGGCTCGGCGCTGGCCTTCCTGCTGGTGCTGAACCTCGGCGCCATCGTTGGCACGCCGCTGCTCGGCATGGCCGCGGACCGGATGGGCTCCAAGCCGGTGACGGCCGGCATGTTCGTCGTCGCCGCCCTGAGCATCTTCCTGCTGAGCATGCGCCTGCCCAGCGTGCTGCTGTTCGCGCTCGTCGCGATCGCCGGGGCGTGCACGATCGGCACCACTATCCTGGTCAACGCGTACACGGCGAACTTCTACCCGGCCCACATGCGGGCGACCGGGCTGGGCTGGGCGCTGGGCGTCGGCCGGCTCGGCGCCATCTGCGGACCGATCTACGGCGGCGCCATCCTCGCCTCCGGGTGGGGCATCGAGGCCAACTTCTACGCGTTCGCGATTCCCGCCGTGGTGGGGGCCCTGACCATGTTCGTCATCCCGGCGCGGCGAGGCGTGACGAGCGAGGGCGGCATCGGAGCGGCCGCGCAGGAGGTCGATCAGGTGAGGTGAGGCGACCGGCTGTCCTGGGTGAAGTCGCCGTATGTCGGCTTGCCCGCTGGCTGGTAGACGTTGAGCACGCAGCCGCTGCTGGTCGCCTTCGACTCGACCAGGTGCAGCGCCGCCGCCACGCGGCCCGGCTCGAACAGTCGCTTGCCGCTGCCCAGGACGACCGGATAGGTCCACAAACGGAGCTCGTCGATCAGGGCGTGATCCAGCAGCGACTGGGCGAGAACGCCGCTCCCGTGGATTTGGAGCTCGCGGCCAGGACCGGCCCTCAGCTTGGCGATCTCCGCTTGGACGTCGGACTTGATGAGCGTCGTGTTGTTCCACTCGGCCCTGTCCAGGGTCGTCGAGACGACGTACTTGGGAAGGGCGTTGAGGCGTGCCGCGATCAGGTTGTCCTGGTCGGTGACGGTTGGCCAGTAGGCGGCGAAGATCTCATAGGTCTTCCGGCCCAGGAGGAATCCGTCCGCCTCGGCGAACCACTTCTCGCCGTAGGTCCACAGCTCCTCATCGGCGTAGGGAAACTGCCAGCCGCCGTGCTCGAACCCGTTGCTGGTGTCCTCGCGGGGTGTCCCCGGCCCCTGCATGACCCCGTCCAGCGACAGGTACGTCGCCAAGGTGATCTTCATCATCGTGCTCCCCTCGGTTGCCATGTCCACCCGAATGGAGACAGCCTCCGCACCCGAAACTCATCGCTTATGAGCGAAAACGCCTGTGGCGCTGGGAGCGCTACCGCGGAAGGTTGAGGCGATCTACCGCGGCGGGTTGACGACGCAGCGTGCACGCGACCCTAATCTGCGCACGGTCGGCATGTCGCAGCCGGAGGAGGGTCGGAGAGACTGTGGGACTGCGGACCGAGACGCGCCCGTGCTGGCCGTGGGCTGGCCGCATCCGCTGCCTGTCCCCGTACTCGACGGGCCCACCGCCACACTTGAAAGCGTCCCACGACGAGGCCGCCCGGCTGCGAGCCGTCAGGGGCGGACCGGCGCGGGGCCCACTGACTGGCCCGGCACCAGGGTGCAGGGGATGAGGATGTGCGGCGGTCTGTCCTGGACCCCTTCGAGCTGGTCGATCAGCGCGTCCGCGGCGAGGCGGCCGAGCTGGGGAGCCGGTGCGGCCATGACGGTCAGGGACGGCTCGATCATCTCGCCGAGTTCGCGCGTGGTCGACGCCGAGATGATGGACAGGTCGTCCGGTACGGTGCGGCCGAGTGCGCGCGCGCCCTTGACCAGCCCCGCCGAGGCGCCCTCGTTCACCAGGATCACGGCCGTGGTGTCCGGGTGGTTCTCGTGCAGCGTGCGCGCGGCCTCCCGCCCGCCGGCCGAGGTGCCTTCGACGGTGATGACGGCGGGGGGCCGGCCGAGTGCCGCCATCGCGTCGAGGTAGGCGGCTTCCGCCCGCATGATCCGGCCGGGCTCGTCTCCCGGCGCCGCCTTCGTACGCTGCGTGACCAGCGCGATGCGCTGGTGGCCGAACGCGCGGAGATGCTCGACCGCCTGGTCGATCGTGGTGGCGAAATCGATGTCGACGAACGGCAGATCGTCGTTCTCGGTCCGGCCGATCAGGGCGAAGGGGACTCGGGACGCGATGAGCCGGTCGACGCGGGAGTCGCGGAACTGGACCTCCATGAGCAGCGCCCCGTCGACGAGGCCGCCGGCGAGCAGGTGCGACATCTGCTCGTCGCCGTTCACGGGCCACAGCACGAGGTCGTAGCCGCGCTCGCGGGCGCTGTGCGCGGCGCTCATGACGAACTGGATCATCGTGGCGTTCGGCCGGGCTTCGAAGTCGGGGTGCAGCAGCGCGAGGATGTGCGTGCGGGAGCTGGCCAGCGCGCGGGCGACGACGTTTCGCCGGTAGTCCAGCTCTTCGATGGCCGCTTCGATGCGGGCCCGGGTCTCCGGCGCGACGGGCTTGGTGCCGTTGATGACGAAGGAGACCGTGGCGATGGAGACGTTCGCGCGCTCGGCGACGTCGCGCATCGTGACCATGGATGCCGCCTCCCGGCTGCTGAGGGCGCGTGAGGTGCGAGAAAACCCGCGAAGCACTGTGACTATATCCCAAGCGCCCTTCGTAAAAACGCTTAACTTCTTGTTGACATCACCTGACGATCGGCGCAACATACTTCACAAGCGACAGGCGGTTAAGCGCTTTGATTGATCAAATGTCCATAGCCCGGAGCGATGAGGCCTCCGTCCGCTCGTGCCGCGAAAGCGCAGGCGGACGGGCAGCCGCGGCTGGAGGCCGCGTTGGTGGACGGGGCGGGCAACCTGCGGGCGTTCGTCTCGATCGTCGTACCGATCAGCAAGAACGCGATCGTGACCGCCGCCCAGTTCACTTTCCTGTCGGCGTGGAGCGACTTCCTCTTCGCCCTCACCCTGACCAGCACACCCGAAGTACGGCCCATCACCCTCGGCATCTACGACTACATCAGCGCGAACACGCAGGACTGGAGCGCCGTCATGGCGACCGCGGTGCTCGCCTCCGTCCCGGCGGCCCTGCTGCTGATCTTCGCCCAGCGCTACATCGCGGCAGGCGCCGTCAGCGGCGCCGTCAAGTGAATCCATTGAGGAAAGGAACGTCTCATGCGACCGATTCGCGTCACGGTGTGGGGTGAGAACCGCCACGAGCAGGTCGAACCCCGTGTGGCCGAGATCTATCCGGACGGCATGCACAACGCCATCCGCCGTGGGATCGAGCACTGGCTGGGCGAGCAGGCGGCCGTCACCACGGCCACGCTCGACGACCCCGAGCACGGCCTGACCGAGGAGGTGCTCGCCGGCACCGACGTCCTCACCTGGTGGGGCCACGTCGCGCACGCGGAGGTGTCCGACGAGGTGGTCGATCGGGTGCACCGGCACGTCCTGTCAGGCATGGGCCTGGTGGTGCTGCACTCCGGCCACTGGTCGAAGATCTTCACCAAGCTCATGGGCACCACGTGCACGCTGCGCTGGCGCAGTGCCAACGACCGCGAGCTGGTCTGGACGGTGAACCCGGCCCATCCCATCGCCCGCGGCATCCCCCACCCCATCGAGATCCCCGCCCAGGAGATGTACGGCGAGCAGTTCGACATCCCTGCGCCCGACGAGCTGATCTTCATCAGCTCCTTCACCGGCGGCGAGGTGTTCCGCAGCGGCTGCACCTTCCGGCGGGGCAACGGCAAGATCTTCTACTTCAGCCCCGGTGACCAGGACTATCCGGTGTACCACCACCCGGACGTGCTGCACGTCATCGCCAACGGCGTCGAGTGGGCGGTCGGCGACCGGTCCCGGCGCGAGCTGCCGACCCTGCTCCGCTACGAGATGGGCGACTTCTTCAACGGTCACGGCTACCGCGGCGCCCTGCACAACAAGGAGAACTCCCAGTGACCACCTTCGCCCGCGTCGCCGATCCGGCGCGCCCGCTCCGCGTGGTGCAGGTCGGGGCAGGCTCGATGGGCCTGGCGTGGATGCGCACCCTGACCGCGTCCGACGACGTCGAGCTCGTCGGAGTGGCCGACCTCGACGTCGATCGGGCGCAGGCGGCCGTACGCGCCGTCGGCGCCGACGCCAAGGTGGACGTCTCGCTCAGCGGCCTGCTGGCGGCCACCGAGCCGGACGCCGTCGTGAACGTCACCGTCCCGGCGGCTCACAGCCAGGTGAACATCGAGGCGTTGTTCGCCGGGGTCCCGGTCCTGTGCGAGAAGCCCGCCGCGCCGACGCTGGCCGAGGCGGTCGTCCAGGTCGCCGCCGCCGAGGCGGCCGGCCGGCTGCTGATGATCAGCCAATCGCGCCGGTACTTCGCCGCCCTGGCGGAATACCGGCGCCGCGTTGCCGAGCTCGGCACCCCCGGCCTGCTCACCACCGGCTTCTTCCGCGGCCCGCGCTTCGGCGGCTTCCGCGACGAGATGGAGCAACCGCTGCTGGTGGACATGGCCATCCACGCCTTCGACGCGGCCCGCTACCTGCTGGACGCGGAGCCGGTCTCGGTCAGCTGCGAGAGCTGGAATCCCGGCTGGAGCTGGTATCGGGGCGACGCGGCGGCGACGGCGACGTTCCTCTTCGACGGCGGCACCCGATACGTGTACACCGGCGCCTGGTGCGCGGACGGGCTGGAGACGTCCTGGAACGGCCAGTGGCGCGCCACCGGCTCCGGGGGCACCGCGACCTGGGACGGCGAGAACCGCGTCACCTCCAGTGTGAGTGGTGCGGCGGACGTGCCGCCTGGCGCCAACGAGCAGATCGCCGGCGCGCTGGAGGAGTTCGTGGGGGCGCTGCGCACGGGTGTGGAGCCGTCCGGGGCGATCGCGGGCAACATCCGGAGCCTGGCCATGGTCGAGGCGGCGGTACGGTCGGCGGAGTCGGGGTCGCGGGTCCACATCGACGCGTTGCTGGACCAGGCCCATCACGACGCGCTGTCCCATCCCGTCCGCGAGGAGATCCGCGCGCGGCTGGAGTCCTGGGAACCGCGCCCGAGCCCGGCCCGCTGACGGGCCATTCCTGCTGCGTAGAGAGCATCTGGAGGGCGAAGGCCTTGGTCTAGTACGTACGAACGCGGAGGCCTGGTTCACTCCTATGCCGGATGGCGGTGGTCCCCGAGCAGGGATGATGGGCTCCCACACAATGGGGCAATGGCATACCCTCCACAGCCTCACTCGCAAGATCCGTGGGGCTCGCAGGCACAGGGAGCACCGCAGGAACACGGCTGGCCCGGGTACGGCCAGCCGTCGTCCGGCCCAGCGACCCCGCGACCCGGCTACGGACTGCCGGGCACCGGCCTGGGCCAGGGGCCCGGCCAGCCGGGACATGGCCCCCAGCCGCGGCAAGGGGGCCCGCCGGCCGGCTTCGGCCAGCAGCAGGGCCGGCACGGCCCACTCGGGTCATCCAACCCGCAGGGTCCGCACAATCCCTACGACCCCCAGGGCCTCTACGGCGGCTCCGAGAGCCCCTACGACCCCCAGGGCCTCTACGGCGGTTCGCAGAGCCCCTACGACCTCCAGAATCCGTACGGTTCGCAGAGCCAATACGGCCGCGGCGACCCGTACGGCACGCTCCAGGACCAGTACGACTACGGTCTGCCTCCCAAGCGCAACAGCACGCTGATCATCGGGTTGTCCATCGGCTTGGGCGTCCTCCTCCTGGCCGGCGGCACGGTCGGCGCGGTCTCCTACCTCAACTCCTCGGGCTCCAAGACCTCCGTCGCCCTGCCGGGCACCACGACGGAGGCACCCACGACGGCACCTTGGCAGTCCGACCCCCCGTCGGCCGCGCCGTCGGACGAGCCCACCGAGCCGGCCACCGAGCCCACGGGCAGCCCGGCCACCTCGGCGCGGGCCCAGCCGGGATCGCCGATCGCCCACACCGAGTTCGACGACTGGAAGTTCAACCTGACCGGCGTCAAGTTCGATGCCAACAAGGTCGAGGGCTGGACGTACGACACGTGCGATCCGGTGGACGGCGAGGGCGTGCTGGCCAGGAACAACTGTGAGCGCGCCGTCCAGATCGCCTACTCGGCGTACCGTGGGCACCTCAAGGCGGTGCAGGTCATCATGTCGTTCCCCAGCGACAAGGCCGCCAAGGCCACCGCCAACCGGCTGGCGAAGCTCACCTCGAACGCGGTGAACATTCGCAGGGACATGACCCACACCACGTACGCATACGGGAGGATCCGCACGAACGTGGCCAAGAAGTATGTGGTCGCCACGATCGTCACCGCGGACAACACAGCCAAGTCCAAGGCCGAGAAGTTCCACCTCTACCTGCAGGCCGACTCTGTCGGCTACTTCCTGCTGCGCGACGTGACCGTCACCAGCTGACCAGCCACGCCGCCCGGCGTGCGGCAGCCTGTACGCGGCGCGGATCCACCTGTTGAACTGCGCCGCGTCGGGGAAGCCGGCGGACGGGGGTTATCCGATGAGTTCCTGGATGCCGAGCACCGTGAGCAATGCGAGGCGTTCGGCGTCCTCGGTGCCGGGCTCGGCCGTGTAGATCATGATGCGCAGGTCGTTGCCCGCCACGGTGAGCACGTCGCAGTCCAGCGTCAAAGGGCCCACTCGGGGATGACCGATGGTCTTGCGCGCGGCCTCGTGGTGGCCGACGGCGCCGGAGTCCCACAGCTCGGCGAACCGTTCACTGTTCGCGCGCAGCTCCGCGATCAGCTGCCGCAGTCGCTGGTCGGCTGGATAGCGGCCGGCGGCCGCGCGCAGGTCGGCGACCACCGCGGTCTCGAACGGGGGCAGGGACTCCGGTGTGTGCCGGACCCGGCTGCCCGGGCCGAGAAAATGCCGCCACACGCCGTTGCGCTGGTTGCCCCGCCATCCGGACGGATCGCCCATCAAGGCCGCGTACGGCGGGTTCGCGATGAGCAGTGTCCAGGACGCGTCGTAGACCGCGACGGGTGTTCCGGCCAGCCTGTCCAGCAGCCGCTGGACGCTCGGGGTGAGGTACGCGGGTACCGTTTCCGGCCCCGGCGGTGCCAGCCCGGCCAGCCGGAACAGGTGTGCGCGCTCGATCCCCGACAACCGCAGGGCCCTGGCGAGGGCTTCGATGATCTGCGCCGAAGGGTTGGACGCACGGCCCTGCTCGAGACGGGTGACGTAGTCGACGGAGATCCCTGCCAGCAGGGCCAGCTCCTCACGGCGCAGTCCGGACGCGCGCCGGTGACCGCCGGCCGGCAGCCCGGCGGCCTCGGGGGAGACCCGGTCGCGCCAGCGGCGCATGGCCTGCCCGAATTCCGTCGTCATGCCCACCAGTGTGCACCGCCGACCCGGGGATGTGCCTGGTACCGGTTGTCCCAGGAAAACCCGGCACCGGTCCGGGGACGTCAGCCCGTGATCTGCCGGACGATGGTCTCGTCGGTGATCCGGGTGTCGCCCGCCAGCAGAAGGGCCTCGCTGAGGATGACCGCGAGGGGAGAGCTGCATGTGGTGATCCCTCGGTCTTGCGATGAGGACCGTCGGCCTTGATCCCCGCCTTCACCGCAGGAGAGTGTCGCATGCCACCGACAGAAACCGGACGCCGTCATTTGAGGGACCGGGCCGGGACGGCGGGCCTCTCTTCGGATCACGCCCCCGAGTGCAGGAATGCCGCCCAGGCCGAGGGCTGACCTGGCCTGGCCGCGCGCATGCGGCGGGTCGCCAGGTGCAGCGCGAGCGCGCCGGGGATCCGGACCGGAGCGTCGATCGTCTCCCGTAGTTCCCGGTGGAAGTCGGCGGCCATCGTGGCTGCGACGTGGTCGCTGATCTCCCACAGTGTGGCGACGGCCTGGGCGTAGCCGGCCAGCTGGAAGGCAGAGGCCAGGTGGATCGCCTCGTCGGCGAGCTTGGCGCTGCCGCGGGCGGTCGCGCAGGCGGAGAGATAGGCCAGCTCGGCGTCGTCGAGGTGGAGCCGGCTGATGTCGGTGACGCTCAGGGGCCCGTCGTCCAGCAGAAGGTGGCTCGCCGACGGGTCGTACGGGTTGCTGCTGGCGTGGCAGGCGAAATGCGCGACGGTCGCGCCGGGCAGCGCGGCCAGCACGGCGGTGCGGGACGCCTGCGGACCGATGAGCGCCAGGCCGCGCATTCGGGCGTTGACCTCGACGGCCTCACCCGCGGTCTCCGGCAGCGCGGCATGGCCGGGAGTCGCCGGCATGGCCACGGTCAGGCCGGCGCGACGTGACGGCACGGTACGGGAGCGGCTGTGCAGCAGGGCGCGCAGGGTGGGCGTGTAGGAGGTGACCACGCGATCGAGGACCGACGCTCCGGCGATCGCGTGATGGCCGGCGGCGTGCAGGGGAAGGGAGTTGAGCGGACCAGTCGGGGACCACCAAAGCCGAGGCCAGGACCCGTCCTCTGGAGGCTCGGTGAGGCCCAGGTCCCGCAGCACCGGTTCGGCCAGCACGTCCCACAGCCAGCCGAGGGTGTCGAGCAGCACCCCTTGTGCCTGGCCGGCCAGCAGATCCGGACCGGTCTGCACGGTGTGGATCGCGGCGTGGAACGCCTCGGCCTGCTCGATGAGCTCGGCGGCATGCAGGTCCGGCAGCGGCACCAGGCGGACGCCGTCGGCGCACAGAGCCAGTGCGTCGCAGCGGCGCGGGTGGACGTTGATGGTCACCACGGGTCCTTCGGCGGCGGCCGGCCCGAGGTCGGGCATGCCCAGCGGCAGCGGCATCAGGAACCGCCCGAACTCGGGCAGCGCCTGAATTCGGCCGACCAACTCGCTCCAGTCCGCGGCCATGACACGGACGTGCGCGAGTTCTTCCAGCGTCGGTTCATGGCCGACATCGGCGGCGGCCGCGCGGATCCGCTCGCGCAGGGCGACGAAACGCTCGGCCAGCCGGGAGTCGGCGGCCTGCAGGTTCTCCAGCTCCCTGCGCGCGTTGAGCGCGCTGGAGAGCAGCAGCGCGCGCCCGTCCTCCAGCGCTTCCAACGCCGCCGGAGCGTCGCTGTGGCGGATCGCGGACACCGCCTCCTCCGAGGACAGGCGGGCCAGGCCGCTCGACGGAAGGTCGTGCTCGCTCCGTGGGGCCTCCGCCATGGCGCGCAAACCGGCGCGGAACCGCGCCGCCGACCCCCACGCCAGGACGAGCCGCCTGGCCTGCGCCGATTCGCCGGCGAAGAGCCGGCGGGCCAGGCTGACGGCCTCCTGATAAGCCGATTCCTCGTGGGTGAGGTGGTATTGGTGGAACAGCGTGTGTGCGAGGTCCTTCAGCGTCGCCAGATGGTCCGGGTGATCCTCCGGCAGGGCGGCGAGCTTCTCGCGGTTGCGTTTCAGCGCGTCCTCGATCACTGCGAGGGTCTCGAACGGGGACAGCAGCGCGTTGCTCATCACGGACAGGTTCCCGACCATGGTGGCCGACATGTTCAGGGAGCTCATCAGCGATGGGAGCACCTCCATCGACCGGGTCAGCAAGGCGACCGTCTCCTCGATCCGGCCGATCCCGCCCGGTTCGCCGCGGCCGTGCTGCCGCCGGGCCAGCTGCGTCATGATCTGGTTCAGCGTCAGCGCGGCACGTTCCGGATGGTCGTCCGGCAGGTCCCGCAGCAGGCGTTCGCACAAGTCGAGCACTTCGTCGAGACTCGCCGTGTCGGCGGGCGTCGAAGGCGGCTCGGCCGGGGCGAACATCTGCGTCAGCATCGCATCGAGCTGATCGTCGGTGTTCAGGTGGCTGGATCGCCGGCGCATGAGCTCGAGCGCCTTGCGCTCGAGATCGGTGTCCCCGGGGTCGCGCAGGAAACCGGCCAAGAGGTCCATGAGCTGCGCGTAGTGACCCTGGCCGTCGGACGGGGCGATGCCGATCAGCCGGGCGGCGACGGTGAACATGTTGTCCGGTTCGTTCGAGACGTCGCCGCTGGTGGCCGGGATCGCCCGACCGATGAGGCCGGTGAGGTCGTCCACGCGGCGCTGCGTCTCGGGGTCGAGACGGCGGGCGGTGGGCCTCGGAGTGCGCAGCAGTTCGGCCCTGGCGAGCAGCCTCAGCCGGGCGCGCCGCTCAGTGCCGTGCTCGGGGGTGTGCTGCACGGCCCGGCGCAGGGCGGAGACGGCCTCGTCGAGTACGGCGGGATCGGCGTCACCGGTGGCGTCCATCCGGAGCAGCAGCGTGGAGCCCAGGTCGGTGAGCATCTGCGGAAGGTTCTGGTCCCTGCTCGTCGCCGTGTCCGTGGCGAGGCGGAACAGCTCGACGGACTCGGACAGCAGCGCCGGGTCCCGGGTTCCGAGGGACTTGGCCCGCACCGCCACGGCCAGGCCATTGGCGCAGCGGGCGTGGTTCGAGTGCTCTCGTGGGGTGCCCTGGAACGCCTCTCTGAACACCGCGACGGCTTCGTCGAGGTTCGGCGGCTCCGGGCTCTCGTCCGGTGGCGTCAGCGCATCGCTCAGCATGAGCGCGTACCCGAGATTGCTCAGGACCGTCGCACGGGAGGGGTGATCGGGCGGTAGAGGGTGCGCGGCCCGGCGCAGCAGCCCGATCGCCGCCTCGCCGTCGACGCGCCGTCGCAGCCGGGTGAAACGTTCGAGCACGAACATGGCCAGGTTCGACAGCGCCTCGGCGGACGCGTGCGCGCGCTCTTCCCCCACCGGCTCGTCCGGAGCGAGCGCTTCGCTGAACGAGGACCGCACCTGGTCGGGCAGAGCGTCCGGCCGGTCCAGATAGAGGGGCATCAGCAGGACGACCGCGCGGCCCCACTCCTCCTGTTGTCCCGCTTCCTCGGGCGTGACCGCCGCGCGCAGCCAGTGCAGCAGGCCGACCACGTACAACACCTCCTGATCCACGCCTTCCGGCACGGCGAGGAATTCGAGCAGCCGCTCGGCCTCGGCCAAGGCCTCGGGGTCGAGAACGCCGGTCTCGTCGCCGGTGCTCGACACCGAGGCGAACCGTGCGCGGAGCGCGGTGAGCAGCTGGTCGCGCATCGCTCGTCCTCTCAATCAGGTGGCCTTACGGAACCTCTCGCTGATCGTCTTTCCGCGTCCCGGCCGGATCGGGCGCGTCTCGTCGTCGAACCGTTCGAGCAGGTCGTCCAGGTAGACGTCCACGGTGGCCTCGACCAGTTCGGCGTACACCTCGGCGGCCGCTCTCGCCCGCCGCCACGCGACCAGCCCGGCGCACAACCCGATGACGGTGCTCGGCCACCACACCACGCCCAACGCGGCGTACAGCGCGGCCCACCCGCCCAGGGCGGTCGCCTCGTCGAAACGCTGCCTGCTCTCCGTGAGCGGCTCGCGCGCCGAGTCGGGGAGCAGCAACCACAGCCGTGGCCAGGCGGCGCCGAGATCGAGGCCGTACTGCTTGCGGACCCTGGTCCCGGGGGCGTGCAATCGGTCGCCGGTCCAGGTCGGCCGGCGTGGCTCGGTCAGCGCGACGGCGTTCCTCGTCTCGGCGAGCTCGCCGAGCCGGGCGTGATCGCCGTCGGCCTCGGCGTGTTGGTACTCCTGCCTGAGCCGGTTCCAGGCCCGCCTCCGCCGCTCGGTGAGCGCGGTCGCCAGCGGACGCGCGACGGACGGCCACCTCCCGACCAGCAGGTATTCGACGGGCTTACCAAGCGCTCGTGCGACGAATCCGACCCCCGAGGACACGACGAGCAGGGCGACCAGCAGCACCGCGGTCCGCGCCAGATCGGCGTGTTGCTGACCGCCGGCCGCCGCGGCGAACTCGAGCAGCTTTCGCCAGAGCAACCCGGCATCCGCCCAGTTCCGCTGTCCGAGGATGACCGCCGTCGTGGCGACGGCCGTAAACACCAGTCCGGGCAGGACGAGCAGAGCGACCCACCGCTCCGCGACCTTTTTGCCGAGTTCGGCGAGGAAGCCTGTCATGCCGCGTTCTCAGTTCTCGGCCACGAAACGCAGCGCCTGCTCGTGAATCGCGCAGGTGGGTAATTCCGCATCGACCTCGCGGTGTACGAGGCGAGCGCAGGTCCCCTTGGGGCACATGTAGTCGCCGATAACCGGCCTGCGTTCGGAGTCCAGCGGCGTGGGCAGCGAGGAGCGCGGGGACTCGATGTCCTCCGGCGCGGTCGTGGAGCCGCCGATGCCCAATTGGGCCAGGAATCGATCGATCGGCTCGCCACGACGAGCGGCCCGCACCGTCTGCGCCACGATGGCGCGGCGGTCGCTCGACGCCGGGCCGCGCAGCAGCGTGCGCAGCTGCGGCAGGGCGGCGCAGAACACGGCCAGCGCCTCCTGGTCGGGCTCCGCCGTCACGGTTTCCCTCCCGATGCGACCCCTAGCCAACGAAAGAGATCCTAACCGCATCGACGGTCACGCGGCGTCGCACGATCCGGTGTGGAGTTCGCGCAGGCGGGCACTCATGCGCCCGGCGCGTGCTGCCGGAGAAACGCTCTCGCCACCGCCTGCGCCTGGCTCGCTCCCGGGCTGAGCCAGAAGCCCAGATGGTCCTCATGTTCCATCCAATGCCGTTGCGCGTCGGGTATCCGCTCGGCCGCGAATTCTCCGTGCTCGAAAGCCACATCGCCGTCCTGCTTGCCGTGGATCAGCAGGGTCGGAGCCTTGATCTGCCCCAGAGGCAAAGCGCCACGCCGGGTTTGCGCAGCGTCGTTGTCCGTGCCCGTCCAGCGTTCCGGGTAGGGAAACGTCGTCGTGAACATCGCTTCGAAGAACGCCCGCACGTGCGGCGTGTTCACGATGTACGAGACCCGCTCCGTTCGCTGCTTCTCGGTGAAGGTGCTGGTCTCGTCCAACGTTGACGCGACGATGGTCTCGAACGAGACCTTCTCCGTCAGCAGGGTGAGCTTCTCTCCGACAGTCGTCAGGAATGCTCTACGCAGTGAGGAGCTCGGGTTGGCAGGCCGCGGCTTGCTCAATCCGCCGATGGAGATCAACCCCCAGACCCGATCCGGATAGCGTGCGGCGAAGGTGTAGCCCACCGGGCTCCCGGCCGAGATCGCGAGGACGCCGACCCGATCGATGCCGAGCTCGTCCAGCAGCGCGGCGAGCAGGTCGGCCTGCTCCTCATGGGTCCGGCCACTGTCCAGCGGTGTGCCGAGGTAACCCGGCCGCGAGGGGCTCAGGATGCGGAACCCGTCCTTCTGCAGCCAGCTGGCGAACAGCCGCCCCTGGTCGGCGCCGCCGAGCCCGGCGTGAAGGGACAGCAGCACGGGGCCTTCCGCGCCGTACAGGTCGTACTCGATGGGGCCGAGCCGTGTCTCGGCCGTCCGCAGATCGATCTGGACACCACGGATGAGCTCGCGGCGCGGATCGGTGTCGATGCCGCCGTCCCAGAGGAGGAGGCCGGCGATTCCCGCGGCCGGCACCCCGACGAGAACGGCGAGCACCCAAACGACGATCTTGACGACTCTTCGCTTCCACATCGCACCGGCACCCCTTCGGCATCCATGGCCTGGGTCACGGCAGCGTCTCGCGGACGACCGGGACGCGCCCGCCGAGATGCCACCGCACCCGGCCTCAATGGTCGTCCAGCCACTGGGGCACGGGCGTCCCACCAGGGGAGACTTCGCTCATACGACACCGGGACGAGAGATCCGGCGGTCTACCGCCACGGGAGTAGGAGTACTCCCCAGCTCATCGGATCGCCGGGCACGTTCACGGGCGCTCGCTAGGGCTTGCGTCCCACACCGCAGACCGCGTTGATCATCGCCGAGGGTGTCTGTTGCGGCCCCGGAGGCCGCCAGAGTGGCGTGGAGACCACGCCCGGCTCCACGAGTTCGAGCCCTTCGAAGAAGCCGGCCAGCTGTTCGGGGCTGCGGAGCGTGTAGGGGAAAGCGGCCCGCTCGTTGTAGAAGCTCACCGCCTCCACCAGCGCGGGGTTGGCGTTGACGCCGTCGGACAGCGCCAAATGACTGCCGGACGGCAACGCCGCGACATACTGGCGGACCAGGTCGGCGACGAGGTCGGAATCGGGCACCTGGCCGGCGATGCTGAGCATCATCAGGCCGATCGGCTGGGAGAAGTCCAGCGTCTTGGCCGCACCCTCGAGAATGGTGCCGGGATCGCGCACGTCGGCGTCGATGTAGTCGGTCACGCCCTCCGGGCCGCTGGCGAGCAGGGCGCGGGCGTGCACGAGCACCAGTGGGTCGTTGTCGACGTAGACGATGCGGGACTCGGGGGCGATGCGCTGCGCCACCTCGTGGGTGTTGTCGGCGGTCGGCAGGCCCGTGCCGATGTCGAGGAACTGCCTGATGCCCGCCTCGGCGACGAGGTAGGTCACCGCTCGCCGAAGGAACTCGCGCTGGAGCCTGGCCACCTGCGCGAAATCAGGGAACATGCGCAGGAGATTGTCCCCGGCCTCGCGGTCCACGGCGTAATTGTCTTTTCCGCCGAGAAGATAGTCCCAGACCCGGGCGGAATGCGGCTTCGTGCGGTCGATTCTGGGGTCCGCGTCCATTGCCGAAGCTTATACGATCTTCCCGATCAGCCGAGACCGATCAGCCCAGGCCGATCAGCCCAGGCCGCTCAGTCCATGAGGGCGACCAGCCGCTTCGGCGCGATCAGGCGGTAGCTGTCCCTGATCAGCTCGTCGATCTCATCCCAGTCCTGCTCCACGTCGAGCCGGGCGCCGACCCACCCCTTGCCGCCGACGTACGCCGGCACGAAGAAGCGCTCCGGGGCGGACGCCACCAGGGCCTCCTGCGCGCCCGGCCCGGCCTTGAACATCATCGTCAGCCCGTCCTCACCGGTCATCAGGAACAGCTTCTCCCGGACCCGGAACGAGGGCGCCGTGTGGCCACCGAACGGCTTCTCGACCGCCTCTGGCAGAGACAGGCAGATCTCCCGCAGCCGCGCCCCCACCTCGTCGTCGATCACGCACGGTATCGTACGCCTGTTCTACAACTCTCGGGAAGTTCGGCACGCGACCTCCGAGCCCCTGGCCGTGGGGTCAGGGGCGGGAGGTGGGCGACGGTGTGCTCTCGTTGCCGGCGCCCTCGACCTGGGTGGTGGTCAGCGGCGCGATGACGTTGGTCGCCAGCGCGGTCGCGGCCGTGGTGGCGATGGCGATGGCGGCGGCGGCCAGCGGCGCGGCCAGCGTACGCAGCATGCGGATGCTCCTGATGCGCGCCCACGGCTCACCGGCCAGCCGCATCAGCCGCCATTCCCACCAGAGTCCCAGCCCGATGCTGACGACCGCGATGTTGCCCACGGCGACGAGCGTGCCGATCAGCGCCGCATCCGCCGTGGATTGCGGCGTCACGGCCGACGTCGGAGCGGTGATGGCGGCGAGCGTCTGGACGTAGCCGGGCAGTTCGACGAGGAGCGCGGCCACCAGCAGCGCGAGCGACTTCGCGATCGGGTTGCCGCCGCGCACCCGCGGATAGAAGTAGCCGAAGATCATGCAGAGGGCGGGCAGTGAGATCAGCGCCATCGCAGCCAGCAGCGGCTCGGTGTTCTCGCTGCGCCAGATGTCGATGGAGACGATGACCCGTACCGTCGAGAAGGGCAGCGAGAGGAGCGTCCCCATGGCGAGCGCGGCCAGCGCGTTCTGCCACGGCGTCCGCCCAGCGACGGTGGCGAGGGCGTAGTCGGAGTCGACAGGCCCGGTGTGCTGGTCGCTTGCCCGTTCCAGCTCCGCGCGCTGCTCCTCGAAGGCGGCCGGCGAGCCGTCGCCCCCCTGACCCTGCCGCAGCAGGCCGGTCAGGGCCAGGCGGACGGAGCGGCGCCTGATCATGTCGCGGACGAGGGTCCGGTGTTCGGGCTCGGACACCGGTGTCGCGCCCGTCGCGGTGGCGCGGGGCAGCAGCCAGGCGATGCCCGCCCAGGCCAGCAGCATCGTCAGCCCGAGGTACTCGGGGTTCACGGCCAGTCCGCTCAGCACGAGCATGAAGAACACGGCCGTGTAATAGGCGGTCGCGGCGGTCAGGGCAGCGGTTTCCTGGCCGATGCGGCGTACCCGGACGATGAGCGCCGCCATGGCCAGCAGCAGCACGCCGAACGCCGCGAAGGAGTAGACCGAGCTCAGGATGTCCAGGACCCGCCCCGCGTGCCATCGCATCGTCGTCCACTCGGGGATGACCGCGTAGGACTGGACGCCGATCGTCGTCGACACGGTCACGGCGCATATGCCCGCGGTGCGCATGGACCATCGGTGGCTCGCCTCCGTGACCCAGCCGACGGCCAGGACAGACAGGCACACGGCGAGCAGCGCGAACCACACCGCATGGCCGGGGAAGATCCCGCCCACCATGGCCCGTCCCGCCAGCAGCGCGCCGACGGTCAGCGTGCCGAGCGCGATGACCGGTAGCGCACGCCGCCACCGGGGGACCGCCGCCACCACGCCCGTGGCGACCGCGGCGGCGACCGGCCCCCACAGGATGACCGCGTTGCCGGTGAGCGCCCACAGCGCCCACATGGAGAGCACGATGCCGGCCACCGCCGCCGCTCCGGCCGCGACCAGCGTCGGACGGACGTTGCTCACAGCGCGGGCGGCGGAGATGAGCGACAGAAGCGGAATGCCGACCGTCAGGATGAGCACGGTCCCGGCTCCAAGCGGAGAGATGGCCAAGACGTAGGCGACCAGCGGCATGGCCACGAGCACCCAGTTGCGGCGGCGACGCCACCATGCGCCCCCGAGCGCCCGGGCGAGGGCGTACAGCAGGGCCAGCACGGCCGCTCCCGCGAAGACGGCCTGCAGCGCCGTCCAACTCCGCGGGAGGAATTCGAGTTCAGGTGAGTCAGTCGCAACGTCCTCCGGCTGGGCGCCTTCGATGTAGGAGCCGGCCACTGCGGAATCTGTGAGGTAACCGGCCACGGACGCGGTCTGGCCGTCCTTGAGGAAAGCGGCCTTCATCGAGCTCCAGGCATTCATGCGCAGGTAGTGCCGGTCCTGGCTCAGCGGTGGCGAGCCGCGTGTGCCGCCCACCGTCCAGCCGGTGGCGGATACGACGAGCTCGTGCGCCGTCAGGGGAAGCCCGTCTTCGCCGTCGGGCGGCGAGAACTCGACGCCTACGAGGCCGCCCTCGTCGGGGTCGGCGAAGCCATAGGTCCGGCCGGTGAAGGTGACGACGGCCTGGCTCGCGCCGCGCTCCAGCCGTACGACGGGCGTGTCGAAGACGACCGCCAGGCTGGTGGAGTTCGGGTCCGGGGCGACGTCGCCCAGCCTCGTCTCGGCGAACCTGTCGGGTAGAAGAGCAGCGGCACCCGATCGCAGGGCGGCCACGTCGGGATCGTCGGCCGGCAGCCGGAGCTCGTGTGTGACCGTGAACTCGTAGGGAATGTCGTCCGGCTTGTCGACGGCGGTCGCCGCATCCCGGTGGGTGCGCCAGGCGCCGGGATCGGCCTGGGCGAGCGTGACGTACGTGGTCGCGATCCGCCGGAGCTCGGCCGGCGCGGACGGGGTGGGAGTGACCGGGCCCTTCGTGACGACGAGCTCGGCGCTGCCGACCTGGCCGTCGTCCTCGCAAGTGACGATCACTCGGTACTTGCCGGGACTCAGGTTCTCTTCGAGTTCCACCTCGCCGTACCCGGCGGTCTGGTCGAGACCCTGGTTGGGGACGAAGGCGTCGGAGATCACGACGGCGGCGTTGGTCTCGCAGGAAGCAATCACCCGCACCACATCGGTCCCGGCCTGCACCTGCGGCGGGTCCAGAGTCACTCGCAGCGGGGCGGGCGATTCGTGCTCGGCAGGGTACGGGTCCGGGATGGGCGGCACGTCCAAGCGTGCCACCGCCAGCAGACCGCCGGCGACGGCCAGGAGAACGACCCCCACGCCCAGCCACCGTGCCGTCCGGCGACGCGGCCGGGATTCTTCTTGTGCCCCCACATCACGCATGTTCCAGCCCAAGCCCGCGTAGCAGGAAAGGAAGATGCGAAATCGTGATCACTACCTCGAAGGACGCCACTACCGATGTTTTGTCGTCCTGCGTTGCTATAGATGGCGCCATCACCTGACACTTCGAGAAACAGGGCATTCGATGGCATCAGTGACGTTTCGCGATGAGACTGCGACCGGCCGGGGGCTGGAGGAGTTCTCCCTGCCCGGCCTGCCCGAGCGGATCTCGGCCCGCGAGCTCGTACGGCTGCGCGTGCGTGAGGAGGTGGCCCGCCACAACGCCGCCCCGTCCCATCATTTCCGCGGCCTGGTCAAGCCCAGCGACGCCGAGGTCGAGCTGAACGGCTACCGGATGCGCACCCCCCGCAGGCTGGACTGGGAGAAGCAGGCCGACGCCGCCGAGGCCGCGTTCGCCCGTAACGGATTCCTGCTGCTGGTGGGCGAGCGCCAGATCGAGGACCTGGACACCGAAATCGACCTGACCGTCGACCCGGTGGTGTCCTTCGTCAAGCTCGTGCCCCTGGTCGGGGGCTGACGTGAACTGGGACCTTCTCGACGACTCCCCGCTGCGTAACCACTACCACTTCGTCTACCTGGCCAACGATCACAAGGACCTGTTCGAGCGGTTCGACTCCGCTTTCGCCGCGGACGAGGCTTTCAAGGTCAATGAATATGACGAGGGAGAGTTACGCCTCTTCGCCGTGTGGGCGCAGATGCGGCTCAACCTTGGCTGGGACGGCGGCACCGACCACGACGAACGCCGGCTCGACGTCATCCGCCAGGTGATCGACCACCTGCCGCAGCTGCCCAAGGAGGTGGTCACCCAACTCTGGAGCGCCGCCAACGGCCTCATGACCTGGCGGCACACCAACTACGCCGAGCTGTACCGGCTGCCGCTGGCCGCGACCGCCCTGCTTCCCTACCACGAGCGACGCGACGTGCTGAACTCCCTGCCCAGGTGGTTCGCCCAGCACTGGAAGCCTGCCTGGGAGGTCCTTCGCGAACCGGTCCAGGCGCTGCTCACCGAACCGGAGAACAGCGATCCCGGCGCCACGGTCCGCAACATCATGTGGGAGGACGACGCGTTCGCCACCCGAATGATCGCCGATCACGCCACCCGCCTCACCGCCCCCGAGGTGCTGCCGCTGCTGCGGCACTGGAACACCGCCACCGCCTCCAAGCCCAGCGCCAAGTGGATCAGGCGGGCCACCGAGTTGCTGACCCCGCAGGCCGCCGAACTGATCAAAGACATCCTCGGCCAGGTCATCGCCCACCGCGAGGTCACACATCGGCACCCCACCCGCGACGGTGAGTGGACCGAGACCGTCTTCCTGCGCGAGCGCACCGCCGTACCGCTGCGCGGCATGGTGTGGACGTGCGAGCTGATCGACGAGCCGTGGGTGACCGCGCGGCTGGGCGACGTCGCCGTGGCGACCGGCACCGGGATCGGCGGCTCCGGCGCCAACGCCCGCAGTGAGATGCTCGCCAACGCCGCGATCGGGGTGCTGGCCAGGCGCGGCGGCCTTGAGGTGGTCGCCCAGCTGGCCCGGGTGCAGGCCAAGGTACGCAAGAAGACCATCCTGGGAGGCGTGGCCAAGACCTTGGACGCGGTCGCCGTGCAGAGCGGGCTGTCGCCCGAGCAACTGCTGGAGCGCACCGTACCGACCTTCGGCCTGGGCCCCGACGGCACCCGTACCGAACACGGCCTGCGGCTGACCCTCGACGGCGTCGTGGACTTCGCCGACCCCTCGGGCAAGATCCGCAAGACGATCCCCAAGGCGGTCCGCGAGCAGCACAAGGACCTGCTGGCCGAGCTCAAGGCCACCGCCAAGGAGATCAAGAAGGTCCTGCCCGCCGAACGCTTCCGCATCGAACGCGCCCTGGCCGCCGAACGCATCTGGCGCTGGAGCGAGGTGTGCGAGCACTACCTCGACCACCCGGTCACCGGCTCCATGGCCCGGACCTTGATCTGGCAGATTCTCCAGGGGCCGGCCGGGCTCCCGGTCCTCGTGGACGGCGCCTGGGAGCTGACCGACCCGGCCGGGCGCCGCATCCTGCCCGACCCCGACACCCCGGTCCTGCTCTGGCACCCCATCGCCCACGGCATGGAGGAAGTACGCGCCTGGCGCGACCACCTCATGGAGCACGGCCTGCGCCAGCCGTTCAAGCAGGCCTTTCGCGAGGTCTACCTGCTCACCCCCGCCGAGGAGACGACCCTCGACCACTCGCGCCGTTTCACGGGCCATCTGCTGCGATACGGCCAGGCCAAGGCGCTGCTGACCGGACGCGGCTGGACCGGCATGTCGCTGGGCCACTGGGGCTGGGAGTACGGCTCCGACCAGGCCGAAGCCACCAAGGAGCTCCCCGGCGGCCTGGTCGCGCACTGGGGCTTCCACCTGGATGAGGGCTCATTCGACCGAGACGACTTCGGCACGGTGTCCATCTGCGTCAGCGGCGATCTCCACTTCACCGACGACAGCGGGCGCCGGGTCCCGCTGACCGAGGTGCCCCCGATGACGTTGTCGGAGGCGCTGCGCGACGCCGACCTGGCCGTCGGCGTCACCTCCACCGGACTGGACCCGGAGGGTCATGGCGAGTACTGGCAGTCCTACGGGTTCGGCGACCTGACCGAGACCGCCCGCATCCGCCGGGACGCGCTGACCCGGCTGCTGCCCCGCCTGGCCATCGCCGGCCGCTGCACGCTGCTGGACCGCTTCCTGCGCGTCCGCGGAGACCTGCGTACCTACAAGATCCACCTCGGCTCGGGCAACATCCTCATGGAACCCAACGACGCCTACCTGTGCATCGTCCCCCGCAGCTCCGGCGATCAGGTCTTCCTGCCTTTCGAAGAGGACGGGGGCATGCTGTCGATCATCCTGTCGAAGGCGTTCCTGCTGGCCGCGGACACCGCCATCACCGACTCGTCCATCACCCGCCAGATCCGGCCCTGAGCGGCGCCGACCACCGCACCAGCCTGGGTGAGGTTCGCGGGCCGCGGACTCGGCGGTGAGCGGGCTGGTGCGGGCTAGCCCCATGTGAGGGGATCGAGGTGGAGATAGAACTGTTCTCGGTCACGGTCGAGGACGATGCCGTACCGATCGGCGAACGTCTCGTCCGCCCAGTTCGCCTGCCGGTCGTCGGTCCACGTTTCCCGGGCATTGGCGAGAAGGAGGGCGATGTCGGCGTAGGGGTCGGCCCGGCCGAGACGGCCGAGATCGATGAAGCCCGCCACGTTCATGGTGTCCGGGTCGAGGATGATGTTGGGCAGGCACAGGTCCCCGTGGCAGACGACCGTCTGGGCGGCTTCCTGTGCCAGGCGGTACTCGAGCTGTGGGGCGAGGCGGGCCAGCAACTCCTCGGCAGGTGTGTGCTGCTGGTCTTCAGGCAGGAACCCCGGGTTGACCGCACCTCGCCCGACGACATCACGTGCCGTGGCGAACATCTGGGCGAGCTCACGCGTGAACGGGCACTGCCGGGCAGGCAGATCGTGCAATCGGCGCACGGCATCCGCGATCGGGTCCCACGCCGCCTGAAGCTGCGGAGCCGGAACACGATCGGCGGGGACGCCTACGACGGCGCTGGTCACCATGCAGGCGCCGGCGGCGGTGACGCGCCAGTCGAGTACGCGCGGGCCCGGAATACCCTGCGTGCTGAGCCAGTCGACACGATCCCGCTCAGCCTCCAACGAGGTCACATGGTCGGCAGAGACGCACTTGGCGTATTGCGAGCCATCCTCCGAGCGAAAGACACCGGCCCCGGATTCGCCGTCGGTGACGGGGGTCCAGCTGCCCTCATCGCGGCCGGCGGACAGCAGTGTTCGGAACGGGGACGTTGAGTCGATCATGACGACTACCGTAGCCAGCGCAACCGCGCAGTCGAGGCGGCTTCAGGAGACGGGGTGTTCTGTCGTGCGGCGAAGAAGGCATCGAGTTTCGCCTGTTGCTCGCTGGTGAAGGCACGGCGGGGGAGGAAACCGGTGAACAGATCCGGCGTCTGACCGCGACGAACGCTGAAAATTGTCGTACCTTCTCGATAGCTTGGGCGATCATGACTGCGGTTGCGAATGCGGGTGATGGTGCCTGGCACGCCCGGTACACCTACCGGCTTCGCGCGTCGTCGGCCGCCCAGGTCGCCCTGCTGGGTGAGTGGGATCGCTGCCGCTGGGTGTGGAACCAGTGCGTCGCCGCGTCCAAAGCCGCGTACCTGCACAACAAGACCCATCCCGAAGATCAGCGGACATGCGGCCTTGCCCAGCTCGACAAGATGCTGACCGGCTGGCGCGGGGAGCATGCATGGCTTGGGTCGGGGGCGTCGGTGCCGCAGCAGCAGATCATCCGTGACTTCGCCAAGTCCCGCGCCAAGGCACTCAAGGACATCACGGAGCGGCTGCCCGTCCGGCAGCGGGCCGGGATGCCCCGCTTCAAGAAGAAGGACCTGGCCGAGCCGAGCCTGAACTACACGCGGCGCGGCTTCCGCCTCAAGGACGACCGCCTGCACCTGGCCAGGAACATCATTGTGACCGTGGTGTGGTCCCGCGACCTGCCCGCAGACCCGTCCAGCGTGCGCGTTTACCGGGACAGCCTCGGCCACTGGTATGGCTCGTTCGTCGTCCCCGCCCAGACCGAACCGCTGCCCGCCACCGGGCAGGCGATCGGCATCGACTGGGGCGTGAAAGAGGTCGCCACCACCACCAGCGACGACCACGACCTGCCACACCCCGAGTACGGCAAGAAAGCCCAAGCGAAGCTGGCCCGCTACGACCGGATGATGGCCCGCCGCAAACCCGCCCGTGGACAGCCGGGCTCGAAAGGCTATCGCAAGGCGAAGAAGCTGCGCGCCAAGCAGTACAAGAAGATCACCCGCCAGCGCCAGGACACCGGCCGCAAGTGGGCCAAGAAAGTCGTCCGCGACCACGACGTGATCGCGGTAGAGGACTTCCGCCCGAAATTCCTGGCCAAGTCCAGCATGGCCCGTAAGGCCGCCGACGCGGCCATCGGCGCGACCAAGCGCGCCCTGATCGAGATGGCCCGCAAGCACGGCCGCACCCTGCGGCTGGTCAATCCCGCGCACACCACCATGGACTGCGCACAGTGCGGAGCGAGAACCAAGCACGCACTGCCTCTTTCCGAACGTACCTACACCTGCGCCGCGTGCGGAGCCGTCTGCCCGAGAGACAAGAACTCCGCGCGCGTGATGCTGGTCCGGGCTGGTCTGAACCCGGCTGGTGCTGATCGCGTAAGACCTGACCGTCCGCTGGACGGTCAGGCAGCGTGAGCCAGGAATCCCCCACACCTTCAGGCGGGGGGAGCAGTCAAAAAGAACAGCCAGAACTCGCCCTCGCCCGTGCGAGATTGACGCCGCTGGCGATGACCCCGATGTGGCTGAAGGCCTGCGGGAAGTTGCCCATGAAGGCGCCCGTCGAGGGGTCGATCTGCTCGGGTAGCAGCCCGAGCGGGCTCGCCCGGGCGCACAGCGAGGCGTAGAGCTCCTCGGCCTCGTCGATGCGGCCCTGGTAGGTGAGGTTGTCGGCCAGCCAGAAGCTGCACAGCACGAAGGCGCCCTCATCGCCGGCGATGCCGTCAGGGGAGCTGTCGTGCAGGTAGCGGTAGAGCAGGCCGTCGCCGGCCGACAGGCGCTCGGCGATGGCGGTTGCCGTGGCCACCATGCGCGGGTGATCGGCGGGGATGACGTACCGCAGGGGAAGCGCGAGCAGGCTGGCGTCCAAGCCGCCGCTGCCGTCGAGATGCTCCCTCAGGGTCTGCGCGTCCTCGTCCCAGGCCTGCTCAAGGATGCGTCGTCGCAGGTTGCCGGCCATGTCTCTCCACGCTGCGATCGGTCCAGGCAGGCCGAGCCGGTCACCGATCGCGGCCGCACGGTCCAGGGCCACCTGGCACATGCCGGCGGAGTAGGTGAACACTCGGCCGTCGCTGCGTACCTCCCAGATGCCCTGATCCGGCTCCTGCCACGCCGTCGCCGCGGTGTCGGCGAGTTCGGCCAGCTTGGCCCACAGCTCGGGCTGCAGGTCACCTCCGGCGAGAAGCCACTGGTCGGCGCAGTCGAGCACTTCGCCGTAGACGTCGTGCTGGCGCTGATCCGCCGCGCCATTGCCCCATCGCACCGGGGCAGAGCGACGGTAGCCCTCCAATTCGGGGTCTATGACCTCGTCCGGCACCGGGTTGCCGGAGAGGCCGTACATGATCCGTGGTTGCCTGCTCTGCTCGAAGGCGTCGAGGACCCAGCCGAGGAAGGCGTCCGCCTCGCCGGCGAACCCGATGCGGCGCAGGGCGAACACGGTGAAGGCCGCGTCGCGGATCCAGGTGTAGCGGTAGTCCCAGTTGCGGACCCCGCCGATCGGTGCGGGCAAGGAGGAGGTGGGCGCCGCGACCAGCGATCCGTTGACCCAGTCGTCGCACAGCTTCAACGTGATCGCGGCGCGGCGTACCAATGACTCCTGCGGGCCTTGGTAGGTGAAGTGTTTCATCCAACGGCGCCACGCCTCGGCGGTCCCGCGCAGCATCTCCTCGGCGTCGAACCGGTGATGACGATGAACGCGCCCCCAGGACAACACGAGATCCAGGCGATCGCCCTGTTTGAGCTCGTGGGTGCTGGACAGTCCGTTCAGCGGGCGATTGGAGCGCAGGTGCAGGCGCAGGTCCGGCCGTCGGGGCACCTGTACGTCCAGCCCGCTGAACAGGGCCCGGGCTTGTCCGCCGCCGCGGGGCTTCACCTCGACGCGCAGACTGACCTCGCCCGCCAGAACGACGGCCGAACGGACCAGCTCGGCCCGGTCGACCGGGGCGTCATCGGTCAGATCGGCGCCAGAGCGCAAGGTCAGGGCATCGGTGATGCGGACCAGGCCGGTGGCGCTGCGGCACTCGGTCGTCAGCACCCCGGTGTCGTCCTCATAGAGCTGCCGTGCCTCCACCAAGTCCTCCGGCGCGACGGTGAAATGCCCGCCACGCGCGTGGTCCAGGAGGCCGCAGAACAGCGGCTCGGCATCGAAGCGGGGAAGGCACATCCATGGGATGGATCCGTCCAGGCCGACCAGCGCCACCGTCGCGCCGTCCCCGATGAGACCGAGGTCCTCCAGCGGCACATAGCCGTCACGCGTGCGAACCGGCCGGAAGGGTGGATCGGGATCGAGCATGCCGCCCCCTGTCTGGCGTGCCGCGGCCACGGCGGCACGAGCCGATACCTGCGCCTAGAACGAGATCAGCGGCTTGATGACGTCGTCGAGTTTCTTGTCCAGGACCTCGAAGGCCTGTTCCATGTCGTCGAAGTCGAACTCATGGGTCGTCATGCGGGTGGGGTCGATGCGCTTGGCCTGCAGCACCCGCAGCAGCCGCTCCATGCGCACCCGGCCGCCGGGGCACAACCCCGTGGTGATCGTCTGGTCCGCCATCCCGACTCCCCACTCGACGCGGGGGATGCGGACGAACTCTCCTTCTCCGAAATAGCCAATGTTGGACACCGTTCCACCCGGCTTGGTGATCTTGATGGCGGTCTGGAACGTCGCGTCCATGCCGAGCGCCTCGATGGCGGTGTCGACTCCCTCTCCGTGCGTGAGCTCCATGATCCGCTCGACGACGTCCTCGCGGGTGAAGTCCACGATCTCGTCCACGCCGTACGCGCGTGCGAGCTCCTGCCTCTGCGGCACGGATTCGACCCCGATGACCAGGCCCGCGCCGCGTAGCCTGGCCCCGGCCGCGGCCATCATCCCCACCGGCCCCAGAGCCAGAACGGCCACCGTCCCGCCGATCGGGATATTGCCCTTCTCCGCCCCCATGAAGCCGGTGGAAAGCATATCGGCGCAGTAGACGGCCAGGTCATCGGAAATGTCGTCGGGTATTTTCGCCATGTTGGCGTCGGCCTCGTTCACATGGAAATATTCGGCGAAAACTCCGTCCTTGGAGTTCGCGAACTTGAAGCCGCCCAGTGGCATGCCCGACTGCGACGGAAACCCGTTCTGGGAGGCCGGATCGCCCCAATCCGGAGTGATGGCGCCCACCAGGACACGGTCGCCCGGCCGGAAGACTTTGACTTCGCTGCCCACCTCGTGCACCACACCCACCGCTTCGTGACCGAGCGTGAGATTCTCCCGCGGGCCGATTCCTCCTGCGACGGTGTGGGAATCCGACGTGCAGATCAGAGCCTTGGTCGTCCGTACGACGGCGTCGCCGGGCCCCACCCGCGGAATCGGCTTCTCCATGAAACCGACGCTGCCGATTTCCCGCATGACGAACGCCTTCATAATCCCCGTCCCCCTTTTGACGCACCCCTGCCATCACCGCGACAGCGGCCCCCCAGCCGCCCGACAGGCGATGACAGCGATAGCCCTCTTACCCTGGGAGGCGCGACCAGTAACCGTCGTTTCCGGCCGGGGGCTGTCAGAAGGGGAAGGTGCGGTCCTGGTCGCGGACCGTGATCCACTGGAGCTCGCAGAACTCCTCGGCCGCGAAGCCCAGCCCGAACCGGCCCCACCCGCTGTCCTTGACACCGCCGAACGGCATGTGCGGCTCATCGTTGACGGGCTGGTCGTTGACGTGCACGATGCCGACGTCGAGCGCGGAGGCCAGGCGCAGGCCGCGGCGGCCGTCGCCGGTGATGATCGAGGCGGCCAGGCCGAAGTCGGAGCCGTTGGCGCGGGCGACGGCCTCCTCCGCCGAGTCGACCGACTCCAGCACCACCACCGGGCCGAACGTCTCGCCCTGCGCGATCTCGGCCTCGTCCGGAACGTCGGTGAGCACGGTGGCCGGGTAGCACGGCGGTTCGGGGACACCGCCGGCGAGCACGCGGGCGCCGAGCCCGACCGCCTCCTTGACGCGGCGGTCGAGGAGGGCCAGGGCCCACTCGTTGATCACCGGGCCCACGACGGTCGCCGGGTCGGACGGGTCGCCCGTCGGCAGCGCCGCCACCCTGGCCGCGAACCGCTCGGCGAACTTCGCGGCCAGCGGGCGTTCGACGTAGATGCGCCTGGCGCACATGCACACCTGCCCCTGGTGCACGAACGCGCCGTAGGTCGCGGCGTTCACGGCGTACTCGACGTCGGCATCGCCCGCCACGATGAGCGGGTTCTGCCCGCTGAGCTGGAGCACCACGCGCTTCAGATGCCGGCCGGCCTTCTCAGCGAGCCGCCTGCCGGTCGGGGTCGAGCCGGTGAAGTTGATGCGCTTGACGAGTGGGCTGGCGAGCAGCGCGTCGGCGACGGCGCCGGCCTCGCCGGGGGCGTGGGTGACGACGTTGAACGCCCCGGCGGGCAGTCCGGCCTCCTGGAGGATCTCCGCCCAGAGCGCCCCTCCCGTGTACGGGGACTCCTCCGACGGTTTCAGCACCACGGTGTTGCCGAGCGCGAGCGGCCCGATGCTCGCCCGGCCGGCGAGGGCGAGCGAGGCGTTCCACGGCGCGATGGCCGCGACCACCCCCACGGGACGGCGCACGGCCATCGCCTGGGTGCCAGGGGTGTCGGAGGGCAGCAGCTCCCCGGCCGGGCGGTAGGCCAGGTGGGCGGCCTGGCGGAGCAGCTTGAGCACGAACTCGAGCTGCACGCCGCCGAAGTGGCGGCCGCAGCCGGTCTCCGCGGCCAGGGCGGCGAGCACCTCGCCGCGGCGGCCCTCCAGCAGGTCGGCGGCCCGCAGCAAGATCCGCTGCCGCTCCACGGGCAGCGTCCGGGCCCAGCCGCCGAACGCCTCGTGGGCGGCGGCGACCGCGCGTTCCGCGTCCTCGCCGTCCCCAGCGGCGACCTCCCCGAGCACCTCCCCTGACCAGGGCGAACGGTTCGGGTACGTGCGGCCGGAGCCGGGCTCGACCCAGTCGCCCCCGATGAAGTGCCCGATGCGCGGCCTGGGCAGGCCCCTCCCGGCGCGCTCCGCTCCCGCCATGGAGCCCCCGATCTGCTCGCTGTGCGTTGTCCGGCCAGAAGCGTTCACGTGATGGGGACTGGCCGTCAACATCGTTCGAATGCTTAGAACGATAAGGCCGTATTCTGACGCCCGTGACCGATGACGCCTCCCCACGTCCGCGCCGAGCTCCGGGCCGCACGACGGCCGACTCCTCCGCCGCCTTCTCCGTGTCCCTGGAACGCGGGCTGCGCATCCTGTCCGCCTTCAGCGGCGACCGCTCCGTGCTGGGGATCGCCGACCTGGCGCGGGCCGTCGGGCTCAACAAGAGCACGACCTACCGGTACGTCGCCACGCTGGCCAAGCTGGAGTACATCCGGCAGGACCCGGAGACGAAGAAGTACTTCCTGGGCCCGCGGGTGGTGGATCTCGGGTTCGCGGCCATCGACTCCATGGAGCTCACCAAGGTCGCCGGTCCCCTGCTCCAGGCCCTGGCCGACGAGACGGGCTGCACCGCCAGCTTGGGGCTGTGCGACGGGCCGGACGTGGTTTACGTGGACCGCAGGCGCAGCAGCCGGCGCAGCTCCCTGGCCATGGACCTCAACCTGCACGTGGGCTCCCGGCTCCCGGCTTACTGCACGTCGATGGGCAAGGTGCTGCTGGCGTACAAGGACCCCGCGGCGCTCAGGCAGATCCTCGACCGCACCGACATGGCCCGCCACGGCCCCAAGACGATCACTAACAGGGAGCAGCTGATCGTCGCCCTCGCCAAGGTGCGCCAGAGCGCCGTCGCGGTCAACGACGAGGAGCTCGCCCCGGGGCTGCGGTCGTTCGCGTCGCCGGTGCGGGACCGCTCCGGCGAGGTCGTCGCCGCGGTCAACATCGCCGTCCATCTCACCGTCGCGCCGACCACCGTGGACGCGCTGGCCGGACGCCTCGAACCGGCGCTCAGGCGGACCGCCGCCGAGATCTCCCGGCGCCTCGGCCACCGCCCCCAGCCGTAGCCGGCGTTTCAAGGAGACAGATCGCGTTCGAACCTCCGGAACAGAGTGTTGCTCTGGTGTTAACGGGACCGTACGGTCGGCTCAACTTTCGCCACCCGAGGTCCGTGCGGCTCCCCGGCCACGGACCGAGTTACCCCCCAGAGCAACCGCGGTGTGCCCAGGATCAGTGACGCCTGCGCGCGCCGTCGACACAAGGAGTTTGGCGTGAGCGACACCGAGGGTCTGCTGCTCGGCGCGCTGGTCTTCTTCGGGCTGCAGCAGCTGCTCGCCGACTACGGTTTCTGGTACCTCGTGCTCCTGGCGGCCGTCGGCATCGCGGCCGCGCCCTGGCTGCCGCGCGGACTGTGGGGCCTGGTACGCGACAGGACTGGGCTGAGCCTGTTCCCCGTCGGCTACGTCGTACGGACGAAATAGAGAAAGAGGAACCACCTGTGGGACTGCTCGACAGCATCGACTGGCAACGGAAGATCTTCAAGAACGGCACGTGGACGACCGGATACGGCGGCGACTACGCGGTGACCGAGCCCGCCACCGGAGGCGAGCTCGGCCGGATGGGCCTGGCGACCCCCCAAGACGTCGCCGAGGCGGCCGCGAGCGCCGCCGAGGCGCAACAGCAATGGGCCGCGCTGCCGCACACCGCCCGAGCGGCCGTCCTGCGCAAGGCCGGCGACCTGTGGCAGCAGCACGCGGAGGAGATCAGCGGCTGGAACGTCCGCGAGGTCGGCGCGGTCCCGGGCATGGCCGGGTTCGCGCTGCACGTGGCGGCCGAGGAGTGTTATGAGGCGGCCTCGCTGCCCGGCCGGGCGATCGGCGAGCTGCTGCCGTCCGAGCAGCCGCGGCTGTCCATGGTCCGGCGCATGCCGGCCGGGGTGGTGGCGGTGATCTCGCCGTTCAACGTGCCGATCATCCTCGGCATCCGGTCGGTCGCGCCGGCGCTCGCGCTCGGCAACGCCGTCATCCTCAAGCCCGACCCGCGCACCGCGGTCACCGGTGGCACGCTGATGGCCCGTGTGTTCGAGGAGGCCGGGCTGCCGCCGGGAGTGCTGCAGATGGTGCCCGGCGGCGCGGACGTGGGCGAGGCGCTGATCGCCGACCCGCACGTCCGGGTCATCTCCTTCACCGGCTCCACCCCGGTGGGCCGCCGCATCGGCGAGCTGGCCGGCAGCCATCTCAAGCGCGCCCACCTGGAGCTCGGCGGCAACTCCGCGCTGCTGGTCCTGGATGATGCCGACGTGGATGCGGCGGTGAACCTGGCCGCCTGGGGGTCGTTCTTCCACCAGGGCCAGATCTGCATGACCACCGGCCGCCACCTGGTCGCCGACCGCCTCTACGACGACTTCGTGGAACGGCTCGCCGCCAAGGCCGACGCGCTCCCGGTCGGCGACCCGGCCACCGGCCAGGTGGCCCTCGGCCCCGTGATCGACGCCGGCCAGCGCGACAAGATCCACCGCCTGGTGACCGCCAGCATCGACCAGGGCGCGACTCGGGCCGCCGGCGGGACGTACGAGCGGCTGTTCTACCGGCCGACGGTGCTGGCCGACGTCCCGCTGACCGCCCCCGCGTTCGCCGAGGAGGTCTTCGGCCCCGTCGCGCCGGTCACCCGCGTCTCCTCGGCCGAGGAGGCCGCCAAGCTGGCCGCCACCAGCGAGTACGGCCTGTCACTCGGCATCGTGACCCGTGACGTGATGCGCGGTCTGGCCGTCGCCGAGCAGATCCCGACCGGGATCGTGCACATCAACGACCAGACCGTCAACGACGAGGCCAACGCCCCGTTCGGCGGCGTACGCGCCTCCGGCACCGGCTCCCGCTTCGGCGGGGCCGCCGCCAACATCGAGGCGTTCACCGAGACCCGCTGGATCACCATGCGCGGCGAACCGCCGCAGTACCCGTTCTGACCGGCACGTCCCGGCCGGCCCTCGGCCGGGACCCGCGTCACAGGAGTTTGTCCAGGGTGATGGGGAGGTCGCGGATCCGTTTGCCGGTGGCGTTGTGGACGGCGTTCGCCACGGCGGCCGCCGCTCCGACATTGCCCAGCTCGCCGATGCCGCGGGCGCCGAGGTCGCTCAGCAACGTGTCCGGATAATCCAGGAACTCCACAGCGATGGGAGGGATGTCGGCGTTGACGGGAACCAGGTAGTCGGCCATCGTGGCGTTGCCGAACCGGCCCGTCTCCGGCTCGATCCGCAGGTCCTCCAGCAGTGCCTGGCCGATCCCCATGACGACGCCGCCGGCGATCTGGCTGCGGGCCGCCTTGTCATTGACGATCGTGCCCGCGTCCACCACGCACAACCACCCCGTGACCCGCGGCTCTCCGGTCCACCGGTTGACCCGCACCTCGCAGAAGTGCGCGCCGAACGACCTGAACGCGTGATCCCGTACGGGGTTCCGCGGCGAGGTCGCCATGGCCTCGACGGCGGGCACGCCCAGCAACGTCAGGAGTTCGCCGAACGGCATCCCGCCCCCGGCACCCCTGACCTCCCCGGTCGAGAACGTGACCTCCTGACCGTGGAACGGCGACTTCCCATGCTCGGTCGCCAGCTTGACCAGCGCCTCTTTCGCGGCGTCTGCGGCCAGCCGGACGGCGGGCCCGTTGGTGGAGGTCGACCCGGAGCCGCCCGCGTTGGCCGCCGGTGGAGTGGCCGAGTCGCCGAGCTCGGGCACCACCCGGGCGACCGGGATGCCAAGGCGGTCGGCGGCGAGGACGGCGAAGACGGTGGACTGCCCGGTGCCGAGGTCCGCCGCCGTGCCCGACACCACGGCCCGGCCGTCGTCGCACAGCCGTACCTTGATCGAGGCCTGGCCTCGCCCCGCGCCGTACGTCGCCGTCGCCATGCCCAGTCCGATCAGCCAATCACCTTCCGTGACCGTCCCGGGCCGGGAGCTCCGCCGCGACCAGCCGAACCGCTCGGCTCCCACCGTGTAGCACTCCGCCAGATGCTTGCTCGACCAGGGCAATCCGTTGGCCGGATGGGTGGGGGTGTCGTTCTTCCTGCGCAGGTCGAGCGGGTCCATGCCGAGCTCGGCGGCCAGCTCGTCCAGCGCGCTCTCCAGCGCGAAGGAGCCGTTGGACTCCCCGGGCGCGCGCATGATGGTCGTGACCGGGACGTCCAGCGTGACGACCTTCCTGCTCACGTGCAGGTTGGCCGAGCCGTACAGGGCCAGGGAGAGGTTGGCCGGCTGCTCGTGGAAGTCGTTCGAGGCGGACTGGCTGGAGACGCCGTCGTTCTTGACGGCGACGAGCGTGCCGTCCCTGGTGGCGCCGAGCGAGACGCTCTGGGCGGTGAGCGGCCGGTGCCCAACCACGGTGAACACCTGCTCACGGGTGAGGACGGTCTTGATCGGGCGATCCAGGGCCCGGGCCGCCGCCGCGGTCAGCGGGGTGTGCGCCCACATGCCCCACTTGTTGCCGAAGCCGCCCCCGACGTAGGGGTTGATGACGCGGATCCTCGCGGAATCCATGGCGAGCGTCTCCGACAGCCGGTCCACGACCAGCCGTACGCCCTGGGTCGCGGTGTGGACGGTGAGCCGGTCTCCGGTCCAGAACGCCACCGTGGCGTGCGGCTCCATCGCGACGTGGGTCTCGGCGGGGGTGGTGTACGTGGCGGTGACCGTGACGTCGCTCGCCGCCAGCGCCTCGTCGATGGAGGAGATCCCGTCGGCCAGAACGTCCACGACGGATGTGCCGGTAGGCAGGCCGTCGGCGAAGGACGCTCTGGGGCGTTCTGCGTCGTACTGAGTGATCACCATCGCTGCGGCATCCCTGGCCTGCTCGAACGTCTCCGCGACGACCAGCCCGATGGCCTGGCCGTGGTAACGGATGCCGGTGTTCTGCAGCGGCGGGGTGAGCTCGGCGGTCTCCTCCTTGGCGTACGGGTGGAGCTCGAGCGGATGGAACGGGGTGTAGATCGCGATCACCCCGGGCGCCTTCTCCGCGAGGGCGGTGTCCATGGTGACGATGGTGCCGCGCGCGATCGTGCTGGTGAGCAGGTAGCCGTACGCGAGTCCGTCCAGATGATGGTCGGCCGCGTACACCGCCGCACCCGTGACCTTGACGGGGCCGTCCTCCCTGTCCACCGACCTCATCGCGGGCCTGCCAGTTCTGTCAGAGCACGCAGGATCACGCGCTGCACCAGTGTCACTTTGAACGCGTTGCCGGCCAGCGGGCGCGCTCCTTCCGCGGCGAGCGCGGCCGCCGCCTCATGGCTTCGGCCGGCGCGGAGCGCCGCCTCGACGGCAGGCAGCCGCCAGGGCACGGTCCCCACGCCGCCGACCGCGACCCGGGCGTCGTGGACGGCGCCGCCGCGGAGCTCGACCGCGACGGCGGCCGAGGCCAGGGCGAACTCGTAAGACTGACGGTCGCGGACCTTGACGTAGACCGAATGCCGGGCCCATTCCAGCGGTGGCACGATCACCTCGGTGATGAGCTCCCCGGGCGCCAGCACGTTCTCCATGTGCGGCGTGTCGCCGGGCCGCAGATAGAAGTCCGCGAGCGGCACCGTCCGCTCGCCGTCGAGCTCCGCGGCGCCGCGCAGCCGTACGGACGCGTCCAGTGCGACCAGCGCGACCGCGACGTCGCTGGCGTGCGTGGCGGCGCAGGAGGCGCTCGTGCCGAGGATGGCGTGGGCCCTGTTGTCGCCGTTCTGTGCCGGACAGCCACTGCCGGGTGCGCGCTTGTTGCACGGCGTCGCCACGTCGCGGAAGTAGCCGCATCGGGTGCGCTGCAGGAGGTTGCCGCCGATGCTGGCCATGTTGCGCAGCTGCGGTGAGGCGCTGAGCAGCAGCGCCTGTGAGATGAGCGGGTAGTGGGCGGCGACGGCGTCGTCGCGGGCGATGTCCTCCATCCTCTCCAGCGCGCCGATGCGCAGGCCGTCCGGTCCGAGCCGGATCCCGCGCAGGGGGAGGCGGTTGATGTCGATGAGCTGCTCGGGGGCGAGCACGTCGAGCTTCATCAGGTCGATCAGCGTGGTGCCGCCGGCGAGGAACGCCGAGGTGTCCCCGGCCATGCCGAGGGCGTCGGCGACGTCGCGAGGGGCGGTGAAGCCGAACGCGCGCATCAGGATCTCGCCTGCTTCACGGCCTCGACGATGGCCGGGTAAGCGCCGCAGCGGCAGATGTTTCCCGACATGGCCTCGCGAATCTGTGCGTCGGTGGTCGCGTGCCCCTCGCGCAGCACCGCCACAGCCGACATGATCTGCCCCGACGTGCAGAATCCGCACTGGAACCCGTCGCACTCGATGAAGGCCCGCTGCACCGGGTGCAGCCGATCGCCCTCGGCCAGGCCCTCGATCGTGGTGACCTCCCGGCCCTCCACCATGGCCACGAGGGTCAGACAGGACAGCACCCGCCTGCCGTCCACGTGCACGGTGCAGGCACCGCACTGTCCGCGGTCACAGCCCTTCTTCGTGCCGGTCAGCTGCAGGAGCTCCCGCAGGGCATCGAGCAGCGTGGTCCGCGGGTCCACGCGTAGGCGCTCGGCCGTTCCGTTGACCTTGAACGCCACCTCGACCCGGCCGTCCGCGGCCTGTCGTTGCGAGGAGAGATCCATACGGCCGAACGTTAAGGTCTCATGCTCATCCGGTCAAGAGTAGACATCGGATGATTGGTGGGGTGGATCCGCAGCCATAGCCGCAACCGAGGCTTTGACATGTCCAATTTCCTCCGATGACTGGCGAATGAATCCAGAGGAAGCGGGCGGGCCATCAGCGGCCCCGGGCTGCCCGCCACTCCGGTGCCAGAACCGACCAGACCTCCATATCGTGCCGCTTTCCCCGGTGCGGGTAGCTCTCCCGGAGCACGCCGTCCCTCGTCATCCCGAGCCGCCGGGCCACGGCGATGCTGGCCTGGTTCTCCGCCGAGGCCTGCCACTCCACGCGATGGATGCCCCGCTCTTCGACGGCCCAATCGATGATCACACGCGTGGCCCTGGTCACCAGACCTTTGCCCACCGCCGACGGCTCCAGCCAGCAGCCCGCCTCGGCGGTGCCGTGCTCGACGTCCATCGTCCGGAAGAGGACTCCGCCGACCAGCTTGCCGTCCATCCAGATGCCGTAGATCCGCCCCGCGTCGGCCGCGGCCTTGTCCGCGTACGACTGGAGGAACGAGCGGCTCGACGCCAGGTTCTTGACCACGTGCGGCAGCCCGATGTATTGCCCGATGAACTCCCGTCCCCGGTCGATGTGGGTCAGGAACTCCTCTGCTCGCCACGGCTCGAGCGGCCGCAGCTCAGCGCCGTCGTCGCCCAGCGATATCGCGTACATCGTCCCCCATCCCTCCGGAAATCAGGCGTATTGCGAAGAGATCTTCTCATGAGCTTCATCATGGACCCTCAGCAGCGGGATGGCCGCGACGAGCGTGCCGGCGAACAGGACCAGCGTGCCGCCCGTGCGGCCCAGGAGTCTGCCGGGAGTGATCACCTGACGGTGGCTGAGCAGGGCAATCGCAGCGTTGACATCGGCGATCTTCATCTCAAGCTGGAGCGCGAGTTCGTGGCGCAGGCTTCAGGCAGTGGGTGCCAGGTCCCGGCGGCGCAGGAACGCCAGCCCCGTCGCGGCCAGTGCCGCGGCCACCATCGTCAGCCCGAGCAGCGGTGCCCACGGTGACGTGGTGCTGCCCAGCAACATCGCCGGTACGTGCACGAACGGTGACAGATCCTGGACGAACCCGGTGGCCAGCTCGAACTCGGCCAGCAGGTCCACCACCAGGATGAGGCCGAGCACCGTCCAGCTCACGGCCGCCGCCACCCGGGGCAGCACGCCGAACAGGAGCGTCGCGAATCCGACCACGGTCCAGACCGCGGGCAGGTAGGCGAGCGTGGCCCCGGCGACGCGGACCGGGTCGCCGTCGTAGGTGAGCCCGGCCGCCGCGCCCAGCATGGCGAGCAGCACCGCGGAGCCCGCGATGGCGAACACCAGATGGCTCAGCGCCCAGCGCAGCCGGTCGACCGGGGTGGACAGCAGCAGGTCGGCCCGGCCCGCCGCCTCCTCGCCACGGGCGCGCAGCGCGGGCACCAGTGCCGCGCCGGCGACGAGCTGGCTGAGCACGTACATCATGAAGGTGAAGAACACATCCGAGATGCGGGCATCGGCACCACCGATGGCGGCGGCGAGTTCGCGGAACTGCGCTGTGTCCAGCTGCGCATCCAGGCCGCGGGCAGACACGCCGAGCAACGCGCCGAACAGGCCGAAACCGATCGCGAAGCCGGCGAGGGTGCCCCGGTGCAGCCGTCCGGCCAGGCCGAAGACGCCCGACAGCGTCCCGGCGCCGGGTCCGGGGCGCGCAGGCAGCAGGCCGCCGGCCACGTCACGCCGCGTGGACACCACGAACGCGGACGCCGCCAGGGCGGCGACGAACACCACGACCAGCCCCAGCACCCACCATCGGTCGCCGGCGTAGGGCTTGGTCAGCCGGACCCAGCCGAACGGCGACACCCACGCGAGCCAGGCGATGCCGCCGAGGTCGGCGAGCGAACGCAGCGCGAACAGCAGGCCGCCGAGGGCGATCGCGATGCCGCGCGCCGTACCGGATGAGGAGGTGAGCTGCGCGGCGACGGCGGCCATGACCGCGAATGCCCAGCCCCCGGCCGCGGTGGAGAGCCCGAACAGCAGCGAGGAGCTCGCAGGCAGCCCGTTGCCGACCAGGCCGGGAACCGACAGCAGGCCCAGCAGCAGATTGGCGGCGAGCACGACCGCGAGCGCGGCGGCCACCGGGGCGTGGCGGCCGATGACGCCCGAGGACAGCAGCTCGCGCCGGCCGCTCTCCTCCTCGGCCCTGGTGTGCCTGATCATCAGCAGGACGCTGATCAGCCCGCCGATCAGTGCGGTGGACGAGCCGAGCGTCCATGCGGTCAGGCCGCCGACGCTCGCGTCATAGATGACGCCGCGGGTGGCCAGCTGCGCGGGGTTGCTCATCGAGGCCGCCGCGAACGCGTCGCGGGCGGCCTGGTCGGCATACAGCCCGGCGGTGGCGGACGCGATGCTCGCCGGGAACAATGCGCTGATGGCGATCCACGCCGGCAGCAGCACGCGGTCTCTGCGCAGGATGAGCCGGATCAGCGTCCAGGTGCCGATCATCTCGCGGCTCCCTCGTAGTGGCGCAGGAACAGCTCTTCCAGCGTCGGCGGATGCGTGGTCAGCGCGCGTACGCCGGCCCTGGCCAGCTCGGCGAGCACTGGCGTGAGCGCGTCACCGTCCACCTGGCAACGCAGCCGGGCGCCGTCCACGGCGAGGTCGTGCACGCCGGGCAGCGCGGCCAGGCCGGGTGCGGGTCCGGCCAGCTCGGCCGTCACCGAGGTGCGGGTGAGATGGCGCAGGTCGGCCAGGCTGCCGGATTCGACGGTACGGCCGGCGCGGATGATGCTCACCCGGTCGCACAGCGCCTCCACCTCCGACAGGATGTGGCTGGACAGCAGCACGGTGCGGCCGCGGCGTTTCTCCTGCTGGACGCACTCGTTGAAGACCGCCTCCATCAGCGGGTCCAGGCCCGAGGTCGGCTCGTCAAGCACCAGCAGCTCCACGTCGGAGGCGAAGGCGGCCACCAGCGCCACCTTCTGCCGGTTGCCCTTGGAGTAGGTGCGGCACTTCTTGCGCGGATCGAGCTCGAAGCGCTCGAGTAACTCGGCGCGCCGCTGGGGGTCGAGGCCGCCGCGTACCCTGCCGAGCAGGTCGATGACCTCGCCGCCGGTCAGCGAGGGCCACAGGGTGACGTCGCCGGGCACGTAGGCGAGCCGCTGGTGCAGCCGCGTGGCGTCGTGCCAGGGATCGCCGCCGAGCAGCTCTGCCTGGCCGCTGTCGGCCCGCATCTGGCCCAGGAGGATACGGATCGCGGTGGTCTTCCCTGCGCCGTTGGGGCCGAGGAATCCGTGCACCTCGCCCGTCTTGACGGTGAGGTCGAGCCCGTTCAGAGCCCTCGTCTGGCCGAAGGTCTTGACCAGCCCGCCGGTGTGCACTGCGGCGTTCATCGTTGCCCCTCGAACTTCTCCAGGCCCGCCCGCGCCTGCTCGAACAGCTCGCGGCCGAGGAATTCCGGTTTGATCAGGTCGAGCTGGGCCTTGCCGACGCGCAGCGCGCCCTGCGGGCCGTAGAGATCCGTGCCGAGAGCACGGGAGACGTGCTCGTGCAGCACGGTGATGCCCAGCTTCATCGCCGTCAGCAGGGTCGCACGGGCACGGTGGTCGGCCTCGGAGTGGCCCTCGCGGGCCAGATTGTCCTCCGTCACGTTCACGAGCTCGTCGAACATGGCGGCGGCTTCGGGCGAGCCGTCCACGAGCGCGCGGCCGAGGTATTTCATCAGCGGCGGCGCGGTGCGATGGACGTTCTCAATGAACTCGGGCTTTTCCAGGTTGCGCTCAGAGACGCCGGCGTTGACCTGCTCGCGTACGTAGCTCAGGACGTACTCGTCGCAGGACTGCCTCAGCTCCTCCTTGCTGCCGAAGTGGTGCTGCACGAGGCCGGGGGAGACTCCGGCCGCTTGGGCGATCCCGCGGATCGTGGTGGCCTTGACCCCTTGCTCGGCGAACAAGGCCATCGCGACGTCGCGAATCCGGGCGCGAGCCGTCAGATCCTCTTCAGAGATTGGTCGCATGTCCAGCATGCTATACGAATGTATTGGAAGCCGTGCAACTGTCCAGCAGTGGGTCCGCGCGCTCGATCGAGTACGAGACGATGCTGCGCTCAACCGGCAGACATCCGCCATGATGCGCGCCGGGCTGGTGGAACGCCACGGTGGAGGGTGCTGGTCAGGAAGTCGGCTTGGCTTTCGGCTGTCCGAGTTTCTCGGCGGGCGGCTGCTGTACCTGGTCGGCGGGTGGGGCGGTGACTGAGACCTGGGTGCCGAAGTCGCTGAAGTCCGTCACGGTCGGGTGGCCCGTGTCGCTGAAGGCGACCTCCAGATGCCGGACCCGGCCCTGGTCGTCCACGTCCACGACTCCTGTGGCCCCCACTGAGGCGCCCGCTTTGAGGTCGGTGCCGGCCGTGGCCTCCAGCGAGAACGTGAACCGCTTGCCCGTCCAGCCCTGTCCTGAGGCGGTGCCGCTCTCGCGGACGTCGGTGGCCGATCGGAGCCGCTGGAGCGCCGCCTGGGGGTCCAGTGGGGCGAGCTTGACCAGGGCGACGGCCGGCGGTGCCTGCTCCAACTCGGCATCGCTGCGCGGAGAGACCATCCACGTGGTCTCGCCGCTCTCCCTGACGTACACCAGGTCGCCGACGAACCGGGTCTCCGTCCCGTCGGTCCTCGTGATGACACCCACCCGCCGGACGGGGTCGAAGGCGCCGTCGAACTCCCTCTCGCCGGCCGTGGTGTGAATGCGGTAGCTCTCCTGGCTGGTGTTCTCGACGGCGGCGACCACCTGGGCCTGCGCCGTGGACTGGGTCGCGGGCAGGACGACCGCGACCGCGGCCACCGTGGCGGCGGCGCCCAGCGCGGCGAGCGGGACCAGGACCCTGGCCAGCCGGCGTCTCGGCAGCGCCGGCATGAGGTCGATGCCCGCCGGCCGGTCCTCGGTCGCCTTGGTGAGCAGCGTGCGGATTTCATGCTCGTTCATGGACGGCTCCTCGTGTTGGCTTCTCACCGGATCCCACTCCCTTCCTCCTCGGTTCGGTTGACCAGCGTGCCGGGCGAGATCAGCCGCCGCATCGCCTGCAGGCCGCGGTGGGTGTGGGTCTTGACCGTCCCCACCGAGCAGCCCATCAGTTCGGCGACCTCCGCCTCCGGGAGGTCCACGAAGAATCGCAGCACCAAAGCCGTCCGCTGCCTGACCGGCAGCTTCGCCAGCGCGTTCCGTACGTCCTCCGCCACGGCCCCGGCGTCTCCCACGTCGCCCGGACCGGGCGGATCGGGCAGCTCAGCGCGGGGGATCTCGCGGCGCCATCGCGCACGCCACCACGATCGGTACGTGTTGACCAGAATGCGGCGCAGGTAGGCGTCGGGGTCGCTGCTGGTATCCAGCCGGTGCCACACCCGATACAGCTTGCCCAGGCAGGACTGCACCAGATCTTCAGCCAGGTGCCAATCCCCGGTGAGCAGGACCGCCGTTCTCAGGTGGTGGTCTCCCCGGTGCCGCACGAACTCCACGAATTCCGCGTCCACCCGCTCTCCTCTCCTTCATAGGACCACCTCCTGACACTCCCTGAGGTTCGTCCTGGGTTGACCGGAAGCCCATGGATATTTCATCGATGCCGAGCTGTGCCCGGTTGTTCCCTTCCTGTAACAGATGACCAGAATGAGTTGATCGTTCCTCTTCCCTTCAGCCTCTCCATGCACACCGTTCACTCGTGGGATCCACTCTGTCCGCCCGAGGGCAAGCCTCTTGGAACGTAAATAGAAGGGACCGCACCCGATGCAGCAAGAGTTACTGGGTGCCTTACGGAGCCGAGGACGTCTCGGCACGGCCGTCGTGGTCGCGGTGCTGCTGGTGAGCAGCCTCGTGACCGCCGCGTACGCCGACCCGGGGCAGGGGGAGCAGGATCGGGGGCGGCCCAGCCCGACGCCGACCACCTCCCAGAGCCCTCCGGCACTCACCCCGGCCGGCGGCTCGTACCTCGAGGGCGCGGTGAAGGTCGCGGCGGTGCCGACCGCGGCCGGTGACAGCGTCACGAAGCTCGACCTCGACGGCACCGCGCTGAACGCCACCCGGACGGTGGGCGTCTCCAAGCTCCGCTTCGACGTCGGCTCGAACTCGACCTCGGGGCTGTACCACAACCACGTGCTCGTCAACGGCGCGTACCGGAGCGACATCGGCGACTACGTCAACGAGCGGGCGACCATCGAGATCCCGAACGAGCACCTCGTCAAGGGCGAGAACACCGTCGAGATCGTCGTCGGCGCCATCCAGTCCTCGTGCGGCCTCAACTACGACGACTTCGTGCTGTTCGACGTGGGCCTCGAACTGCTCGGCGAGGTCGCGGACGGCGAGGACAACCCCTACTCCCTCTCCTTCGGCGACGGCGATTGCGGCACGAACGCCTCGCTGCTGAAGCGCGCCACGCTCAAGTTCTTCGTCCTGGGCGACCCGCAGGGCACCACGGGTCTGGCCGCGGACGTGGACACCACGACGCTGGCCAATGGCGAGCACGCCATCACCGCCACGACCGCGGCCGGGGTCACGGTCAAGAACACCGTGACCGTGAACAACGCCCCCGCCGGGGCGCCGCGGCTGCTGCCCACGGACGGCACGCTCGTGGCCGGCACCAAGCCGGTCTTCGCGACCGTCCCGGCCGCCGGCGAGGCCGGCGTCAAGTCCCTCACCGTCGATGGCAAGGAACCCGCCACGAAGGCCACTCTGGGCAACGGCGCCGCGATGTTCGCCTTCGACGTGGGTGCGGACTCGATCGACGACAGGTTCGACAACTTCCTGCTCGTCAACGGCAAGCGCATCGACCTGGGCGGATCCTGGGCGAGCCGGCGCGTGACCGTCGCGGTCCCGGCACGATTCCTGGTGCCGGGCGAGAACACGATCAAGGTCGTCACCGGGGACTACCGGGAGTCCTGCGGCAACAACCGCGACGACTTCACGATCTCGAACCTCGCGCTCGGCCTCGACGGCGGCACCGTGACCGGCCAGGACGTCAAACCGTCGTACGAGATGGGCGACGGCGCCTGCGGCAGCAGCCAGACCGCGCTGCGCGAAGCCGAGTTGCGCTACACGATCGACGCCCCGGCGGTGCACCTCGTCGAAACGCTCGGCTCGGGCAACGCCACGCTCAGCTTCAACGTGGGCGGCAACGCGATCGAGGCGCGCTATCAGAACTTCGTGCTCGTCAACGGCCAGAAGATCGTGCTGGACGGCGACTTCCTGAGCCGGCGCGTCGACTTCACGATCCCGAACGAGTACCTCGTGCCCGGCTGGAACACGATCGACTTCGTGACCGGCACCTTTCCGACATCCTGCGGCAACAACCGCGACGACTTCACGATCTCGAACATCGTCCTCACCCCGGCGCAGGGCACGGCAGCCGGCCAGATGCTCAAGACCTCGTACGGCATGGGCGACGGCGACTGCGGCGCCAACGTCAACCCGCTGAGGGAGATCGACCTCGAGTTCCTCGTGACCGCGCCGGCCCGCGGCCTGCGCGCGGACCTCGACACCACCAAGCTCGAGGACGGCAAGCACACCATCGCCGCGGCGTCGACCACGGGGGAGACCGCCACCCGCCTCTTGATCAGCGACAATACGGCGCCGAAGGTCGCCCAGAGCGTGCCGGGCGCGGACGAGAAGATCACCGCCTCGGTCGTGCTGGACGTCAAGCTGGAGGACGCCAACGGTGTCGTGTCGGGGCCGGACGTCAGGCTCGACGGCCAGCCGATCGCGCTGGGCGCCAAGGTGGGCCTCGGCCTGCGGGCCGGCAAGCACACGCTCTCCGTAACCGGCGCCGACGGGCTCGGGAACACCGCGACCCGCGAGGTCGTGTTCGAGTCCGCGGGCATCCCGGACGTGCCCGCCGAGCTGTCCCCGGCGCTGGGGGCCGTCGACGTGTCGGATCCCGTCACGCTCTCGGCCAAGGTGGCCGAGCCCGACGGCGGCCAGGTGACGGCGACGTTCTCCGAGGCCAAGATCCTGACCCCGAACCAGGTGTTCCAGGGCACGGCCCAGTCCGTCCCCACGACCCTGCGGGTCCCGGACGAGCAGCACGTCAAGGCCGACGGGCTTGAGCCCGCCGACGGCAAGACGCTCGACGCGCCCGCCGGACAGGATCTCACCTACCAGCGGTACGACATCCAGGTGAAGGGTCACGTGGACTCCCCGGTCCTGCGCTGGGAAGGCGCCATCGACCCCGAGCGCCTGGCGTCACTGCGGGTGTGGAACACGAAGGCCAAGGCATGGGACCTGCTGACAAGCGCTCGCGGCGCGGCCGAGGGCAAGACCGTGCTCAGCGCCGTCGTCGACGCGGACTACATCGACAGGCAGCAGGTTCACGTCATGGTGACGGGTGAGGACCCGTTCGCCGACGACATCGAGCCCGGTGACCCGAACGGCTTCGCCGACCCCGCCACGTACGACTTCTCGATCGCGCACTTCACCGACACGCAGTACATCTCCGAGGGGGCGGTCGAGCAGGAGAGCGCCGAGGAGCGCGCGGTGTGGGAGTCCGCCTACGCCGGCATCGTCAACTGGATCAAGGACAACAAGGACCAGCGCAAGATCTCGTACGTCGCGCACACCGGCGACATCATCGAGAACAACATCCGCAAGCCCGCCAACGAAGCCCAGCAGCGGCAGGTGACCGGCGAGTTCGAGGTGTCGTCGAGGCAGCAGCGTGTGCTGGACGACGCGAAAATCCCGAACGGTGTGGTCGCCGGAAACCACGACAACCAGTCGGGCACCGAGAACGGGCCGGAGGCCATCTACAACAAGTACTACGGCCCCAGCCGGTACCAGAACGCGTCGCAGGGCTGGCAGCACGCCGAGTACGGCGGTCCATGGAAGGAAGGCGACAACCAGAACCACTACGACCTGTTCTCCGCCGGCGGGCTGGACTTCGTCGTGGTCGGCCTGTCGTACGGGGTGACGAGGGAGGAGGCCGAATGGGCCGACTCCGTCTTCAAGAAGTTCGCCGGCCGCAACGGCATCCTGCTCTCGCACGACTACATCGTGCCGAGCACCAGCCCCGACGGGCGCGGCGCCGGGTTCGCGGCGCCCGACGGCTCGGTGTTGTACAAGACGGTGGTCGAGAAGAACCCGAACGTCTTCCTCATCCTCGCCGGGCACGAGCACGGCGTGGGCACCAACGTGAAGCCGAAGGTCGGCCAGGTCGGCAACGGCGTCGTCGAGCTCCTGGCGGACTACCAGTTCTACACGGTGTCGGCCGACCGCCTCGGGCTCACTGAGGTCGGCGGATACAACCCGACCGACCAGCTCCAGTTCGGCGCGAGCTTCTTCCGGCTGCTGCAGTTCAACGTCAAGCGGGCGGAGCTGAGCGTGGACACCTACTCCCCGCTGCTCAACGACTTCGGCGCCGGCGAGTTCGACCCGAGGCGCCGCTACAACGGCCTCGAGGACAACATGGTGTTGCCGGTCGACCTCACCTCCCGCACGACGACGTTCCAGACCGATTCCCTGGCGCTCTACGAGCCCACCAGGATCATCGGCAAGAGCACGGTCGCGTCGGGTCAGGTCGCCTCGGTGACCTGGGACCGCCTCAAGGCCAACACGGCCTACGCCTGGTTCGTCACGGCACGCTCCACCGGCGGCGGCGTGACCGCCTCCGAGCCGAGCGTCTTCATCACGAAGGACGAGCACGGGCGCCCCGGCACGTGGGGACCTGACTCACCGATGTACCGCTGGTTCGAGCGCTGACCCATCGCCGCCCCGGGCTTCCTGTCCGGGGCGGCTTTCACCCCCGATTCCTGGAGAAACGACACATGTCCCGCAGGAGCTGGTGGTCCGCCGTCGTCCTCTTCGGCGTCGTCGTGGCGGGCCTGGTGCATCCCGCTCCCGCGGTGGCGCACGACGCGACCACGAAGGCCCATGCCGAGGTGACCGGTACGGGCGCGAACGTCAAGGTCGTGCTCGACCTCGAGTACGACCTCCTCATGAAGTCGGCCTGGCTCTACGCGGAGGCCTACGAGGCGAAGGAGCGGACCGAGCAACTCCGTCAGCTCACGATCAATCGCGACGCCGTGACCGAGTACGTCACGGAACGCTTCGCCGTGGCCTACGACGACAAGGCCTGCACGCCCACGATGGCCGGCGACGCGGACGTGCGCATGCGCGGCAAGGCCGCCTTCGCGGTGCTGACCTTCGCCTACGCCTGCGGCGACGAGGCCGGGGGAGTCCACGCGATCTCGAGTGCGCTGTTCCCCGACGCCGAGACCTTCGTGCACAGCACGGAGACGATCGTCCGGTACGACCTCGCCGGTGAGAAGGGCTCCGCGGTCCTGGCCGCCGCGCACCCGACGCTGCGGGTCGGCGAGCACGACCTGTGGCAGCAGGTGGGAGAGTTCTTCCTGCTCGGCGCCGAGCACCTGGTGTTCGGCCTCGACCACATCCTCTTCCTGCTCGCCCTGCTCATCGGCGCGCGCGGTCTCCGCGACGTGGTCATCACGGTTTCCGCCTTCACGGCCGCCCACAGCATCACGTTCCTGCTGGCGGCGATGGGAGTCGTGGACGTTCCCGGAGAGATCGTCGAGCCGGTCATCGCGGTGTCGATCATTGTCGTGGCGATCGCCAACCTCCTGGGCCGCGAGGCGGACAGGCTGGGCAAATGGCGGTTGCCTGTCGTCTTCGCCTTCGGCCTGATGCACGGGCTGGGCTTCGCGGGCGCGCTGGACATCGACCAGAGCGGGTCGTGGGAGCTGCTCCTGTCGCTCCTGAGCTTCAACGTCGGCATCGAGGTGACGCAGCTCGCGATCATCGCGGTGTTGTTCCCGCTGCTGGTACTGCTGCGCCGGACGTCCGCCGCCCGCTGGGCGGTGGTCGCGATGTCTGTCCCCATCGTGGTGGTCAGCCTGTACTGGTTCTTCGACCGCATCCCGCTGCCGCTCTGACTCAGGTATCTGTTCGGCCGGGGAGGATCGGTATACCGTCGGGCGACACAGCCCCCCTCAAGGAGACGCCAACCGTGCGATCCCCGTTCCTGGCCTTGTTCGCGGCCGCGGTGGCAGTTGCCACGGCACTCACGCTCCACGCTCCTCCCGCCCACGCGGCCAGGGCGCAGGACGACCTGCTGGACAGGCTCACCGCCATCCCCGGACTCACCGTGGTGTCGGAGACCCAGCCGGTCGGCTACCGGTTCTTCGTCCTGGCCTTCACTCAGCCGGTCGATCACAGAAACCCCGGCAAGGGGACCTTCCAGCAGCGACTCACCCTGCTCCACCGGTCGACCGAGGCACCCGTGGTCCTCTACACAGGCGGGTACGGGCTGCCCGTCAATCCCGCGGCCTCGCGTACCGAACCGACCCGGCTGCTCGACGGCAACCAGGTCTCCGTCGAACACCGCTTCTTCCGCTCCTCGCGTCCGGCGCCGGCCGACTGGGACGACCTGACCATCTGGCAGGAGGCGACGGACGAGCACCGGATCGTTCAGGCGCTCAAGACGGTCTACTCGGGGAAATGGATCCAGACGGGCGCGAGCAAGGGCGGCATGACGTCCGTCTACCACCGGCGTTTCTACCCCGCCGACGTGGACGGCGTGGTGGCCTACGTCGCCCCCAACGACCGGGTGAATCCCCTCGATCACGAGTACGACGGGTTCTTCGCCGGCGTCGGCGCCGCGTCGTGCCGGACCGCGCTGGAGACCGTGCAGCGTGAAGCACTTCAACGGCGTGACCGGATGGTGGCGCTCCTGGAGTCGGACGCCGAGCGCAACGGCTACACCTTCACCAAGACGCTCGGCAGCGCCGACCGGTCGTTCGAGATGACGATCCTTGATACGGCATGGGCGTTCTGGCAGTACTCATCGGCGGCGGACTGCGCCGCCGTGCCTCCTGCGACCGCGACGGACGCGGAACTGTACGCCTGGATCGACTCCGTCGCCTTCTTCGGGTTCTACACCGACCAGGGCTTGGAGTACTACACGCCGTACTACTACCAGGCCGCCACCCAGCTCGGCTGGCCCGATCTCGCGTTCAAGCACCTGCGCGGGCTGATCCGCTACCGCGGCCTCTACCAGCCCAACTCGGTGCTGCCCGCCGAACTCCGTGCCCGGCACGACGCGCGTCCGATGCTGGACGTGGACTACTGGGTGCGGACGCGGTCGGAGCGGATGATGTTCATCTACGGCGAGAACGATCCGTGGAGCGCTGAGCGGTTCACCCCGAGCCGGCGTGACTCCTCCCTCTATGTCGCGCCCGGCGCCAACCACGGCGCCAACATCTCGCTCCTGTCCGAGGCGGATCGCGCGGCGGCGACGGCCACCCTGCGCCGCTGGGCGGAGGTGGCGCCGGCGCAGCGGCGCCAGGAGCCGGCGGCCATTCCGGACGACGACATGCTCACCGACCGCCGGACCCGCTGACGGCGAAGGGGCGGATCCGGCCTGGAGCCCTGGCGGCTGTCAGGGCTCCAAGGTCAGGCGTTCCTGTCATCCGGCGGCGGCGCGAACTGGCCGTAGCGGACGTCGCGGGTCTCGTCCCCGAAGGGCGCCTGGCCCTGCGGGGGCGCGGGGTACCCGTACTGGCTGGATCCGTACTGGTCGGGCCCGTACTGGCCGGGCTGCCCGTACTGGCCGGGCTGCCCGGACTGGACATGGCCGTTGTGCTGGGGCGATCCGTACTGTGCGGCTTCGTAGCCGTACGCACCCTGCGCCGGCTGCTGCACGGGAGGTGACACCTGGGCCTGGCCGGCCGGGAGCTGCCGCCACTGAGGCGGCGGCACCGCGCCGTACGAGGGCGGGGCGAAGGACGGCTGGGGGCGCCGGCGCCGGCGTCGGCGCAGGGCCATGACCAGCACGAGAGCGATCACGACGGCGAGCAGCACGCCGGCCCCGATGAGCACCCACATCAGGATCGGCTTGGGCGTCTCGTCCTTGCCCGCGGAGATGGCCTGCTGCGTGTCGCTGATGTACTTGGCCACGTACGGGTGGTTCGGGAACAGCGCCTGGACCTCGCGGAACTTCGGCAGCGCGGCCGAGTAGTGGTGCCGGAAGAAGTCGTTGAGCGCCTCGTTGTAGCGGGTCGACGTGATGGTCTGAGCGGGCTTGATGTTCTTCTCGCCCAGCTTCTCCTTGATGATGCCCACCGGCAGGACGAAGCTCTCGTTCTCCGAGGCCTCGCCGCCCTCGCTCACCGTGCCGGCGATCAGCATGCCGATGACCTTGCCGTCCTTGCTGAACACCGGGCCACCGGAGTTGCCCTTGTAGGAAGGCGCCTGCGTCTGGATGTACGGCACGCCGGTCTGCGTGGTGCGCTTGGCGTTGTACGGGCCCTCGGTCAGCGCCGGCTCCAGCTTGGACTCAAGGCTGAAGAACGGCGTGTTCGTGACCAGGCCGGGGAAACCGCTGATGTACAGCGTGTCGCCGGTACGCACATCGGCGTCGTCGCCCAGCGGCACGGTCGGCAGGTTCTGCTGCCCGTTGACCTTGAGCAGCGCGAAGTCCTTGCCGGGGTAGCTCTCGCCCACCGACACCAGCTCGGCCGGGACGGCCTTGGCGGTCTTGTCCACGCCACCGCCGGGCAGGCTCTGCATCACATTCAGGCTCTGCTTCAGGTTGCTGAGCTTCATGTTGTTCGTGTTGAACGTGATATAGATCTGCTGCGCGAGCTTGAGGATCTCTTCGTCGGCCGCGAGGTCGCCCAGGCCGCTGATGATCTCCTTGGCGTCCTGCTCGTTGAACTTCTTCAGCGCCTGCTGCGCGAACAGCTGGCTGAGCTCGGTCTCGCCGACCTGGACGCAGTGTGCTCCGGTGACCATGTAGCCGTCGGGAGTGACCCACCAGCCGGTGCACATGCCGCCGACCTCGGCGTCGACCGTACGCTCGGGGGTGGTCGCGGAGACGTAGGCGTCCACGTTGGCCGCGATCTGCTGGAATATCCACTTGGCGATGCTGCGCTCGTCCGAGGAGATCTTGCCCGCCGTCACGGCCGTGACGGCCTGCTGACTGAGCTGCTCGATCTGAGCCTGGTTGATCGTGTTGGACGGCACGGAGACCGTCGCGGTGTAGGTGAAGCTGGTCAGCTGGACCGCGGGCTGGGTCCGGGCGGCCAGCCAGGTGCCGACGGGCACGTCGGGCCGCTCATCGGGCGTGGGGTCGGCCAGCGCGGGTGACGCGGGCAACGCGACCGCCATGACGACCGCCGCCGCAGCGGCGATCTTCGTAAACCTTTTCCTGATATTTCCGTCCACAGCTGGAATGGTGGGGGACGGCTCTTGTGGGTGGCTTGGAGTCGACTGGGCTGCTGCTCTCCAGCCCTTCAAGACAAGGCAAGGCCCTTCAAAACACGGGAAGCTCTACCCGCCGCCCCAATCCGAACTCCCCTGCCTTGTCGTGCGTGACCATGGCGAAGGCGCCGCCGGGCACTCCGTCGAGAACGACCGCGCGGGAGGCGATGCTCAGGAGCGTGACTTCTTCGGCCCCGCTGATGAAGAAGACATAGACGTCCCCGAACTCCTCACTGTCGTCGAAGACCTCCGCCTCCCCCTGCTGCTCCCTCTCGAAGATGAACTCGTCGATCACATCGATCCACGGAAAGGCGTAGTCGTCTTCGGAGACCCGTGGATCCGCGACCAGTGGAACGTGGATCTCAACGACAAGATTGGCCATGCCCCTATAGTGCCTGGTTCCTGAGCGGGCGGACCGAGTCGCGGACGATGATGTGGGTGCCGAGCAGGACGTGCTCGGCCATGCCCGACCGGTCCTGCCCGCGTGCGAGTGCCAGGCGTACGGCGGTGCGGCCCAGTTCCTCGTGCGGCACGTGCACGGTGGTGAGGTCGATGTCGGCGGCCGGGGGCAGGTCGTCGAAGCCGACCATGGAGACGTCGTCGGGGACGCGCAGCCCGTGCTCGCGCAGCGCCTGGCGGGCGCCTGCCGCGATGAGGTCGTTGCCGGCGAAGATGGCCGTGAAGTCGCGTGGCCCGGCCGCGAGCCGTTCGCGGACCATGCGGTAACCCTCCAGCCGCTCCATCGTGCCCTTGACCTCCAGGCCGGGATCGTGCGGCACGCTGTGGTCGGCCAGGGCCTTGCGGTAGCCGGTGACGCGGCTCTCCGGGGTGGTGTAGCCGTCGCGCCGGCCGAGGAACAGGATGCGCCGGTGGCCTGCCGACAGCAGGTGGCTGGTGATGGCGTAGGCGCCGCCGGTGTTGTCGTACTCGACGACGAGGGCAGGCACGTCGGGGCCCAGCGGCGGGCGCCCGCACAGGACGAGCTGCGAGCCGGCGAGCGCCAGCGCGCGGGCGTATTCGGCCATGCGCTCGCGGTAGGCCTCGTCGTTGACGACGTTGCCGACGAGGATCACGCATTCGGCGTGCTCCTGACGCATGAGCTGCACGGTGGCGAGCTCGCGCTCCGGGTCGCCGCCGGTGGTGCCGACGATGCACAGCTTGCCTTCGAGCGCGGCCTGCGCGTGCACACCCTGCGCGACGTGGGCGTAGTGCGGGGAGACGACGGAGTTGACGATGATGGCGACGCTCCGGCTGCTCGCGCCGGCAAGCCCGCGCGCGTTGGCGTTGGCCACGTAGTCGAGCTCGCGGACCGCGCGCATGACCTTGCTCCGGGTGGCGGGCGCGCTGGGGTAGGTGCCGGACAGGATCCGGGAGACCGTGGCGACGGACACGCCCGCGTGTGCGGCCACGTCACGGATCGTCGTCGGCCGCCGCACCTCGTCGCCGGACGCCGCACGCCGGGCCATCCCACCTCCACCTGGCGCTGGAACACGCTGGGCATGAAACGTGCTGGTAAACCGCTTACATGCGATGGTTCCGCGTCGCGACCACACTGTCAAATCGCTGCTCGAGCGCCTTCTGGAGCAGGGCAAAAGCCCGCGCAGCCGGTTAGTCGCGGGTCGTCGCTGCAAACGTATCCCTCGATTGCAGTGGCCTCTTGACAGGCCTTACCCCTCATGCTGCGATCAGCCCTTAGTAAACGGTTTAACAACTGGCCGTTTCATCGCTGTTACGCCAACCGAGTGGAGCCCCCCATGGCGATGATGTCCCGACGAAACCTGCTTTTGAGCGCCGCGGCGGTCGGCGCAGCGGGGCAGGTCGGCTGGACCGCGGGATCGGCGCGTGCCGAGTCCGCAGCGGTCACCCCAGCGGCGAGCGGAGCGCTCGAGGACGGTGTCCAGCTCCGGTGGCTGGAAGGCGGCGCACCCCGGCAGCTCGCCGCGGGATCCACGTGGGGCGTGCCGTGGCCGAAGGGCGCCGTGCCCAAGGACCAGGCCTTCGCGTTGCGTACGGCCGCGGGGCAGCAGGTGCCCGTGCAGACCTGGGCCACCGGGTACTGGCCTGACGGGTCGCTCAAGTGGACCGCGCACGCCATCGGCACCGAGGTCGCCCCGGCCGAGCAGTACGTGCTCACCGCCGGACAGCCGGCCACGCCCGCGGCGGCCGTGACGGTCACGGACGGCGGCGACCAGGTCGAGGTGAGCACCGGCGTCATCCGGTGCCTGATCCCGAAGAAGGGCGACCGGCTGGTGAGCGCCATCCTGCGGGGCGACCGCGAGATCGCCCGCGACGGCGAGCTCGTCTGCCTGCGACAGGGCGAGCCCGAGGACGACGAGAGCGGCTCGGTGAAGCAGGAGAGGTTCACCGGCCGGACGGAGAAGGTGACGGTCGAGCAGTCAGGTCCGGTCCGCGCGGTGGTCAGGATCGAGGGCGGACATCGGCGCGGCAACCGGTCCTGGCTGCCCTTCACCGTGCGCCTGTACTTCTACGCCGGCAGCGACGGCATCCGCGCGGTGCACAGCTTCGTCTACGACGGCGACGAGCGGGAGGACTTCATCAGCGGCCTCGGCATCCGGTTCCAGGTCCCGATGCGCGACGAGCTGTACAACAGGCACGTGCGCTTCGCAGGAACGGGCGACGGCGTCCTGGCGGAGGCGGTGCGCGGCATCACCGGCCTGCGCCGCGACCCGGGCGCCGCGGTCCGCCAGGCGCAGGTCGCCGGGAAGGCGACTCCGCCGGTGGCGACCTGGGACACCCGGGTCAGCTCGCGGCTGCACCTCATCCCGGCCTTCGGCGACTACTCGCTGCGCCAGCTCACCGCCGACGGCTTCCAGATCCGCAAGCGCACGAAGAAGGGCCACGGCTGGATCCCGGTCGACGCCGGCGGCCGGGCCGGCGGGCTCGGGTACGTCGGCGGCCCCAGCGGCGGCTTCGCCTTCGGCATGCGCAACTTCTGGCAGCTGCACCCCACCCAGCTCGACATCCGCGGCGCGGCGGGCGAGAACGCCGAAGTCACCTTGTGGTTGTGGTCGCCCGACGCCGGGCCCATGGACCTGCGGTTCTACCACGACGGGATGGGCCAGGACACCTACGCCGAGCAGCTCGAGGGCTTGGAGATCACGTACGAGGACTACGAGCCGGGCTTCGGCACGCCGTACGGCATCGCGCGCACGACCGAGTTGATGTTCTGGGCGCTGGAGGCCACCCCGGCCGCCGAGAAGGTGGCGGAGCTGGCCCACGCCGTGCAGACGCCGCCGCTCGTCGTCGCGCCGCCCGCGCACCTGCACGCGGCCAAGGTGTTCGGCGACTGGTCGCCGGTCGACCGCTCGACCCCCGCCAAGGCCCGCATCGAAGACCGGCTGGACTTCCTGTTCGACTTCCACAGCAAGCAGGTCGAGCAGAGGTCCTGGTACGGCTTCTGGGACTACGGCGACATCATGCACAGCTACGACCCCGACCGGCACGTCTGGCGTTACGACGTCGGCGGTTACGCCTGGGCCAACTCCGAGCTGTCGCCCGACCTGTGGCTCTGGTACCACTACCTGCGCACCGGCAAGGCCGAGGCGTTCCGCTTCGCCGAATCGATGACCCGGCACACCGGCGAGGTCGACGTCTACCACCTCGGCAAATGGCGGGACCTGGGGACCCGGCACGGCGTTCAGCATTGGGCCGACAGCGCCAAGCAACTGCGCATCAGCACCGCCGGCTACCGGCGATTCATGTACTTCCTCACCGCCGACGAGCGCATCGGCGACCTGATGCACGATCTCGTCGACTCCGACAAGACGTTCCTGGTCCTTGACCCCATCCGCAAGATCCGCACGGGCCCGTACGAGCCGGACCCGCACGCCCTCTCCGTCGGCACCGGCACCGACTGGAGCGGCCTCGCCCTGGCCTGGCTGACCGAATGGGAGCGCGGCGGCGACCCGATCGCCAAGGAGAAGCTCCTGAACAGCATGCGCTCCATCGCCGCGATGCCCAACGGCTTCGCGCGCGGCGGCGGCCTGTACGACCTCGACGACGGCACCTTCAAGCCCACCGAGCCGGCCGTCAGCGTCGGCTCGCTCGGCTCGGTGTTCGGGCTGGTCGAGGTCTGCAGCGAGGTCATCCACCTGACCGGGGACGAGGCGTTCACCAAGGCGTGGTTGCAGTATTGCCGCCTCTACAACGGCACCGCCGCCGAGCAGACGGCGGAGACCGGGCAGTCGTGGGGAAACCTGAACCTGCGCCAGGCCCACTCCCGGCTCACCGCCTACGCCGCCGCCAAGCTCGGCGACGCGACCCTGGCCGCGCGGGCGTGGAAGGAGTTCGACACCGGCCACGCCGGATACCCCAAGACTCTGGAGTTCAAGGCGGTGCGCGTGGAGGGCTCGAAGGTGCTCAAGCCGGTCGACGAGACCTCCTTCGCCTCGACCAACGCCTCCTCGCAGTACGGCCTGGCCGCCATCCAGTGCCTCGCCCTCGTGGGCGACCACCTTCCCGCGTAATGGCGGGTTCCACGTCCACAGCGCCGGCCCTCGAGGGCCCCCGCCCAGGCCCGCCCAGGCCCGCCCAGGCCGAACATCACCTACGCCGGAAGCTAAGCTCCTTTGTCTATGTCAATGCGCCTCCCAACGCCCGATGACCGACTGTCCCGCTACACCGGGTGGACTCGCGCGCATTGGGAGGCCGTGGCCGATCACCTGCTGTCGTCCGTGGTGCCGTACGCGACGGACGACTTCGCCCAGTTCCGCCTGCCCGGCAGGACCAGCAGGTCGGGGCAGGTGAGTGACGGCCTCGAGGGCTTCGCCCGCACGTTCCTGCTCGCCGCCTTCCGGATCGCGGGCGCGGGCGGGGACGTGCCGGCCGCGCTGCTGGAGCGGTACGCGAGGGGCCTCGCCGCCGGGACCGACCCGGCGCACCCGTACGCGTGGCCGGCGCTGGCCGACATGTCGCAGCAACTCGTCGAGGCGGCTTCGGTGGCGCTCGCATTGCACGAGACCCGGCCGTGGTTGTTCGACCGGCTGCCGCCCGCGGAGCAGGAGCGGGTGGTGGCGTGGCTGGCCGGCTTCGTGGGACGGCGCACGCCGGACAACAATTGGGTGTTGTTCCGGGTGGTCGTCGAGCAGTTCCTGGCCGGGGTGGGCGGCCCGCACGAGCCCGGCGAGATCACCGGCGGGCTGGAGCGGATCGAGGAGTGGTACGCCGGCGACGGCTGGTACTCCGACGGCAAGGGCAAGAACTTCGACTACTACTGCGGCTGGGCGATGCACCTGTATCCGTCGCTGTGGGCGCGGATGGCCGGCGACACTGCCCGGCAGGAGCTCTACGCGGCGCGGCTGCACCGCTTTCTCGGCCAATACCAGCATTTCTTCGCCGCCGACGGCGGCCCGGTACACCAGGGCCGCTCGCTGACCTACCGGTTCGCGACGGTCGCGCCGCTGTGGCTGGGTGCGCTGACCGGCGCCTCGCCGCTTCCGCCCGGCCGGACCCGGCGCATCGCCAGCGGCGTGCTGCGTCACTTCGCCGAGCGGGGCGTGCCGGACGAGCGCGGGCTGCTCACCCTCGGCTGGTACGACCCCTTCCTGCCGGTCACGCAGGACTATTCGGGTCCGGCGTCACCGTACTGGGCGAGCAAGGCCTTCCTCGGTCTGCTGCTGCCGCCCGGGCACCCGGTCTGGACGGACGCCGAGCAGGCGGCGCCGATCGACCTCGCCGACCAGGCGGTGGCGATGCCCGCGCCCGGCTGGCTGCTGCACGCCACCCGCTCGGACGGCGTGGTACGGCTCGTCAACCACGGCAGCGACCGGGACCGCGTCCAGGACCCGAGCGGGTCGCCCGATCCGCACTACCTCAAGTTCGCCTACACCAGCCACACGGGCCCTGAGCTGGGGGAGTTCGAGGTGGGAGAGAAGGCGTCCGGCGTGGACAACCACCTGGCCGTCATCGCACCCGACGGGACCGCCTCACTCAGGCGGCGCATCGAACCCCTGGCCGTGTCGGACCGGTTCGCCGCCTCCGCCTACCAGGACGGTCCGGTTCGGGTGGTCACGGCCTCGGTCCTCGACGGGGCGGCGGAGATCAGGATCCACCGGGTCACCGCCCCCGCCGGACACCGGGTCAGGGACGGCGGCCACGCCCTGGCCGCGGCGGTCCCGCTCGACCTGCGCGAAGGTGACGGGGTGGCGCTGGCCCGGCGTCCGGACGGGCTGAGCAGCGCCGTACGCGCCCTGCACGGCTACACAGGCGCGGGCCTGGTGACGGCGGAGGGCACCAACGCCTTCGGCGCGCACTCGGCCACGCCGTACGTCGTCGCCGACGCCCACCCCGGTGGCACCGCCGTCTATGTCAGCCTCGTGCGGCTCGCGGTCACGGCAGAGGAGCCGCCCGCGCCCGGCGTGCACGTCGAGGGCGACCTGGTCGCCCTGGCCATGGCCGGCGGAGAGACGGTGAAGGTCCGCCTGGGCGACGTCCCCACCTGCGAACGCTGACAGGGCTGCCAACGCGCCCTGATGGGCCGGCCCGTAGAGTGGTCGTGCTTCTGTAACCGTTTACACTGATTCCTGCCCGATAGGAGCTGACTCCGTGCCACGGCGACCCGTCGCGGTCTTCGCCATCGCCCCCTGGGCGCTCGGCGGCGTCTTCCCGGCCGACCTCCTCACCCGGCTGGGGGAACTGGCCGACATCGATCCGGCGACGACGTTCACCTCGTTCGAAGGGCCGGCCGCCGCCGCGGCCCTGGCGGAGGCGCACATCCTGGTCACCGGATGGGGATGCCCGCGCATCGACGCCGGCGTGCTGGCGGCCGCGCCGCGGCTGCGCGCCGTCGTGCACGCCGCCGGCACGGTCAAGGCCCTCGTCGATCCCCTCGTGTTCGAGCGCGGTGTCATCGTGTCCTCCGCCGCCGAGGCGAACGCCGTCCCAGTGGCCGACTACACCATGGCCATGCTCATTCTCGGCGCCAAGCAGACCTTCAGCCGTGCCCGGCGGTACGCGAGCGCCGTCGAGGGCACGCCCAGGGACTGGCTGGCGGGCGAGGGCACTGGGCTCCATGACTGCACGGTCGGGGTGATCGGCGCCTCCCGGATCGGCCGCCTCGTCCTGCGGCGGCTCCGGTCGTTCGACGTCCAGGTCCTGCTCTACGACCCGTACGTGACCGCCGCAGAAGCGTCAGACCTCGGCGTCGAGCAGGTGAGCATGGACGAGCTCTGCCGCCGCAGCGACCTCGTCACCGTGCACGCCCCCGCCCTGCCCGAGACCCGCCACATACTCGACGGCCGCAGGTTGGACCTCCTGCCCGACGGAGCGGTCGTCGTCAACACCGCCCGCGGGTCGCTCATCGACACCGAGGCACTGACCCGCTCGTGCGCCGGCGGCCGGATCTCCGCCATCCTCGACGTGACCGATCCCGAGCCGCTGCCGCCAGGACATTCGCTCTTCGCCCTGCCCAACGTCCTGATCACCCCGCACCTGGCCGGAGCTCAGGGCCGCGAGCTACGGCGCCTCGGCGAGTTCGCCGTCGCCGAGGTGAGCCAGCTCCTCAGTGGGGCGCCGCTGCTCGGGCGGGTGGAGCCTGAGCAGCTTTCGTACATCGCTTGATCGTTTACGTGGGGGTGACGGTCACGAACAGGTGGACCCGGTCGGGCGGGATCAGCGGGCCGCTGTTGGAGATCCGGAGAGGGGGGCGGCCAGAACGTACGGCCTTCCCACCCTGATCCATCCGTCGGGCGCGTTGTACCGCACCGCGTTGTCCAGCCGGTTCGCCAGCAGGCGTTCGAGCGGGGCGCGGTCGCCGGAGGCAGGCGCCGGATCGAGGAAGGATTCGACTCGGATCCCGCCTGGGTGTCGGCCTCTGAATCGGCGGGCGCGACCTCGGCCATTGCGTCTGCTCGGCGTTCAGGCCGGGGTGTGCGCTGCGATATCTCTGAAGATGAGCGCTCCAAAGACCGCTCCGCGCCTCGGGGGAGAGTTCGAAGAAGATGGCTCGGCGGTGCGCCAGGTCGTGCGCGCTGAACGCCTCATAGGTATGTGGCAGATTCGCCTTGTTCTCCTGAACCCATTTCTCGGCCGGCGAGGGGGAGGTCGCAGCGGCTTGGGCAAGCGACGTCCTCCCGACGATTACGGACACGGCGACGCCTAAGCCGGCCAGCCGGAGGAACTGACGGCGACCTCCGGACGCGGCGTGAGACGCATTTTCGTCTCCCCCTGCTTCCTGTTCTCACCAAGGGTGCGCAGCAGACTGTAGGTCCCGCGGATCCCCAGGTGAGCGGCGAGCCGGATCGCCATGTCGCCGCCAGCCCATGCCCGTACTCCGCCGTCCCCGACCCTGATCAGAGTGGGAGCGTATGGTGCGCTTTCGCCGAGTGCTTGCTCACGCCACGCGACGACGTCCGGATGCGCGAGCGGCATGATTTCGAGACGGTGCTCGCCGATGTGCTTCACTTGCTCGGCGAGACCGCGACATCGGCCGCAAGAAGCATCAAACGCAAGGATCCAACGAATATCGGCGTCCATAACCGTTTCGCCTTTCTTTGAAATGAATGTGCCTGTGCATTTGAGAGGCCGTGATGTATGTCGCTAGCCGTCCTCGTAAGGGCAGCCGGCTAATGGCTCGACCGTGTGCTGGAAACCTCCGCTTCGGAGCCGCTCGAAAGTCAAGGTGTAGCAGCGGATGAACGTCGTCGAGCCGATGAGGTTCTCCTTCCCCGTGGTCACTGCGACTTTCAGAACGAGATTCTGAGTACCGCGAGCTGACGAGAATATCGCGACCTCACCGACGGAGCTCTTAACCTCGCTTGCGGCTGGCAGCTCGGTCCCCCAGCCCTGCTGCAGTCTGGCTGCGAAGAACTCCGCCGTCCGTTCATTATTGCTGGTCGCGGCGCTCACGGCATACGCTGTGTAGAGATAGTGGAAGATGAAGGGGCTGAGCGCTCCGATGACGAGGATGACCGAGAGGGCAACCAGAAGGGCGACAAGACGCCGGCTCGGCCGTCCATTTTTTTCCATCATATCCGCGCACTCGACTTCTGCTTCGAAATTGGAGATGCTGATCGGCCTGCTCATGCAGGCCGATCAGGAGTTTACCAGCCGGTGTAGTTCACGGCTTGAAGGTGACTCATGAAGACGCTGGCGTAAGCTCGCGCTCCTTCTGCGTTCGGATGCATCGAGGTGCGGCTCGCGCACCTGGCGCCATCGAAGATGCAGCCGGTCCACACATCCCCAACGTCACCGAAGTCACCGGGGCCTGTCTGGTTGAAAGTGATGCTGTTGATCCATCGTGTGCTTTCCGGCTTGCAGGATCCGTGGTTGTGGAACGTGGGCATCGGATCGGCAAACGACACCTCGATTCCGGCCGATTTCGCTGCCTGTGCCATCTTATTCTCTTCTGCCGTGAAGTACTGCGCCAGTCGCTGCATCATGTCCTGCTCATTCGATTCGAAATTGGTGCAGTCGGGCACCCCGGTGCTGGTGATCTCGGGATAACCCATCAGCACTATCTTCGCCTTCTTCGTGCGCAAGGGACTGTAATTCTGAACGCGGCTGTTGATCTGCTCTAGAATGTCTCTGACATTGGCCTGTTCGCTTAGCTCTGTCTTGTTGAACACAGCAGCGGTGACGTCCGCCTTGAGATCAGTCGGCCCATGCAGTATTGGTGGGTTGATGAACCCCAGCAGCATTGGGGCTACCGGCTGGAGTGGAGTAGCTACTACGGCCGATACTTCAACAAGTGGGGAAACCTGGCCGGCTGTTCGGGTGACCCTTGGCACGATACAATTGCCGTGAATTACGACACGGCCGCCGCATACGGTCGCAACACGACACTGCTGCATGCGGACCGTTGTATAGACCGGGACTCTACCGGAATCTATACCCGATGCTACTGGAGGAGGAACGGCGAATGACGATGAAGGGGAAAGGATCCGCTATCGCCGGTATCGTCGCCGTGGCAATGGGGACGCTCGCGGTCGTCGGTTTCACGGCCAGCCATGTGTCTGACAGCGGCGCGACGGCGCTGGCCACGGTCGACCCGACCGTCGGGCCCCGCCGAAGAGAAGCGGATAGCCGTCGTTGACGCCAAGTGCCAAGCGGAGGTCAATCTCGTAGGCATATACAAGACGGTCAGGGCCGCGTACGAGCAGCGGCTTCTCGATGAGAACAAGTCGAAGATCTCCGAAAGCAAGGCCATCATCGACGGCTGGAAGAAGAACGCAGCGGCAATCATGAAGACCGGCTGAGGCGATTAGGGGACCAGCACGTCTGGAACTCTGGGGGCCGCCGCTCGATTCGAGCGGCGGTCCGTGTCGTCGGACATGTGGGAATCAGCAATTCTCGAGAATCGACTCCATCGCGTTCTTCTCCGCCGACGTGACCCACACTTCGTACTTGGCCTTCACGTCGATCTGCCGGGAGATGTACGTGCAGCGGTACGCCTTGCGCGGCGGCAGCCAGGTGGCGGTGACCGAGGCGCTGACCCGCTCGTGCGCCGACGGCCGGATCTCCGCCATCCTGGATGTGACCGACCCGGAGCCGCTGCCGCCCGGGCACCCGCTCTTCTCCCTGCCGAACGTCATGATCACCCCGCACCTGGCCGGAGCTCAGGGCCGCGAGCTGCGGCGCCTCGGGGAGTTCGCCGTCGACGAGGTGGGCCGGTTCCTCAGCGGCGCGCCGCTGCTCGGGCGGGTGGAGCCGGAGCACCTCGCGTACATCGCGTGATCTTCCAAGGAGGGCGACGGCCACGTCGAGCCCGCCCTCCTGGCGGGGCCGTTGTTGGAGCTCCGGAGCGTGGGGCGGCCCGACCGTACGGCCGTCAGGGCGGCGAGCGCGACCTCGGCCATCGCGCGCTGCACCGTCAGCGGGGGTGCGCAGCTCGTTGTCCAGAGCGTCCATCCTGATGCGGTGGCAAACACCGACACCACGCGCCGAGCCGACTGCACAAGCCCACCAGTGACATGCGCACCAGCCAGCGCGCCGCTAGTGCGCCGCTAGTGGGCCACTAGTTTATCAACGAGCCGGTGGCCGGCGATCTACGTTTGCGTGACCAGCCGGTGAACTGTGCTCAGAAGATCTGTCGTCGGATTCGGTCTTGACCCAGGCTCCTTTCCGGGCGGTATCAGAACCCGTCCAAACGGAAGGAACCATGATGAAAAACCTGCTCAAGACCGCTGTGGTCGGAGCTGCCGTGGTCGCGTCGAGCCTTGCCATGGCACAGCCGGCGATGGCCAGCTCGTTCTCGTGGAACGTCGGCGACGGCGTCATCTCCTACGACGATGCCTCGAACAAGTTCTGCGTGCGGGCGTACGACTCCGAGGGCGCCCGCTCGGTGGAGGTAGAGCTGCCAGCCGGCGGCAGCACGTTCACCATCACCGACCTCAACAACTATTACGGTAAGCCGGGCGGCACGTGCAGGTACCTGAACAACATCTACAGTGAGAACAGATCCCTCACTGTGACCGCCGAGTCGTACTGGGGCGAGCGCGGCACCTGGGTGGATCGCGGGAGCAAATCGTTCACCACCTGACCAACCTGCGGGGAGCGGGCTCGGCGAGGACAGTACTGATGGATCGTTTACGTGAGGGTGACGGTCACGTCGAGCCCGCCCTCCTGCCGAGGGCGGGCCTCGAGCGTGCCGTGGTGCGCCTCGACGATGGCGGCCACGATCGACAGGCCCAGTCCCAGCCCGTCGCCGCCGGCCTTTCTACCGCCCTCCAGGCGCTGGAAGGGCTGAATGAGCTGGTGGACCCGGTCGGGCGGGATCACCGGGCCGCTGTTGGAGACCCGGAGAGTGGAGCGGCCCGACCGTACGGCTGTCTCCACCGTGATCCATCCGCCGGGCACGTTGTACCGCACCGCGTTGTCCAGCAGGTTCGCCACCAGGCGTTCGATGAGGGCGTGGTCCCCGGACAGGGGCGCCGGGTCGAGAGTGGACTCGATACGGATCCCGCCAGGGTCTTCGAGGGCCTGCCGTGTGATCGCGGCCAGGTCCACGGGCCCGCGCTCCTGCAGGCCCTGCTGGCTGCGGGCCAGGGTGAGCAGAGCCTCGATGAGCCGTTCCTGGTGCTTGCCCGCGGCCACCATACGTTCCAGCACGGTGCGCAGCTCCCGGCTGCCGACCTCCGGGTCGGCCAGCGCGACCTCGGCCATGGCGCGCTGCAACGTCAGCGGGGTGCGCAACTCGTGGGAGGCGTTGGCGACGAAGCGCCGCTGCGCGGTGAACGCTGACTCCAGCCGGTCCAGCAGCTCATCGAAGGTGTCGGCCAGCCGCTTGAGCTCATCGTCCGGCCCGGAGGCGGCCAGCCGCCGGTCGAGCCGATCGGCCGTGATGCGGCGGACGGTGGCGGTCATCTCGCCCAGCGGCCGCAGCACCCGCCCGGCCATGAGCCAACCCAGCAACATCGCCGCCAATGCCATGACGGCCAACGCGATCAGCGAGTTGACCAGGAGCCTGCGCAGGGTGCCGGACTGCTCGGCCTGGGGTGCCGGGCCGGGCACGTCGAACCCGCCCGGTGCGGGGGCGGCCGGCGGGGCGGGGAACGGTGAGTACTCCACCAGGAGGTAGATGAGGGCGACCAGCACCACGCCGGCCATCAGGAACAGGCCGCTGTAGAGCAGGGTCAGGCGCAGCCGTACGGTCCGCCTCATAAGCGGTATCCGGCCTGCGGGACGGTCTCAATCAGCGGCGGGTCGCCGAGCTTGCGGCGCAGCCGGCTGATCGTCACCTTCACGGTCTGGGTGAACGGGTCGGCGAACTCGTCCCAGCAGCGCTCCAGCAACTGTTCGGCGGAGACCACCGCACCCTCGGCGGCCAGTAACAGTTCCAGTACGGCGAATTCCTTGGGGCTCAGCGGCAGCCGGCGCCCGTCACGGGTGGCGATCCGGGTGCCGGGATCCAGCCGCAGGTCGCCCCGGACGAGCACCGGCGGGAGCGCGCGGGCCGACCGCCTGGCCAGCGCCCGGATGCGGGCCACCAGCTCGGCGAAGGCGAACGGCTTGGGCAGGTAGTCGTCGGCGCCGACGCTCAGCCCGGTCACCTTGTCGTCGATCGTCCCGGCGGCGGTGAGCATCAGCACCCGGGCCGGATGGCCGACGCCGGCCAGCGACCTGCACACCTCGTCGCCGTGCAGGCCCGGCAGGTCCCGGTCGAGCACGATCACGTCGTAATGGTTGACCGAGGTGCGCTCGAGCGCGGCAGGTCCATCCAGCACCACGTCAACGGCCATGCCGTCGCGGCGCAGTCCCGCGGCCACCGTCAAGGCCAGTTCCTCGTGGTCCTCGACCACCAACACCCGCATGATCTCCAGGATGCCTCTTCACCCCCTTACAGCGGGGTAACAGTCGCCGTTTCCGCCCTGTAACCGGTCCCGGGCTTGGCTGGGTGCACCGAAGGAAAAGGAGGCATCATGGTCGGCTCAACAATCAGAAGGATGGTCCTGGCCGCGGCGGTCCTCGCCGCGGGCATGGGCGGGATGGCGGCCGCCGCGGACGAGGCGCCTGCGGGGAACGTCAAGGAATTCGTCGCCTGTATGCGTTCGCACGGGCTGCCCGACTTCCCCGAGGTGGCGCTCTCCTCGGACGGGCTGGTCAACCTGCACATCAAGGGCGAGCGGGTCGACGTCCTTTCCAAGAAGTATGGGGCCGCGGTCAAGGCGTGCGAGTCGCTGTTGCCCGCCGGCGCCTGGCTGCCGAATGCTCCCGCGGCACCGGCCGCGCCGTCACTCCCGTCCTGAGAGGGCGCGGAGGAGCCCGGGGAAGGCTTCGTCGATCTCGTCGCGGCGCAGGGCGTTCATGCGGGAGGTGCCCACGTAGTACTGCCGGATGAGACCGGCCTCGCGCAGCACGTTGAAGTGGTGGGTGGCGGTGGACTTGCTGACCGGCAGGTCGAACGTGCCGCAGCGCATGTCCTGGCCGCCGGCGTAGAGCTCGCCGACGATCCGGCGGCGTACCGGGTCGACCAGGGCCTCGAGCACCTGCTGCAGAGTGATCGTCTGAATGTCCGGGTGGGGCGGGATGCGGTCCCGCCCGGCTTGCCGCGTTGCCACCACGCCATCGTACGACACTCATCGAAGTACGATAAGCATCGAAGTTTGACAGGCGTCGTACTTTCCGCTTGAGTGAGGCCACCGATCAGAAGGGGCGATGCGTGATGGTGAAGACGGTGCGGTTCCACGAGGTCGGCGGGCCGGACGTGCTGCGGCTGGAGGACGTCGAGGTCGGCGAGCCCGGTCCCGGTGAGGTGTTGATCCGGGTGGACGCGATCGGGCTCAACCGGGCCGAGGTGTTGTTCCGCAGCGGCCACTACATCGAGCCGGTCAAGGAGTTCCCCGCCCGGCTCGGCGCCGAGGCCGCGGGGGTGGTCGAGGTCGTCGGCGCGGAGGTGGCGGGATTCGAGGCCGGGCAGCCGGTCAGCGTGGTGCCCGCGTTCTCGATGAACGACTACGGCGTCTACGCCGAGTACGCGATCGTGCCGGCGGCCGCGGTGCTCCGCCGCCCTGCCTTCCTCGACGAGGTCGGTGGTGCGGCGGTGTGGATGCCCTACTTGACGGCATATGGCGCGCTGGTGGAGGTCGGCGGGATGCGTGCCGGGGACACGGTCGTGCTGACCGCCGCCTCCAGCAGCGTGGGCCTGGCCGCGATCCAGGTCGCCAACCGCGTCGGCGCGGTGCCCATCGCCACTACCCGTACCCGTGCCAAGGCCGAACGGCTCCGCAAGGCGGGCGCGGCCGAGGTGATCGTCACTGACGAGGAGGACGTCGTCGAGCGGGTGCTCGACCTGACCGGCGGGCGGGGCGCCGAGTTCGTCTTCGACGCCGTCGCAGGTCCGGGTGTGGTCGGGCTGGCCAAGGTGGTCGCCCCCGGTGGCACGCTCCTGCTGTACGGGGCGCTGAGCGGCGAGGCGACTCCCTACCCGGGGTTCGAGCTAGGCATGCCAGCCCTGAACATGCGTACCTACACCGTCCACGAGACGACCACCGATCCGGAGCGGCTGCGCCGAGCCGCGGCGTTCGTCTCCTCCGGTCTGCGGAGCGGCGCCTTTGAGCCCGTTGTGGACCGGGTCTTCAGCTTGGACGAGATCGTCGCGGCGCACCGCCACCTGGAGGCGGGCCACCAGGTCGGCAAGATCGTCGTTGCCGTCGACCACTGATCTGGATTCCCGGTGATGCCGAGGCACGGCGCGCGCCGGGCGTCACCCGCCTGGCAGCAGACGGGCGCCGTCCACGGTGAACCCGACCGCGGCCCCGCGGCCGGGCCGGGCTCTCGCGAAGACCGTGCCGCCGTGTGCTTCGGCGACGTCACGCACGATGGCCAGGCCGAGCCCGGACCCGGGCAGGCCGCGGGCGGTGCCGGCCCGGTAGAACCGGTCGAACACGCGTACCGCGTCGTCGGTGTGGATGCCGGGCCCGCAGTCGGAGACGGTGATCGTGCCTTGGCGGATGTGCACCTCGATCGGCTCGGTGCCGTCGCCGTCGAACTTGGCGGCGTTCTCCAGCAGGTTGCTGATCGCGCGTTCAAGTCTCTGGCGGCGGCCGCGGACCAGAGAGCCGTCGGCGTCGATTCGCACCGGCCGGCCAGTGCGCCGGCGCAGGCGTTGCGCGGCGCGGTGGGCGACGGCCGCCAGCTCCACGGGCGCTTCGTCCTCGTCGTTGTACCGGGCGAGGGCGAGCTCGACGAGCTCGTCGGCCAGGTGGCTGAGCTCGCGAGCCTCGCCCTCGACGTCGTCGAGGAGCCGGTCACGGGCGTCGGGGGAGAGCTCGGTGTAGCGGCGCAGCACACTGGTATTGGTACGCAGGCTGGTCAGCGGGGTCCGCAGCTCGTGTGCGGCGTCCTCCACCAACCTGTCCTGGGCCTCGCGGGCGGCGGCGAGGCGGCCGAGCATCGTGTTGAACGCGGCCGAGAGCCGGCCGACCTCATCCGATCCGTCCACCGGCACCTCGCGGTCGACGAGGCCGTGGACGCTGACCTCTTCGGCCACCCCGGCGAGCCGTACCAGGCGCCGGGTGATGCGCCGGGCCACCAGCCAGCCCGTGGCCGCGGCGGCGAGCATGACCGCGAGGCTGAGCACCGCGATCTCGTTGGCCACGCCGCCCAGCATGCGGTTCGTGGGGTCGATGTGGATCGCGACCTGCAGGGCTCCCCGGCCCCCGCCGAGCGCGGTCGTCAACTGGCGGTAGCAGTGGCCGTCCACGACGACCTCGGCGGTGTGCGTGCGCCCGGCGGCGGCGGAGGCGGCAAGGCCGCGGGTGACGTCGGTGACCGGCAGCGTGATGGTCGGGCCGCCCAGATGCCTGGCCGTGCCGTCACCGGCCACGGCCTGCGCGACCAGCTCATACCTTTCGTCGTCGTCCCGGCGGGGCCCGGGACGCTTCGCGAGGGCGCCGGAGGAGACCGGCACCTGATCCTGGCCACTGGCGAGGGCCGCCGTGGTGTCCCGCAACGAGCGGTCGATCTCCGCGGTGATGCGCTCGGAGGCGGCGCAGTAGCTCAGTACACCGACCAGCGCCGACACCGCGGCGGCGACGACGGCGAAGGCGAGCGCGAACCGTGAGCGCAGGCTCATGGCCGCCGCACCGTGTATCCCACGCCGCGCACCGTGTGGATCACGTGGGGCGCGCCGGCGTCGGCGAGCTTGCGCCGCAGATAGCCGATGTAGACCGCCAGGTTCTTGGAGTCCGGACCGAAATCGTAGCCCCAGATCCGGCGGTAAATAGTCGAGTGGTCCAGCACGATCCCCGCGTTGCGCACCATGAGCTCCAGCAGGTCGAACTCGGTCCTGGTCAGTTGCAGTTCCGCGTCGGCCCACCACGCGCACCGGGCGGTCGGGTCGACACGCAGCTCCGCGATCTGGAGCACGGCCTCCGCCTGCTCCAGCCCGTCGCCCGCCGACGCCAGCGTGGCGCGACGCACCAGCGCCCGCAGACGGGCGAGCAGCTCGTCGAGCTCGAAGGGTTTGGGCAGGTAGTCGTCGGCGCCGGCGTCGAGGCCGGCCACCCGGTCCGGGGTCTCGACCCGGGCGGTGAGCATCAACACCGGGGTACGGTCGCCCTCGGCACGCAGCACGCGGCATACGGCCAGGCCGTCGACATGAGGCATCATCACGTCGACGACCAGGGCGTGGAAGGAGTCGCGGCGGGCCCGGGTCAGGGCCTCCACGCCGTCGGCGGCTGCGACGACGTCGTAACCTTCCAGCTCCAGCGCACGCGCAAGGGACTCGCGGATGGCACGATCGTCGTCGGCGATGAGGACACGATTCGGCACCCCTAAATGGTGCCTTATGCCCGGTCTACTTCAACCCCCAGTCGTGACGGGGCATGGTGGTCGCTAACGCACCGTCTGCGGCTCCCAGGAGAAGACGGCGGAAGACTTCGGGTCGGCGGTGACGCGCAACCAGTTGGCGGCGGTGTCGCCGTACGTCTCCAGGCGAGTCAGGTTGGGCACCCCGGCGTAGCCGGGCTCCACCTCGTAGACGTGCTCGTCGCCGTGCGCGAGCACCACCGGCTTGCCGTAGGCCCGTGCCTGCTCGGCGACGCGCGCCCTGATCTCGGCGAATCCGGCGGTGTCCACGGGCTCGGCCTGCATCATCAGCAGCACGCCGGGCGCCTGCGTACGGCGGGCGACGGCGAAGGCGTTGTCGATCCAGTCCAGCGCGGCGGCCTTGCGCGCCTCGAACTCGGCCAGCCGCTCCGCGGGCCGGTCGCCGCCGGGCAGCTGACTCCAGGGGGCCAGGTCGTTCTCGCTGCCGACCACGTGCACCGTGGCGAAGACCACGCCGGATCGGGTGAAGAGCACGTTCTCCCGGTAGTCGCGGTGGCGGGCATCGCGAGCCTGGGTGCGCACGCCCATCGGGTGGCCGCCGATGGTGCGTCCCGCGATGGGATAGAAGATGCGGCGGACCGCCTCCAGTCGTTCGGTGGGGACGTAGCCGCCGGCGGCGGTGCGATGGCAGTCGGTCCACTCGTTGTCGCCGGGCGTCAGCACGAACGGGTCGTCGAACGTGCCGAACAGCCCGGCCAACGTCTCGAAGCGGGCGTCGTCGCAGGTGGAGGAGCCGTTCTTGACGTCACCTGCGTGCAGCACGAAACGTACGTCCGGGTCGGCGTCGATGGAGTCGACCAGCTTCGGGAACACGGCCTGCTGGGCGTCGCCGTAGGGGGTGTCGCCGATCAGGGCGAACGTGACGGCGGGCCCGGAGTCGGCGTGCGCCGGGCCGGACGGCACGACCAGCGACGCGGAGATCAGGGCGGCGAGGAGCAGAGATTTGCGCATGCGCGAATCTCTAACAGCCGCCGATGAAGCCGAGCCGACGGGCCGGACAACCCGGGATGTGAAACCGGAGACACACGTGCAACCTTTCACCGGTTGGGTCGCGTTGGCATAGGGGCGAGAGGAGACCACATTGGATCATCACGACGGCTTCCGCGAGTTCGTGCTGGCCCGCCAGCAGTCGCTGATGCGGACCGCGTACCTGCTCATGGGAGACGCACATCTCGCCGAGGATTTGCTGCAGAGCGTGCTGTCCAAGGTCGTCGGACAGTGGTCCAAGCTGTCCAGGAGCGGCAACCCCGAGGCGTACACGCGCAAGGCGCTGGTCAACCAGTACATCTCCTGGAGGCGCCGCCACCGTCCCGAGTTGCCGAGCGCGCACCCGCCCGAGCGGAGCGCCTCCTATGACGATGTCACGCTGGATCGGATCGTTCTGCGGCAGGCGCTGGCCAAGCTAGGTCGCAAGCAACGGGCCGTGATCGTGCTGCGCTTCTGGGAGGACCTCACCGAGGCCCAGACGGCCGACGTGCTCGGCTGCTCGATCGGCACCGTCAAGAGCCAGACCCACCGCGCGCTGGCCCGCCTGCGCGAGATCGCGCCCGAGCTGATGGATCTGCACGTCGAGGAGGTGGCCCGATGACGAGGCTGCGCAACGCGCTGGAGGGTCTAGCGGCGGAGGCTCCGCTGGTGAGCCTGGCCGACGCGGCCATCGAGGGGCACCGGCGCAGGCGGCGCGCCACGTTGGTGCTGGGCACCGTCGCGACGGTCGTGGCGATGGTGGTGGTGACGACGGCGGGGGCCGTCATCGCCTGGCCGCGTACCGACCAGACGGCCACGCAGAAGCGGACGGACACGGTGCCCGACCTGCCCTCCGGCAAGGTGGGGCCGATCAGCCACGCGTTCCAGACGCCGTGCGAGTTCGACGAGGCGGCCCGCACCGCCGACTGCAGTGCGGTGGAGTGGCGGGTGGTCACCCGGAGTGGGGAGACGTACCGGGTGCCGGACGCGCTCGTCTCGACCCGCACGGACCAGCAGGCGCCTCTCGCGATCAGCCGGGACGGGCGCATGCTTGCCTACTACGAACGCAGGGCCCAGACGTTCGTCGTCCACAAGCTGGAGAGCGGCAACAGGACGGTCGCCTCCGTCACGGTGAAAGAAGACCGGATCGGCATCGGGGCCATGCTCGCGGTCTCCGACGACGGCCGGTACGTGGCCTTCGACCCACGCGAGGGAAGCAAGGAACCCGGCCTGCTGATCGATCTGGCCAACACCGAGACGGTGTCGATACCCGGCAAGTACGAGGTGATCAGCATCAAGAACCGCGTCGCCGAGCTGATCCGTTACCGCAAGACCGACCTGTGGTTGATGCCGGTCACGGGCGGAGGCAAGCCGGTGCGCTTCGACGGCGTGTTCATCCACTTCAGCGAGCTGTCCCCGGACGGCCGCACGGTGGCCGCCGTCGAGTTCTCAGACGCCAACAAGCGGGGCTTCGGCAGGCTCACGCTGCTCGACGCCAAGACGGGGCGGACCCTGCGCAAGGTGACCGTGCGCGGCCTGCCGAAGAACGGGGCCGTCGACGGCACCAGCCTCTGGCCGAGCCGCTCCGAGGTCCTGGTCACCGTCAACGACAAGGGGCACATGTACTCCTATGCGGTCGACGTCACAACCGGGCGGGCGAAGCGCTGGGCCGACTACTCCAACGTGCACCGCGCGGCTCTCGTCCTGCCCGGAGTGAGCTAAAAGCGGCGGCCCGGCGGGGGAGCACCCCCC